>NZ_VFVO01000004.1:0-443889 GCF_006442875.1 Mesorhizobium sp. B2-3-15 | reverse complement strand
AGTGGGCGTCACTCCGCGGCCAGAAGGATGAGCGGAACCTAATACGTCCCGGCGACTTATGCCCGAATGAGCACGCGCGGCGTCATCTTTCTCGATCAATGGATCGCCAACAACGTCCCTGGGACCACCAACGCGGACGTGATCTCCGTTGACGAACTCACGCACAAGCTCATTGCCGATGCCAAGGCAGTCGGCATAAAGCGGGGGGAGATAGACGAGGAGGTCGACAGCCTCTATCAAACCATCCTTGATGCTATAGTGCATTCCAACCCGGTTTGACGAAGTAGTCGTCGCTCGCGGTCTCAGGGCGGCGTGGTCAGTTTCTCCACAGTGGCGATGATCGCTTTGGCGAGCGCCTCCGCCTCATCCCTCGGGGCCGGCCCATAGAGCGCATTGACCATCTCTCGGCTAGGCAGGACGCCGGCGGGACACGTTTGCTCGATCACCATTCTGATCAAGCCGAGGGCCGCGTCACAGTCCTCGGCAGAGATCATTATCGAGGGCAGAGTGCGCAGTCGCTCGAAGCTCTCGGCAGCTTGCGACTTGAAAAGACTGCGCCGTAGACACGCGCCAGCAGCCTCAGCCGGAACAATCGGGACTAACATTTGTTATAAAACATGGAAAAGGCCAATCCCCCCGAACCGACCCCGGACAGCGTTTTGCTGGCCGCTGCACGGCTGCAAGCCGCTCTCCAAAAGCGATCCAGCGAAGCAAAGGGAAGTGAGGCGGCCGCAGTGGGCGTCACTCCGCGGCCAGAAGGATGAGCGGAACCTAATACGTCCCGGCGACTTATGCCCGAATGAGCACGCGGGGCGTCAATTTCCTTGACAAGTGGATGAGCTGCAATGTGTCAGGTCTGGCAAGTTCGGACGTGATTTTCAGTTGCCGAGTCTATTCAGAAGCTTTTCGCCGACGCCAAGGCGATCGGGATCAGCAGCACGGAAATCGAGGAAGAGACCGGCAGCGTCTATGAAACGGTGCTCGATGCTATCGTCCACCACGATGCCGGGTTGGCGGACTGACTGGTCTTCCTTGTGGCGGATCGTCCACATCACTGTGTCAGCGCCGTCTCCGAGGGCCGCTTGTTGTAGTCGCATTTGCCGGTCACGTTGTAGAAGAAGTCGGCGTTGCTGACTGGCGCCGGGACCGAGTTGCCGCCATCTTCCCAAGCCTGGTAGGCTGTCGCGCCGCAAGGCACCACGCTGAAGATGTCGACAGGCTGGCCGGTGGCCGTCTCGGTCAAGGTGGTCGCGCTCAAACCGCTATAGAGCCGGTTGGACGTCGTTGGATCGTTTGAGATCAGCTTTTTCGGGTTGCCCGACGGTACGTCCATCTGCAAATAGAGGCCGCCCATCGCGCTGACGTCGATCGCCGCGCCGGCGCTGTTGGCCGGATACATCGTATCGACGCAGTAGTATTTCGTGCCGCTCGCATCGGTCTTGAGGGTCACGCCGCTTGGCGGATTGTTGCCGACGGTGCAGACCTGCTTCTGGACCAGCGTGGTGACGGTCTTGCCGGCTGAATCGGTGGTGAGGACGTTGACATTGGTCGTGCCGTAGCCCTTGGGATCCTTGGTGTTCCCATAGGTATAGTCGATCGTCATCAGCGGCTTGGCCACCGTCGCACCGAATTGCGTGCCGTAAAGCGTCATTGTCTTGTTCCAGTAACCCGAAACCCCGGAGACCTTGAAGGTAGCCGCAACCAGCGCGGGCGGCTTGCTGACCGCAGAGGCGACGGCGATCGGTACGGTGTTGATCCTGGCGATGCTCATGAAAACGGTCGGCATGGCGAAGCTCGCCGTGGCCTGCGCCGTGGTGGCGGTGGTGGTGTTGCCGGCCACGAAGTTGGTCAGCGTCGCGGTGCCTTGTCCACCGTTCGCGGCGAAGGAATCCTGCAGCAGCGTCTGGCGCTGCGCCAGCGTCGACGTGATGTCCATGGTCGTGATCGTCAGGATCGCGGCATCCAGCGCCTGCTGCTGGTTGGATTTGGTCTGGACCGCGCTTGTATAGTCGACCGAGAAGCCGATGACCGCGATCAGGGGCATCAGGCTCATCAGGAAGAGCGGCATCATCGACCCGCTGCGGGAGCGGGCAAAGCCGCGCAAAATCCTGAACATTTCAAACCCCCGACAGACATTAGCGAGCGTGCAATTACCACGAGCCGGCGAACCAAGCTCTAATGTGACCCATCAAAGTTTATGCATTCTTTGCCCGTAGGTGGTTCTTTCGATTCTTTTGCCGATCTCACCGTCCGATGTTACGGCCTAAATCTCTTCGTCGAACAGGGTCACAGGCCCAACCGGCTAATCGAAGATCTGCCGTCAACGGCCCGCTGGCTCACGCCCGGCGGGCTTTGTTATTTCCGCTTTGGAAATTCTATCACCTTCGCCTCAGGCTCCAGCTCCAGCGGTTCATGACCAGGCCGCTCATGCCAGAAGACTTGGCGCAGATCCCGTTGGTCGACCCGCTGACCGCAGTGCGGGCAGTTGTAGAAGTGAAGATGCTCTTCAATGTGCTTCCCTCCATGCAGTTTGCCGGGAATCGGGGGGCCGAGGTCAGATAGCTTCGTCATGCGGGTGGCAACATCCGGCCACGCCAAACGTTCCGGAACTACTTTAGCTAAAGCTTATTGAATCGACGGTTTGCGTGAGTGAGTTGATGCGTCTGAAGTTCATTAAGCCAATGGAGCCCGAACTGGTCGACACCCCGCCACAGGGCGCCGAATGGCTCCACGAGATCAAGTTCGATGGGTACCGGACCCAAGTCACAAAGGACGACGACGGGATTCGGCTGATCACCAAGAATGGCTACGATTGGACAGGTCGCCATATCCAGCTTGCCGGCGAAGCAGCGGCGATCGAAGCGAAGGATTTCATCATCGACGGTGAGGCGATCACCATCAATGAAGCTGGCCTGTCTGACTTCCATGCACTGCAATCAGCCGTCACGAGCCGCAATCCGTCGCGAGACCTCTATCTGGTGGCGTTCGATCTCCTGCACCTCAACGGCTACGATTTGCGCGACATGCCGGTGGAAGACCGCCGCGACATTCTCCAGGCATTGATCCCGACCGGTGGCCGCATCCAGTTCAGCGAAGCGATGCCTGGGACCGGCGATGCCGTCTATCACCTTGTCAACCAAGCCGGCCTGGAGGGCATAGTTTCCAAGCGCAAGAACAGCAAATATCGCAGCGGGACGACGATGAACTGGCGCAAGATCAAGTGCTATGCCGAAAAGGAAATGGACATCATTGGCGTTCAACGCGAGGCGGGCAAACCAGCCATGGTCCTCATGGCAGACAAGGGCCGCTATGCCGGCGGCGCCTTCGTCACGTTCAAGGCTGATAAGCGACAAGCGCTTTGGATCGTGTGCAACGGAAGGTCGGCGGGCCGGCTCCGATAGGCTTGGCCAAGGCAAAGGCAGAATGGCTCAAGCCCGGTCTGGTCGGCCGCGTGCGGTTCCTGAAGGGCGAGGAGAAGCTACGTCACGCCAAGCTGCTCGATTTCCGGGATAGGCAATAGCCAACGCTTGCCTGCCGTCAGAGAGGCGGAGGCTGTCGGCGAGGGCGGCGCGATCGAATAGCGGTCCCGAAGTAGACTCTTGCTTTTCGGGTCCCTATCTCTGGTGCATGTGCGGACGAGTTTTCGTGAAAACCACAATCCCTGACATGGTTCGTCGGTTCGAATTCGCCCATCCTGGCGAGGTCGAACGGCTGGGCAACAGCTTTCCTCTCTGGAACGGCGCGCCAAGCCTGACCTATCCGATCATCATCCGAGAAGAGCTGTCGACCAGCATGGCCGGCTTTGTTTCGGCTCGCTGGGGCTTGGTCCCCGGTTGGGCTCGGGAAGGTGGCGGCCGCCCGCCACCTGTCAACGCCCGCTGCGAGACGATCGCCAGTAATGGCTTGTTCCGCAAGGCTTACAATGCGCGCCGCTGCCTGGTGCCCGTCGACGGCTATTTCGAATGGCAGAAGCTCGACGCGTCGGGAAAGAAAAAGCAGCCCTACGCCATCGCGATGAAATCTGACGAGCCTTTCGCCATGGCCGGGATCTGGGAAGAGTATACCGACGAGGTAACCGGCGAACTTGTGCGGACCTTCGCCATCGCCACTTGCGAGCCGAACGAGCTGATGGCGACCATCCACGACCGCATGCCGGTGATCCTGGCGCCGGCCGAGTACATGCGCTGGCTTGGGCCGGAGCAGGACCCTCGCGAGCTGATGAAGCCCTTTCCGTCCGATCTAATGAAGATGTGGCCGATCGACAGCAAGGTCGGTTCGCCGCGCAACAACACGCCCGACATCATTGATGAGATCGGTCGCGGGCCTACTGATCTGTTTGACGTCTAGGTTCCGGGCTTTGGAGGCCGCTGCCACGACACATAGGGCATCTGATCGTAGACCCTTTGCAGCCGGTTCGGTGCACTCCCGTCGGGCAACACGTGCCGTTTGAGCTCAGCCACTTTGCGCATTGAAAAACCTTGCTGGCGCCGAGACATTGCCGACACCCGAACTTCCTAAATCCTGCCAAGTACCACCTGCCCACCTACCTGAGACGGCAAGAACGTCAGGGGCATAAAATAGTTTCACCGGCTAATCCACGTCCGAGATTTTGCCGTTCGTGAGGTGCGTCTCGATTTTGCTGAGCGCCTTGCGAATGACGTCGACCGCCTGCAAGTTGACTGCGAAGTCGAAATTGCCTTCCGCCGTCTCGAAAATTAGGACGCCGATCTTCGTTTCGTCGTCCCTCAGCATGCCGATGCCAATTCCTGTGGGCATATACGGTGGTCTATCTACCATGGGTTTCCTCCTTCAGAGATAGCGCTCCCCGTCGCCTCGGTGCTCGAAACAGAACCAATGCGGCTCTTGGCGAGGCCGAGCAAAGCCGAACCCTCCGTGCTTCGCGCAACCCGTGTGCTCGCACATGTGCCCTAGCGGATGTTCGGCCTTCAGGACTTGGGCCAGCGCCGCTTAGGTTCTTGAGCCGCGAGAGAGATAGTATTCTCATCCCGCTCATCGATGTCGATGACGTGACGGGCCGCGAATGGCAGTTCGACGCCGCTCCAGAACACCTCGTTTTGCTCTATCGCGCCTGGATCATTGTCCAGAATGCCGAGATAGCCGCCGGGGATACGCTCGCGAACAAGCACCCACATGCGTTCCACCGCAACGGACACGTCCGGATCACCGATGCGCATACGGAAGATCAGCTTGGCCAAGTCGCCCGGCTGCAGTCCTTCCCGGGCCTCACGAGGAGGACACCAAAAAGTATCGGGTGCCGCCCGATGGTATTCCTCCCCATCATCCAAGCACCAACCATCAACGTCGAAATCAGGTTCTCTCATAGGGAAGAGCTACCGCATCGGTGGAAGGTCTGCAAACCACCCCAGCTCGGTCATCCGCATTTATGAGTTCACGGCCTAGCACTCTGGCGCGCTCGCGTGGCGCTGGCGTTATGCCGTCGGGAAGCCTGATTGGTTCGTCGCTCATCTGCGGAAAGATTCCATAAGACCGCTTGACGGGCAAGGAATTTGTTCCTTTTCTGTTCTCAGGGCGCACGAACCGATCGACACCCTGGGGAAGGCGACCCGGCACAATATGATTGTGAAGGTGGAATGCAGTTGCGGCAATGTCCGCTACTGCAGATCGGCCGATCTCATGATGGTCTATGGCGGCGGCGCTGATCCGTTGAAGCTGAAATTCGACTGCAACCGGTGCAAGCCATCGGTCAAGATCACGCTCCTCGAGGTCCATCCCGAACACCTCCCCAAGAGGCTGATGATCCACAAGCCGATGAAGGTGGACGGCAAGATCACCTGGTACATCGAAAGCTTTCGGGGATGATCGTAGCGAGCGGCCGTGGGCGTCCTTACAGCAATCGCGATATAACGTGGATCAGGTGGGCAACTCGCGTACCAAGGCCAATGGTGAATTCGCCTTCGTTGAAGGCTAAGTCCAAACCGAGGAATCCTGCCCAGCAAAAAAGCAAAGGCGAGAAGCGCACTCACAAAAGAAACATTGAATATACCTCAGCGTAGGTTGTGCGGTGATGGCGACCTCGTCGCCAAACCTTGGTGCGGGGCCTTCACAAGATCAGCGGGAACCTAATATGCGCCGGTTGCTATTGAAAAATGACCACACGCGCGCCAATTTCCTCGACAGGTGGATGGCAGAGCATCTGCCGGATGCGGTGACCGACGACCCGGGCGCGATAAACGATCTAGCCGACCACGTCATGGAAGCTGCGGACCGAGAGGGCATCGCGGTAAGCAAGATCTATGAGGAAGTCGACAGCGCCTTCGAAGTGATCGCAAAGGCGATGCAGCACCGCGATGGCAGCTTGGCCATTGCGGACCGCCGCGGACGGGGACAGTCGGTCCCGCGTCCCGTCCTGCGGCCGGCGCTATGCTGACGCTCCTACGGCTGTCCCGTTCACCGCCCGCGGCGGGGGCGAATTTCCTCCGTCCAACGCGCGACAATCGTCCGCTGTTGCGGGAGCGCGCAGGACTGCGGTTTGCACGCCCTTGCTCCCGCTCTCGCTCCACAAGCCGATCTTGAATGGATAAGGAGCTTTTCGTAGTGACGAACTATGTCGCGGAGGTAGTCTTGACCGAATCTATACCTTCAGCTCCTGTTAGGGCGAAAGCATGAGGGTCACTTCCAAACGTCCGATGCCGGTAAAATGTCACGGACGACGAGACACTGTACGCCATATGGGGACAGATAACGAATGCAGAGCCATCACATGGCGGGCGACAATCATTCTGGCCTGTTAGCGACCGGCGGACCTGCAGGTCTGGCCGGCGCGGTAGCTCTCGAGGCAGTGCGTCGGCCAACTTCATTCCAATCGTCGAGGTGTTGCTTTCGAAGAACGGCCTGCACTTTGCTGCGGCCAGGAGCATGCTGTCCGGGATCGGTTCGGGAGGTTCGGCCTTTTCCATCTATAAACAAAATGTTAATCCGGTTCCGAGCAGGCGTGCCTTCGGGATCACCCGGGGCGCCAGGAAGAAGACTTCTTTCCCGATCTTTTTCCCACCGGGAGTTTGTCATTGTCGGCTAGGTTGCTGAGGAAGCCGACGAGCATCTTCGCCTGCTCGGACGTGCAGGAATATAACCGCCGTTGGGCTTGGGTTCGGGATTTGACAATTCCGAGTTTGGCCATATCGGTCAAATGCTGTGAGAGGGCGGATTGTGTCCCGCCGATTAAAGAGACCAGCTCCGATACCGATCTCTCACCATCCATCAGATGAACCAGGATCAGCAACCGCTTGCGGAAGCCCAGCGTTGCGAGTAGCCGCGAGGCAGCGGAGAGCTGCCTTAGGGAAGGCCGGCCCTTAGCTCGCGTGCGCCTGCGAAGGTTGGGATCATCTTTGATTTCAGCCATACGCTGTCTCACGTAGGTACTCAAATCCACCTCGCGCGGCTAAACACGTAAAGCCCGCCACTGAGGGAACGGTGGCGGGCTTCGTTTGAAAGCTGTCCGAACAACTCTCGGGCGCCTCTGTCCGGGGGCGCTGGGAAGTCAACTAGAGCCGCTACAATCGGTTCCCGCCGCAAGGAAAAAAGTCAGTAGCGGGGCAAGTGCAGGAGTGCGCTGGAATCAACCAGCATGGGTCAACGGGTGGACGCCTGGGTGGTTGCGCGCAGGCCTGGCAGCCAACTTGGGTCGGCGCTGTAACGCTGCGCCAGGCTCGATAACGCCACAGCTATATGACTCCAACCGTAAGTTCCGCACACGACGGGCTGGAATGGCCTGCTGCCGGTTTCGTGGACACGGAGATAAGGTGTTTAACGGAACTGGAGAGTTGGAATGCAAAGAAGGAAGTTCAGCCGCGAGTTCAAGCTTGAGGCGGTGAGATTGATCAAGGATCGGGGCGTTGCGGTTGCCCAGGGTGCCCGCGACCTCGATCTCCACGAGAATGTGCTGCGCAAATGGGTGCGCGAGCTGTCGACCGATCCGCAGCATGCGTTTCCCGGTCATGGGCAGATGAAGCCGGAGCAGCAGGAGATCGACCGGCTGCGCAAGGAAGTGGCCAAGCTGAAGGCGGAGCGCGACATCCTAAAAAAGGCCGCAGCCTACTTCGCGAGGGAAGTGACATGAGGTTCGCTTTCATCGCGAGGCACCGGAACATATGGCCGGTGGCATGGCTGTGCAGTGCGCTGGATGTATCCCGGTCGGGCTTCCATGCCTGGCTCAACCGCAGTCCCAGCGCCCGCTCCCGGCACGACGAGATCCTCGTCTCCAGGATCGACCGCAGCTTCAAGAGCAGCGATCGCACCTATGGTTCCCGTCGCGTCTGGCACGATGTTCTGGCCGAGGGTCTCTCCTGCGGCCTGCATCGCATCGAGCGGCTCATGCGGGAGAACGGTTTGCGGGCCCGGCCTCGGCGTCGCGGACTGCCGAAGGATACGGGCGAGCGAGCGGCAGTGTCGGACAACCTCCTCGACCGCACCTTCGAGGCATCGGCACCGAACCTGTCGTCGGCTGGGCGATGAAGGCCGACATGACAGCCCAACTCGTCACCGATGCGCTCATCATGGCGATCTGGCGCCGAGGCAAGCCCGACAGCCTGCTTCATCATTCCGACCAAGGATCGCAATACACGAGCGAGCAGTTCCAGCACCTGATGGCCGACCACGGCATTACGTGTTCGATGAGCCGGTCGGGCAATGTCTGGGACAATGCGGCCATGGAGAGCTTCTTCTCGTCGTTCAAAACCGAACGCACAGCCCGCAAGGTCTACAGGACAAGAGATGCCGCCAGGGCGGATGTGTTCGACTACATCGAGCGCTTCTACAACGCTCGGCGGAGGCACTCGACACTGGGCTATCTGAGCCCCGTGGAGTTCGAGGAAAAAGCTATGTTAGCTTAACCGCGTGTCCGAAAAACCGGCAGCAGGCCAATTGGCGATTCTGGTCGTGGGGTGATCCTGGTCGTAGTTCGAGCTTGCCAGCGCGTCTAGGCGCATGAAGCCTTCTATGTTTTGAAAGGGCTAGAGGGTGGCTCAGCAAGGGTGATGCGATTTCCGTCCGGGTCCGCAAACTGGGCAATCCGTCCGTAGTCACCCTCGGACTCGCCGGTGAGTTTCACCCCAGTTTCCTCGAGCGATCTACGGGCATCATCCATTCTTGGGACAACAACGGTCAGTCTACCGGATCCTGCATTGTCCCTGTCCTGGAAGATTTGAATATTCGCCCCTGCGATGCCGCGCCATTGGATCAATCCGTCCATGGGACGATCGTCAGGCTCCCGGGCGAAAAGTTCGGTATAGAACTTCTCGGCACGATCCATGCTTGCTGTGGCGAGGGTGGCGTAGATGCCTTGGATTTCCATTAGATACCTCCGAAATGCCAGCACCTGTAACGAATAAGGCTTGGCTCGGTTCCGAACTCATTTCTAGGCGGCGGCAGAGGCAGAGGTCACTGGGGCGAGCCGCGCACGTGTCTGCTCTTAAGCCTCTCCCAAGCATCACTCAGGGGGGTGAGTCAAACGCCGAGTCGTTTTTGCTTTGCGTCGAATCTCCGAGTGAGATTAGTTTCGCGTTGCAGTGAGGGAAGGGCCATGCCGATCTATCAAAAAGTTACAGAAGCTGGCGTGTTCGATTCATCCGAAGTGGCCTTGATAGGCCGTGTGTTCGAGAAGTTGAAAACCGGGGGTCAGTCACCAGAGCATCGTGAAGCGCTCGCTTCTCGTATTATAGCAAACTATCAGGCTGGGATCAGAGACGAGGAAGAACTGGTAGCCGTATCTAAACTGCCGCTGGGGCGGTGAAGTCGAGACGTGCACGTTTCATGTCCCGGTTCTAGGCCAGACATTTGGAAGTCAGGGGCAAGTGGCAAGGCGCTGTCAGGCTTGCGCAGGATACGCCATCGATCGCTTCTTGCCTTCATCGCAGGTGGCGTTTTGTTTGCCAGTGTGATGTCGACAAGAGGTGGGGGTGGGGTCGACGATGCTCGACAAAAACGGATGTCGACAAAACTGGATAGCTGAAGGAACAAAGTTGGCGCGAGTACGTTCGCAGGGCCGGTGGGTTGCCGGGAGGAATAGGAATGTTGCTTGCCTTGGAGAACGCGATTTCGTCGGCTGTTCTGGCTCGCAGGAGTGGGCGTGCGGAAATTTACGGCGTCGTCGACCTCATCACTTGGAGACAGCAGACCTGCAGTCAGCGGCAGGCGTGCTGGCAACGCTGAAATAGGTGTGAGCTTTCGGGAGATTGTCCGTTCGGACCAGACCCAGGAGACTGTCGAGGAAGGCCAATGTCCGGCTCCTTCAAACGGAAAGCGACGCTTGGCCAGCCATAGTCGGGCGTTCCTTCGGAGCTACGATCCGGTGTGGGCTATTCTGTAGACAGTGACTTTCCCGAGCATATGGATTTCAGACTGCGGGCGAACAATGAAACGTTCCCAAAGTAATTCGGGTATATGTCGACAAGCTGTTCCACCTTATCCACCTCGACCAACGAAACCGTCCAATCAATTCCCCTTAGCGCGATCTTCTTCTCTATTTCTTCCAATTTCCGCGCCCCCATGATGAGAGTTCGGAATGATTGAATCGTAACGTTCTGATCCGCTCTATATTGCACCAAATGATGCCGAAAATGTCGCGCTGGCTGTACGAGGCTCTCTGAGCGGAGGGTAAGATTCGTGATATCTGCCAGTATACTTGTTGCACCTATACGCCTGTTGATATCCCGCAGTTCCCGCACTCGGTCATCGCGATCCGGACCACCGACACGAATTGGACACTGCTCAACCTGGGCGAATTCCGCCGACATAAGCTGGAAAAGACGTAGCCAATCCTGCTCCCCGTTTCCGTGCTTCAAATCCTGGCGCTGGAACAGCCCGACGGCCTCAACTGCAGTTGCCCATGAGTGCTGAAGTGTGGTCCGAACTTGCAATTCGATGCGTCGTCCCTCGAAAGCCTGGGTGTGGGCAGCTCTGGGTCGGTACTGGAAAACAATATGGTGACTTCGATAGCCGTCCGGCTTCGGCTCATCGATATAGTTAAATTCCCGACAGTGCATCTCATGGGGGAACTTGTCTCGCAGCGATTCTAGAAGCAAGCGGACGCTATCGATATCGGGCATGATCGCTCGGCAGCCGCCGATATCGTTCATGGTGTCCAAATTGGTGGTGGACTCTCGAAGCTTCCGACAAATGGATGCCAGACGCTTTGGACGCGATGCCATGTCGCCCTTCAATCGCAGGGCTTTGATGTGGTGACCGACAGAGAATCGAACGCTCCGCATGGGCAGAAAGTGCGAGTCGCGCCAGCTATTGGCGATTGAGAAGATTCGCATCGTGTCCACGTACTGGCCGGCAGTGGTGTCTTGTCCGAGCTGCATAGGTTTTGCCAGCCGATCGCCTGCCTTGCGAACGGCTTGCATACTGTATTTGAGGCGCGGGTACTCAGTCATTGGACCACAAAGTCAAGGTAGGCCGCTTCATTCTGAACTGGGCGGGACGACCGCAGGAGAATCGGATCTCATGTATCGTACCGCTTTGTATCCCTCGAGTCCGCTCAGGGCGGCTGGATCGAAGCCACAAGACCAGGACGGTGCCTCCTTGAGTTGCCTCTGCGGTGACTCACCGGCCCCGGTAGCTTGGGCGCACGCAACTTCGCAACCATGCAGTTGCCGTCGCGTACTAAATGCGGCTCTCGAGTGTCCTTCCTGCCGCTTGTGGTGCCGCACATGTTTTGGGTAGCGGGCGAAGGGCGGGAGGGAACCTCATGCAGGCGGATCGGAGCGCTCTTCTTGGGTGTCGCCGCCGTCACCCTGGCCATTGCCGACATGCCGCCGTCTTCGAGCCGGGCATGTCTACGGCCTTGAACTCGTCGGCCCGGCTCCTTCGAACGGTTCAAACCTATTGCAACTGCCCGGATGGGCCATTCTCGGTTGCGGCCTGTCGGTTCACGTTCAGGCCATCTGAGTTCACGTCGTGATGAACATCCCAGTGAAAGCGCCACCTTTGCGCTTGCCCTGAAGGCATCCTATTCTGGAGGAATAGCATCCGCTCGTGGGGACAGAATGTCGGTCCTGCCTTTCTTGAGAATTCACGCACCGCTAAACGCGGTGCTAGCTGCGCCTGGGCTGCTGGCGGTGGCCGCGCTCACCATGCCGGACATGTCCGCACGAAGCAGGCTGGCTCTGACTGCCGTGCTGGCGGTCATTTGGGGCGCTTATCTCCTACAGATGGCCGAGACTCTGATCAAGCACTGGGCGGGAGACCTTCGGGACAGGACGCCTGCAATCGCCATTGATATGCTCGCGGTTTTGGTTCCACTCGCTGCATTTCTGCTCGAAGGCACGCCCGACCGGAGCCTCTACTGTGCTGTCTGGCTGCTCAAACCGCTGCGCGACTCGACCTTCTTCCCGGTACTGGGCAGGGTGCTGGCCAACGAAGCGCGTAACCTGATCGGCGTCACCACGCTTTTCGGCGTCGTTCTGTTCGGTGTCGCGCTCGCGGCCTATGTCATCGAGCGCCACATCCAACCGGAAAAGTTCGGCAGCATCCCTCAGGCAATGTGGTGGGCGGTGGTCACGCTGTCCACCACCGGTTATGGCGACGCCATTCCGCAAAGTTTCGCCGGCCGCGTCCTGGCTGGGGCGGTCATGATGTGTGGCATCGGCGTCTTCGCGCTGTGGGCCGGCATTCTTGCCTCCGGCTTCTATCAAGAAATCCGTCGCGAGGATTTCGTCCGCAATTGGCAGTTGGTCGCCGCCGTGCCGTTGTTTCAGAAGCTCGGCCCGGCCGCGCTGGTCGAGATCGTGCGCGCCTTACGGCCTCGTAGTTTGCCGGCCGGCGCCGTGATCTGCCGAAGGGGCGAGACCGGGGATCGAATGTTCTTTGTTGTGGAGGGGCGGGTGAGCGTCGTGATGTCGAACCCAGTGGAGCTTGGCCCTGGCGCCTTCTTCGGCGAGATGGCGCTGATGAGCGGCGAACCGCGTACGGCGACCGTCAGCGCCGCAACGGCTGTCTCACTCCTGTCGCTGCACGCGGCGGATTTCCAGATGCTATGCAGCAGCAGCCCGGAAATCGCGGAAATCATCCGCAAGACCGCGCGCGAGCGGCACGGCACGGCGCCGACGGCTTGACCGTACCAAAGTCTTCGTCAGGAGGAGGGCGCAATGGCTAGGCTGTCCAACTGCTTGTCGAGAATGGCTGGCTGGAAGGGTCGCCATTGAGACGACGGGCCGCGGGCAGCCGCCTGGGGTAATGTCGCGTTGCGCCAAATTGTCAACTGAACGACCGCCACCAAACGGCGGGGCTAAACATCAGGTGCCTCCTCCAAGGTTAGGCGCGCGGCAGCAACAACATTCGCGAGCTTGCCAGCTAGCAGAGTATCTATCGGCGAGTTCCCGCCAAGCTTGTCCGTCGGCGCCATCAACCATCTCCAGGCAAGCCGATGGTCGCCAAACATGGCGATCAATTCGGCTATCCCATCTGCAGGGCGAGCATCGACAAACTGCTTCAATGGAAAAACAAACCTGCTGCTTCCAGATTTAAGTGCGATCACCTCATCGCGTTTCTGCCACCGAAAGAGCGTCGACCTCGGTATCCCAAAATGCCTTTCTATCACTGTTGGCCCAGCTACCGGCCCCGCCCAATCACTCGCCGCACTGAGAGGCGCTTGGGGGACCGCCGGTGGCGGTACCGCTTTGAAACGCTGCAGTCGTGGATCAAATCGGCCTTGTGCCTCTGCCACTATATGCCCGATAAATATCTGAGCGAGGTTTTCAACATCATCCTCGATAGTTGGGAGGGCTCGCTGAACAGCCTGAGTTTGAACACCGATTGCTGAAGATATATACCCTGCCAATCTCGCGGCAATTCTAAGGGCCGGCTTGCCGATTGTCGGATCGTGCTCAAGAAGAATTTTCGACACGGCGGCAGCCACCGTATTTTCCAGTCTTGGTCGGCTGGCTTGCTTAACAAGGTTTCCACCTCGTGAGAATCGCCGCCTAGTGACCATGCAGATTACCTCTTCAAATGCTACCTAAGTTGCGTGACCCCTGTTTAGCCGAGGAGACGTAGTACCTCAGTGCGTTGCGGAAGTCATAGACGGCAAACACAATGCACAATTGGCACCGTTCTGTCCAGTGGAGATGGTGACGTTGCTTGGAGTAATGCTTGGCCTACATTGTGTTCGAGCACCACCAAACCTAAACTCCGCGAAAAGACGTGGGGTCGCTGGCGCTTTTGCGCGCAGCCCTGACGAGATTTTCGTCATGGCCCGGTTTCGTTCTTGATCTCCAGCGCTGCCGGTAGCCCTTCGAGCACAGTGACGCAGCCATCGAGATCGTTGGTGGCCAGATGCGCGTAGCGCATCGTCATCGACATCGTCTGATGACCCAGCCACATCTGCACGCGCCTGATGTCGATGCCACCCTGGACGAGGCGCGCAGCACAGGTGTGACGCAGGATATGGGGTACGACCTGGTGGTCGGCGCCAAGTCCAACCTCGGCTTTCGCCTCGTTCCATATGGCACTGAACTGTGCCCGGCTCAACTTGGTGAACGGGCCTTTCGGCCGAGGGCGTCCGTCCGGAGGCATCCTGATCACCTCCTTGACCCGCTCGGTCATCGGGATGGTGCGGCTGCGGCCGGATATGATGGTTTGGAAACTGACGCGATGTTCCTTGATGTCGTTCCAGGTCAGCCCGAGCGCCTCGCCGAGACGGCAGCCGCTATCGACCAGGAAGACGGAAAGCCTGTAAGCATCCTCGCTGCGGCTCTTAATGGCGGCGAACAGCCGCGCTTCTTCATCCCTCTCGAGAAAACGAATCCGTCCCGCCCGCTCTTTCTGGCGGCGGAACTCGTGCAGGCTCTCGAGATCTCCCATGTTGTAAGCCTTGCGGAAGTGGTCGGGAGTTTCGGATCAACCAAAAGATTGAGCCTCCCCTAGCAGGGCAGCGCCTTCGACCACTCGGCCGCCTCTGCGTTGCGCCGCTGGATAAAGAAAAGCGCCGGCACAATCAACAAGGCCGTGTCATAATATGGAGAAGGTGAGCGCGCCGAACATTTCAGCCTTCCTCGGGTGCGGCAGTTCCGCGGCAATTCCTGGGCAGATGAGCCCCAGGCCTTGCATGATCCGGTCGGCCGATCGCCGGATTCGGCCGAGACAGGCGGTCGTGAGGGGACCAATGGTTAACGAGAGCTTTCCAAGTGAGGCCAAATCGTGACGTTTCTGCAACACAGGTCGGGGATAGCGGCCGAACTGTCCATGCGCCGGTACGATCGTGGTTGAACGCCGCCGGCTCATGGGTAATGTCAATTTCGAAGGAGCGGCGCGGTGCGCATCTTTTTCGGTAGTGGGGATGGGGCAGGGAACGCTGTCCTTCAGCAAAGAATACCCAGACCCGTTTTTTAACTTTTGACTGGAGGTCAGAAAATGAACATCAAGAGCCTTCTTCTCGGCTCCGCTGCGGCCCTGATCGCAGTTTCCGGTGCGCGCGCCGCCGACGCCGTCGTCGTCGCCGAGCCGGAGCCCGCTGAATACGTCAAGATTTGCGACGTCTACGGCGCTGGTTACTTCTACATCCCCGGCACCGAAACCTGCCTGCGCATCGGCGGCTATATCCGTTACGACATCGGCGTCGGCGACGTGGGTTCGTTCGACGGTGCGACAAGCGCCGATCACGAGACCCCCGGCGACAGCAACGACACCTTCTACAAGCATGCCCGTTTCGCGCTGAAGACCTGGACCGGTCAGGAAACCGAACTCGGCACCTTGAAGACCTATACCGAGACCCGCTTCAACTTCCAGAACAACAACCGTGACTCGGGCAGGTTCGGAACGCTCAATACTGCTGGCAACGGCGATACCGTCTCGCTGAACTTTGCCTGGATCCAGCTCGGTGGTCTCCGCGTCGGTAAGGATGAATCAGCCTTCGACACGTTCATCGGCTACGCCGGCAACGTGATCCAGGATACGCTGGTTCCGTATGGCGGCTTCGACACAAACGTCGTGCAGTACTACTTCGACGCTGGCAACGGCTTCTCGGCTGTGGTCTCTCTCGAAGAAGGCTCGGGCACCGACACGATCGACAGCTATGTTCCGCATGTCGTCGGTGGCGTGAAGTGGACGCAGGGCTGGGGCGCGGTTACTGGCGTCATCGCTTACGACAGCAACTATGAAGAAGTCTCCGGCAAGGTTCGCTTGGACGTGAACGCCACCGACCAGATTTCGCTGTTCATCATGGGCGGCTACGGCTCCGATGATAACCTCACCGACGGCACCTGGGCGTTCCCGGCTGGCGGTCGCGGCTTCTACAAGCCGTGGAGCGGCAATTGGGCAGTCTGGGGCGGCGGCACCTACAAGTTCAACGAAAAGACCTCGTTCAACCTCCAGGCGTCGTATGACGAAGGCAAGAACATTGGCATCGCCGCGAACGTTGCCTATGACATCGTTCCCGGCTTCACGATCACGGCCGAAGTCGACTACTCGCATCTCGGCGACGACTCCGTGTCGAACTGGACGGGTATTACTCCTGGCGATGACGACGCAATCGGCGGCATGCTCCGCTTCCAGCGCTCCTTCTAACAGGCGCTGCCTTATTGAAATCGAAAACCCGGCGGGCAACCGCCGGGTTTTTTCATGCCGTCTGTATGGAACTTCGGACAGCCGATGGCATGGCCGCCCGCCTGCTGCCACGCTTGCAGACGTGGAAGAACAACCCTAGCAGCGAAAAGGAAAGGAGGAAGCCAAACTGCTTGGCGAGCGACGCGCGAAACGGGGGAGGCTCTGTGGCCAGGATACGCCGGCGGGACAGGTGAAGGAACGCGGCGGTCAGCCTGAGGAGACCCTGTTAGACTGGTCTATCGGCGGAAAGCGTACGCCGGCGGGATTGGATGCAAGCAAACTGCGCGCAGCATCAGGCACTACCGGTCAAATCTCAGCAAGATCGCCCAAGGCTTCAATCAACGGCTGAATCTCGCTTTCGTAATTCTTCCAACGCTTGACGGACGACGTATAGATCGGCTGGCGGACCTGCCAATTGCTGTAGGTGTTTACGGAGCCGCCTTTGTCAAAAAAGCGCAGGCAGGCATCGTCCCACGGCAATCCGAGATAATCCATGAGCCGGCGCGACTGCTCCTCCTGATTTTCGATCAACGTCTCGTAGCGATTTTCGAAAATACGACCCGGGAAAACCTTGTCCCAATGCCGCATCAAGCGATCATACTCCCGGTAGTAAAGCCCCAGCGTCTCAAGATCGGCACTGTAGCTGTGGGCTTTATTGAACTGCAGGACGAAACAGGAGATGCAATTGTCGATAGCGTCGCGACGACAATGAATGATACGCGCTTTGGGGAAAAGAAGGCCAACCAGGCCAATCAGCTCGAAATTGTGAGGCATCTTGTCAACGATTCGCAGCGAGTCGGGAGCCCGCTCGCGCAGATAAGCAAGGTGCTCTTCGGCCAAAGTCCTGGTCAGATCGGGAGTAATCATCGCGATGGATTGGCCGAAGTTCACGCTGGAGCGGTCTGCGACACCGAGTCCATTGGCTGTTCGCCTAAGTTTGCTGAGCTCGCCGGCGCCATGAACATCGGGGTGAGTGGCACAGATCTGCTCTGTCAATGTCGTGCCCGAACGAGGCATGCCCACGACGAATACAGGCGCCTCCGAGGGATTGCCGTACGCGGCTCTTGAAGCCACCAGTTCCGGCGCGAAGGTTGCGATCATGCCGTCGACCCAGCGGCGGTAAGACTGCAGATCGAATGTATGGCCCCCGGCTTCATTCCCCTTCTTAAAGTGATCCATCGCCTCCTTATAGCGACGGAGGTCGTTGAGAACCTTTCCTGCGGCGTGATGGAGCGCTGCCGCTCCCTCCGGCCCATGGCCCGGGTCTTGAAGCTCCGTCAGGATTGCCCCGAGTTCTGGCGGCTCTTCAGCGAATTTGCGCGTGCGTACAAGCGCGTTGTGGGCAGCCGGTACCGCGATGCGCCGTTCTATTGCCTCTTTCAGATGAACCGCGGCTTCGGCCATACGGCCGAGGCTTGCGAGCGCGCGGGGCAACCCCAACCGGGCTACGGGATGATCTCGGTCGATCCTGAGCGCCTTCTCAAAGAGCGGCAGCGCCATCTCCCCCTTGTCAAACGCATTGTAGGCATCGCCCAAGGCGCAAAGCGCTTCCACCAGATCCGGCTTCAAGTCCAGGGCGTACCGAAAGTGCTTGATCGCCGGCGTAAATTCGCTGACCTTCAAATAGGTCTCGCCGAGGCTAAGATGGTAGTAGGGATTCTGCGGATCCTCTGCCACCGCCCGAGCGAAATACCGCAGTGACTTTTCGTTATCGAAATCGAGCCCGAGCGTTCCCAGGATATATAGGGCCAGCGGATGGTTGGGCGTGCGAGCAAGGACCCTGTGGCACAGTTCCTCAGCCTCGGATAGACGTCCGGCCTGCTGCAACTCGAGCGCCTGCCGTAAAAGCAAGTCGTCGGCGTGGCTGCGGTGGGGGCCTGCCTTGAACTGCGCTTTGGATGACGCAGCCTTCGGTGATGCCGCCTTCGGTGAGGGTGGGGTGCGGAGGTGCTTTGCCCATGCGGGCGGCAATCGGTTGCTCATCCTTGGTTCGCTAGCAAAAGGGGCTTGGAGAATCCAGCCTCAATAGCCGTTTTGCGCAGAGCGCTGGTGTCGCCCCATCGATTTGCCCATTCTTCCGGATCGACCCTTATCGGATTTCCGTTCCGCGCTATGAGGTAGTAACCTAGCTCCCTCCGCACTGCCAAGACAATCCGGTGATCACAAGTTTGGCGCGTCTCAAACCATTCATGGGATGCGATATAAGCAACCACCTGCAAACCTCGCCGCGATGTCTCGGCCAGGTCACGGCGCTCCTTCGACCGAACTCGTGGACGCCATGGCGTCGGCGCCGGCGGCGCTGTGGAGACAGGATTGCCGGTTGCCCGAGGCGCGCACGAACCCTGCCGCCTAGTGGCGATCCCCGACGTCGCTCCGGTGACGGCGCTCTTTCCTATTCCGTCGTGCTGGCTTTTTTTCTGCGACGAATGGTGTGCGATTGCGCGACGGCCATTTTCACCGCGGGTGTAATCGCCAAAGATCCGTTCTCTGCCTCATGCGGATTCTGCAGCCCTTGGACGTGGACGGTCGGAAATGGGAGTTCGATGCCCTGCTCCTTGAAGACCTGGCGGAGGCGTACGTAGAATTTGCGTTTCATACCAAAGGCGCCTCCCGGCCTGGTTGTGGCCTTGACCCTCAATACAATGCCGTATTCGCCAAACTCCTGTACGCCCTGCATCTTGATCGGGTCGAGCACCCAGTGCTTGAACTCGGGATCTTCCGCCAATTCGAGGCCGATCCGCTTGATCAGCTTGCGAGCGAATTCGATATCGGTGTCATAGCCGACGGTGATGTTGAATTTGTCGATAACCCAGTCACGGCTCTGGTTCTGGACGGCCCCGAGTTCACCGAAAGGTATGGTGAACAGCGGACCCCGATGGTGGCGCAGCTTCACCGAGCGCAGGGAAAAGCTTTCCACGGTACCCTTGTAATTGCCCGAGGAAATATATTCGCCGACACGAAACGCGTCGTCGAGCAGAAAAAAAACGCCCGAAATGATGTCCTTGACGATAGTTTGTGCGCCAAAGCCCACCGCGACGCCGACAACGCCGGCGCCAGCGATCAGTGGGCCAATCTGGATACCCAGCGAGGCGAGCATCATAAGCGCTGCCATCACGATGATCGATGCGAGCAGGATGTTCTGGAGGATCGGCAACAGCGTGTGCAGCCGCGCCTGCTGCGGATCTAGCATCGGGACCTCTTCGTCGCCGATCACAGGGTGTGCCGTTTCGATGCCCAGCTTTCGTTCGATCAAGGCTTTGATGATCGACCAGCCGAAATCGGCTGCGAGGGCAATGACCACGACATTGATCAGGCCGCGCAATATGAAGGTCGTCGTCGTATCGCTGCCGCGCATGGATTGCATGTCCAGGCCCCAGACACGCGCTAGAAAGTAAGCCGCCGCCAGGATGAAAATCATTCGGATTCCGCGATCGATGACAGCGATCGCCACCGCCGGGATCGTAGGCCGGCCAAGATCTACCGAACCTGGTCGCAGGACGAAGTTAACCCCGCGCTGCGTCGTCACGATTGCCCAAGGCAGGAAGAGTGCGGCGAAGGTAAACCAGAAGTATACATAAAGGCCCGCGATGCGCTGCAGAAACAGGACGAGGAAATAAGCTGTCAACAGCCATGTCGCTTCCGTGTGAACGCTGTGGCGCGCACCGTCTCGCTGCGTTCTTGGCCGACGCCAAATGGCCAGCAGCACGAGCAACAGCAGCACGAAATCGGCGCCAAGCGACAGGACCATCATTCCGTCCTGATCGATGCCGAGACCTGGCAAGAGGATGAACGCGGCGGCGACGAAGTCGAAGACGCCAACGATCCGGGGCAGCCAATAGGACCAATGGTCAGCCGCTTCGTTGGTGATTGGCAAAGCACGAACCTCGACGGCGTTGTCGACGTTCATGAAGGAAGGGACGAGCATGGCCATGACGTACATGCGCACCCCCCATGTAACGACTGCCGCCATCAAGAATGTCAGTACAATCTCGCGGATAAGCATTGGCCAGTCGAACAGCATGAACGCGCCGGCGCTGCCCAGTGCGAACGAGACGATCAGCATGCTGGAATAAAGCGTGCGGCCACCAATCTTCTTGGCCCGCCCAACGGGCGTATCCTTCGGTTGCGCGATAATCCAGAGACGAAATGGACGGCTCAACTTGTACGTTGCCCAAGTAAGCGCCAGGCCGGCAGCGATGAACATCGCAATCAGCAAGAGTACCCCGGCAGATCCCTTGCTGGACATATCCTCCATGGTCTCTGCCCGAACGCGCGCGAACTGACCCGGCAGCAGGGGCAAAGTTCGCACGATTCTTCCGATATGATCCCTGATCATATCGAGCGTCGAGGATGCCATCGTATTCATCTGGCCTGATGCGGCCGCGGCGCCGGACGATGCGTCGGCCGGAGAAGCGCCTGCCCCGGCAGGCGCTCTCGTTGACGCGGCGTCCTGATTTCGCTGTTCGGCCATCCAGGCCTTCACTGACGCATCGTCGAGCAGTTCGAATAGCTGTTTGACCCTTTCAGGCGGGACGGTCGCCGGCGCCTGCGCCTGCGCTGGACCAGCCAACAAGAGGGCGGTTCCAAAGATGAGCTGCCTGGCAACCAGGACGAACATCGCGCCAAGGTGTCGGAGAGGTTGTGTCGGGCGCGCCAGGTTCCTGGTTCCCAATCGTCGAATGATGAGACGCATCGTGCTGTTAACCTTCCGGTCAGATCGGCAAGCAACGACATCTATGCCCGCCATTGCTCCTAGGTTGAAGGAGCCGATGTTGTGGTACAAGAGTCCACCGTTCAAGCTAGACAATTGCGTAGGGTGTGGTCACGCAAATCAGTCATGTGATCCGCAATTCAAAGACGCTGGGCGTTACGGCGGCTTCCGATAGAGCAAAACGCGCGTATGCCGCGTTGCGCATCGCCGGCCGAGGCTATGTGATGGAAATCTGGGACCCTCACACAGGCTATACACATCAGGGCAGCCAAAAGCATCACCGTGTGCGTCTATCCCCGCATAACGCGATAGACAGTTGCATCGCCCTTTACACCTCGAAGAGGCGCATCGAAAGCGACAATGCGTGGCCCGGCAAGGGGTCGCTCACGCCTGGTGCGGAATAGAGCGCTTGGGAGATGCTGACATTGTCTACCGTTCAAACGAGCACGGCCTCGATGGTAGCAACAAAGTCGTCGAGCGAGCGATCCCCGCGAATCTCGATGCGCGGAAGGTCGATGGGGTCGCTATTAAGGTCCGCCGGTCCGTGTCTGCCGCCGAAGCCGATCCGGTAGCCGCACTCCTTGGCCAGCCTGCCGAGCCGTCGGTCGGTGACAGAGAAGGGTGCCGCGAAGGCCGTGGTTGGCCGGCCGGTCCACCGTTCGACGAACATACGAGAGCGCAGGAGCTCGGCGGCCAAATCAGAGCTCGACAGACCATCGATGGCGCGGTGCGTCGCCAGATGGCTTCCGAAGAACGCACCCTCGGCGGCGAGACGTCGCACCGTTCCGGCGTCCATAAGCCGCGTCGGCGGACCGCTGACGGCGTCCCACTTTGCACTTTCCCCCACCAGGTCCGTCACCAGGAACACTTCCGCGGTCAGGTCGTGCGCACGCAAGATCGGCCAGGCATGGTCGGCAAAGTTCTGGAATCCGTCATCGAAGGTGATGAGCACCGGGCGGCCAGTGAAAGGCTGACGGTTGGCGATGGACAATTCCAGTTGCTCGGACATGATCGCGTGAAAGCCATTGGCGCGCAGCCATGCCATCTGGCTCGCGAATGCGGCGGGCGTGAGTCGGAAACGGGCGAGCGCGGCCGGACCTTCATCGGCGACGCTGTGATACATGAGGACAGGGATACGTTGCCGCCGCTCGCTACGAGCGACGGCGCGGCGCAAGACCCGTGCCCCGCCCCAGACAATGTTTCGCGCGACCCCGATGCCGATGGGTGCGCGGACCGGCACATGATCAATCACCGGCTCCGTCGCCACGTAATCCGGCGACAGGCGGCAGAAGCGATCTATTCGATAGAGTTCGGTCTGGATCGATTGCGCAAGGACGAGACCTTCGGTCTCTGCGAAGGTTTGCGAGATCGTTTGTGCGCCGAAAGTGTTCCAGTCGAAGCCCGTCCTTTCAATATTGTCGCGTAGCACGAATGCGTGTGCATTGATGAAACTGCCGCCAGGCGCCAGTGCCTCAACGAATTTTTTGGCGATGCGCCGCAACCCGGCGAGATCTTCTAGGTAGTAGAGCACTTCCGAACAGACGATCAGTTCCATCTCATTGGGCAGCGTGTCCGCAAAAAAATCCAGTACACTGAATTCGACATTCGGCTGGTCCGAGCAGCGCGCGCGCGCCCGTTCGATGGCTACGGCGGAAATGTCTGTGGCGGTCAAATGGCCCACTCGGGGTGCCAGTTGTCGCGTGAAATGGCCTTCC
The DNA here is from genome assembly GCF_006442875.1 of Mesorhizobium sp. B2-3-15. Classification (NCBI taxonomy): domain Bacteria; kingdom Pseudomonadati; phylum Pseudomonadota; class Alphaproteobacteria; order Hyphomicrobiales; family Phyllobacteriaceae; genus Mesorhizobium; species Mesorhizobium sp. B2-3-15. The sequence continues at coordinate 420,882 of NZ_VFVO01000004.1, read as the reverse complement.
GCACAGGCCAGCTCAAGCGCCCGTCCTATGGGACCGGCCGGCAGAATTTCGAGCTGCCGCTCATATTTTTCCTGCTCGTAGGCCGAGCTGTAGCTCCAGGGATCCTCGGTCGCGAAATACCGGTTCCAGAACGACTTACGATCCTTGTCGTGGCCACTCGAGGCGGGTGCACGGCGCGGCGCTGGAAGCGGCTGCGTAGCGTCAGCGCTTGACCGAACCAGTTCCCGCGCTTCCGACATCAATTGCGCGAGTTTACCGAAGTGGCTGTCCGGATCAGGCCGGCGTTCCGTTGTCGTCGACAGTGCCTCGGCTGCCAGCGTGCTTGATGTGTCGGCGCCGTCGTCCTTTTGTGGTAGGAAATTCAGGATCAGTTCAATCCAATGGCGCCTTGTCACTTTCCCGAGTACGCCGAACTGTACGATAGCCCCGATCTGCCCATCCATCATCAGGTAGGCATAGATTTGATCGATTTCTTCCGAAAGCTCGGTCGACGTTGGATTTCGAGCGTCGACGCGAATTCCGAAAGTGCGCGCCAGCCTGCGAGGAGCGGCAAGATCGTCGGCGTCGAGCAGCATTTGCTCGAGATGATACTGGACGCGACGACCCGCAACCGGGTCGCCCCAGACCTTGCCGAGTTCGATGATCAACTGTGTGATGGCGCCGCCAAACCTGTCCCACCGGGCAGCCATATGGGCTGGCACCGATAGGCTTCCTACCATCAGGCCGTCGAAGGTCACCTTGGCGATCTCGCGCGCCCACTTACGCCTTGCCGGCAGCGCGCGCAGGGATTGCGGGTTGATCGAGCCGCCGCCGCTGCCGCAATCCGACGCAGCGTTCCACAGGGCGAACCACGCCAGTGCTTCGGAAGCGGTGCGGCCGCCCGCCGAGATCGCGCCATTGGCATGCGCCGGCGCTGGGTGCTTGACCCTGGGGTCGGTGGCAAAGCCGCGGGCGATAATGATTTCCGCGTCTGCCAGCGTCTGCCTCGAATTGCGGGTGAGCGCGTTGGGGCTGGCTCGACAAAAGGCGAGCGGCTCGTCGACCATCACCCAATTTGTGCCCTGACGTGCGACGCGCTGCCATAGATCCCAATCCTCGCAGCTGCGCAGCGACACGTCAAAACCGCCCAATTCGACTATTGTTTCCCGGTCGACCAGCAGCGCGTGAGTGGCGATGGCACATCGGCGGGCGAACGTTTCGAAGGGCTGGCCTGCGACCTCGGGCGCGATGCTCGCCGGGGTGAGCGCTCCATCGGGCATCACGCGCCGCGAACCGCAATAGGCGGCGACTGCATCGGGAGCGGTTTTCAGCGCAGCCAGCATTTTTGTAAGAAAGCTGGCATCCAGCCAGTCATCGGCATCCAGGAACATCAGCCAGTGGCCGCGCGCCGTCGAAATCCCGTTGTTACGTGCGCCGGCGGGGCAATTGGCGCAAGAACTCAAGGTGCGAAATCGGGCATCCTGTTCCACATAAGCGGCGATGATCGCGGGGGTGCGGTCCGTGGAGGCGTCGTCGACGATGATCGCCTCCCAATCCGCGGTTTCCTGATCGACAAGGCAATCGAGTGCCCGCGTCAGCGTTACCTCCGCGTTGTGCGCAGGAACAACGATCGAAACCAATGGATTATGCGCCACGTGTCTCACCCGCGCCTTGTTCGTTCAGATAGAACAAATGCGTTGATCTTTGTCGGCGCAAGCCGTCGCGATCAACCCCGGTCCATTCGAGCCCATCGTCGACCATAACTATATCAATATCCGGTAGGTCTGCCGGCGGATGCCGGCATGCATTGTGCCGAATGTTTTGCTCGACATTGAACATCGATACCACACCGCCTTGCGGTAGCATTATTCTGGATCATCGAGCTTTCGTATTCTTCGGAGAGTCACCGAATGTCAAAACCGGATAACGGCATCGGATGGCCGCACTGCCCTGTCAAGATCGGGGCTGATTAGGTAGCAAAAAAAGACCTGAAGACAGGCTTGAATGGCAAGCGCTCATGCCCGTGCCTTAGTTGCTGCGCCGCCCGGCAACAAAAGATGATCGCGTGCGAAGACGCGAGGGCAAGCTGATCCTGATCGAACTAATCGGAACCGCGGCCGAACTGCGAGCGCGCCGCAGTTGTTGATCATGGATCCATGGCGCCGCCAATCTACGCGCATGATGACGCAAAAGGGTCTGTTCGCTGGACAGATTGTGGAGCTCGAGCCGCATGTCAAATTTACGCGTGACCCGCTTAGGCGGAGAAGATTCCGGCTTGCGAGCCGGGTATTTTGCTGACATCTTTACTAGTTGCTAAATTAGCACGCTGTAGCTGTTTAAATGAAGGGTATAGGGATGGCCAAGGAATCTTCGAGTACCGCTTCTCCGGCAAATAAAGCGGACGGAAATCTGACAAGTAATGCAGACGCCAACGGGCTCGCCTTCATGGCGGGCCAGGCTCGCGAGAGCGGGACCCCCGGCGACGCTGTAGGTGTCGACAAGATACGTGATCTGCTGTTCGGCAACCAGATGCAGGACTATGACCGCCGCTTTTCCAAGCTTGAAGAACGGGTCTTGCAGCGGTTCAAGGATGTCGAATCGGAGGCCAAGCGCAATCTTGAAATGTACGAGTCAAATGCGAAAAAGCAGATCGACTCGCTTGCGGCGCAGTTGCGGAACGAAAAAGACGCGCGAGCCGACGCCGACAAGGAGATTGACCGAAATCTTCGCGAACAAAATCAGGCGCTTGAAAAGCAGGTGCGCGCATTGTCGGATCAATTGAATGAGCTTGAGCGCGAAATTGCCGACCGGATAAATCGAAACGACCATTTGCTGCGTGAGGAAATCAAGCAAAAGAATGAAGCCATTCAGATGCTGATGGAAAAAATGTTTTCCGATCTCGGCAACGTCAAGACCGACCGAAATCTTTTGGCCGGCCTGTTTGTCGAGGTTGCAAAATGTCTGAATCAGGATCCCGTCGGCAGCAAGAGCAACTCGGACCGTAGCTGGAAAGTGAGTTGATCGGATTTGACGTCGACCGTCGACCCAATCAGCCTTCCGCATAGAACAGCCTCGAACGATACAGAGATTGATCGCGAGGCTCTGGCCCGTCTTTTGATCGAAATTGCCCGGAACGTTGATCCGGACTACCGTGCGCGACTCGACGGAGTTCCATCCGCCGATCCTCGCATGGAAACGCTGCGCCAGTTGCTGGTCAGCCGCGAAATTTCAGAGCTTTCACGAGTTACGCATCTGCTCGACGAACCGGAGCAGCTTGCCGCAGCAGTGGGCGACGTGCTTCCCAATGCGGCCGCCCGAGCCCCTCATGCGCAACTCGGCGAGGCCCTTGCGCCGGCTGTCGAAAGGGCTGTGCAACGGTCGATCCAGAAGAGCCCGCGCACGCTGACCGATATATTATACCCCGTGTTTCTTCCGGCAATTCGCAAGTCAATCGGGGAAAAAATCGACCAGACATTTCAGTCGCTTAATGAAACTCTACGACATATATTTACCTGGCACGGGCTCAAATGGAGAATTGAGGCGTGGCGAACCGGAGCCAGCTTCTCGGAAGTTGTTCTTAAGCACTCTCTTCTTTATCGTGTTGAACATGTCTTTCTCATTAACCGAACTTCTGGGCTATTGATAGCGCATGTAGCTGCCGACAATGCGACGAGCGAAGATCCTCAACTGATCTCTTCTATGCTGAGTGCAATCCAAGACTTTGTGAAGGACTCATTCAACGAGAAGGAGCAGAGCGGCCTGGACACTATTCGTTTTGGCGACCTTCGTCTCTGGTCAGAAGTAGGACCGTTCGCGACCCTGGTGTCGGTGATCCGAGGAAACCCCCCAGAAGGATTGCATGACATAGTTCGCGACGTGTTGCTCCGTGTCCATGAGGACTACTCGCAGGCTTTAATGGAGTTTGACGGCGACGGATCGCAGTTGGCCGGCATAGAGGCGCAGCTGCAGACTTGCGTCGAGCTGAAGCAGGAGGAATCAAACCAGGGATTTCCGTGGCTGGTGGTGGGCCTGGGCCTGCTGCTGTTGGTTCTGGCAGGCGGTTGGTTCTTTCTTTCATGGCAATCCGGGCAGCGCTGGCAGGCTTATGTGTCACGACTGGGGACCCAGCCGGGCATCATCGTTGCCGAACAAAAGATACGCGATGGCCAATTCTATATTGCCGGCCTGCGAGACCCGCTTGCCGTCGACCCGCAAGCCCTGCTGTCTGGAACGCAGGTCGATCCCGGCAGGGTCCATTCACAGTGGCAATTTTACCAGAGCCTCGAACCGGAGTTCGTGTTGAAGCGGCTGACGGCATCGCTGGCCCCGCCGGAGTCAGTACGGCTTGCCATCGTCGATGGGCGCATCGTTGCCGAGGGTGAGGCTCCCGACACCTGGATAGATCGGGCGCGCGCAGCGGCCCGACAGCTTTCGGCAGGCGGCCCGGTATTCGATATCTCAAGGGTCCGCGATGTAAGCCCCGAAGCACGCGCGGCAGAGCACTGGCAGGCCTATGTGTCGCGACTGGAGACCCAGCCGGGCATCATCGTTGCCGAACAAAAAATACGCGATGGCGAATTCTATATTGCCGGCCTGCGGGACCCGCTTGCCGTCGACCCGCAAGCCCTGCTGTCGGGAACGCAGCTCGATCCTGTCCGGGTCCATTCGCAGTGGCAATCCTATCAGAGCCTTGGACCGGAGTTCGTGCTGAAGCGGCTGACGGCGTCGCTGGCTCCGCCGGCGTCAGTACGGCTTGCCATCGTCGATGGGCGCATCGTTGCCCAGGGTGAGGCTCCCGACACCTGGATAGATCGGGCGCGCGCCGCCGCCCGACAGCTTTCGGCAGGCGGACCGGTATTCGATATCTCAAGGGTCCGCGATGTAAGCCCCGAAGCACGCGCGGCCGAGCACTGGCAGGCCTATGTGTCGCGCTTGGAGACCCAGCCGGGCATCATCGTTGCCGAACAAGATATACGCGATGGCCAATTCTATATTGCCGGCCTGCGGGACCCGCTTGCCGCCGACCCGCAAGCCCTGCTGTCGGGAACGCAGGTCGATCCCGGCAAGGTCCATTCGCAATGGCAATCCTATCAGAGCCTTGAACCGGAGTTCGTGTTGAAGCGGCTGACGGCGTCGCTTTATCCGCTGAAATCGGTTCGGCTTTCGATCGTCGACAATCGCATTGTTGCCGAGGGTGAGGCTCCCGACACTTGGATAGATCGGGCGCGCGCCGCGGCCCGACAGCTTTCGGTAGGCGGACCGGAATTCGACATCTCCAGGGTTCGTGATGTGAGCCCCGAAGCACGCGAGGCCGAGCACTGGCAGTATTATGTGTCGCGACTTGAGGCCCAACCGGGGATCATCGTCGCCCAGCAGACGGTTAGAGGCGGCCAATTCTACATTTCCGGCCTGAGAGACCCGCTTGCCGCCGACCCGCAAGCTCTGCTGTCCGGAACGCAGGTTGATCCTGCCCGCGTTCATTCACAGTGGCAATTCTTTCAAAGCCTTGATCCAAAGTTCGTGGTGAAGCGGCTGACGGCGTCGCTGTCCCCGCCGAAATCGGTTCAGCTTTCGATCATCCAAGGTCGCATCCTAGTCGTGGGGGAGGCGCCTGCCGCGTGGATCAACCGGGCGCAGGCCGCCGCTGAACAGCTTTCGGCCGACGGAGTGGTTCTGGATGTCTCACAGCTGCGCGAGCTGAACCTTGCAGAACTTAATTATTTGAGAGAGGCCATCCAGACGACCGATATTTTCTTCTCTTCCGGCAAAGTTGTGCCGGGACCAGAGCAGCTGCCGGTTCTCGACAGGCTGGCGGATCAGATAAAGGAATTCGCCCAAAATGCCCGCAAGTCAGGCGTAGCTGCGCGCTTCATGCTGACCGGGCATTCGGACGCCACTGGCCGTGAGACGGCCAACGCGTCGATCAGTGCAGCCCGCGCCGAGACCGTTCGTGCGCTTCTCAACAAACGCGGCGTCGCTCCGGAACTGCTGCTGGTTCGAGGCGCGGGCACTTTTGAGCCGCTGGTGCCTGAAAACAGTCAAGCCGGGAGCTCCACCAATCGCCGGGTTTCGATTACGGTAAACCTGGACTAGGGGAGCCCAAGATGGTGCAAAGAAAGATCTGCATGCTGGGCGGGTTCGCCGTCGGAAAGACGAGCCTGGTTCGCAGGTTTGTGCAAAGCATTTTTTCAGAAACCTACCTGACCACGGTGGGAGTGAAAATCGACAAGAAGAATGTCGCACTCCCGGATAAAACCGTCGATCTGATTTTGTGGGACTTGGCCGGCGAAGACGACATCGGCTCATTCCGCGTCAGCTATGTTCGAGGTGCAACCGGGCTTGTGCTAGTCGTCGATGGAACCCGCGCTGCGACACTTGCCGTGGCGCTCACGCTGCGGGAACGGGCCGAGGCCGAATTCGGCGCAATGCCGTTCGTAGTGCTGATCAACAAATCCGACCTGGCCGATCGGTGGGCAATATCGGATGGTGATATCAACGAACTCAGGCAGCGTGGATGGCAAATCTATCTCACGAGTGCACTCTCGGGTGAGAATGTCGATGATGCGTTTCGTCAACTTGCCTTGATGGTAACCAAGTAGACCATGCACGGATTGCCCAAAGAAGTTAGCAGTTGGATTTTCAACTTCTTCTACAATGGGAACTCCGTCGCGTATCTGAAAATCGACCCTCAGCTTTGCGTGGCTGCGAAGGGCGGTAATGTTGAGCATTACGGGCTCTCCTCGCTTCGCATTGGCGAGCCTGTTGCCGAGCAGCTTGAATTCATGGAAGGTTTGCTGCCTTGCCCGGAGCTTCCGTTTCACGTTGCCATGGTCGAACTGCCCAGCGGGCGTGTCGCTGACCTTCATTTTTTTGCTGACAATGCCTGCGTGTGGCTGCTCTTTCTTGACGCGACTGCCGAACGCGACAATAGGCAGCGGCTTCAACAAAAGGCTTATGAAATGACCCTCCTGCAAGAGAGGGAGCGTCAACTCAACAAGGAATTACAATCGACGAACGAGGCGTTGAGGAAGAGCCAGGAGGGGTTGGCGCGTGAATACCATCGCGCCGAAACCCTGCTCCTCAACATTCTTCCTGCGTCCATCGCGGAGCGGCTAAAGGCGCACAAAAAAATTGCTGACAACCATGCAGAAGTGAGTGTGCTTTTTGCCGACATAGTCGGTTTCACAGAACGAGCGCGGAGCGTCGGAGCCGTAACGACACTCGCAATTTTGAATTACTTCTTCAAGGCGGCGGATCGGCTCTCGGAACGATACGGCTGCGAAAAGATCAAGACAATCGGCGATTGTGTGATGGTGGTCGCTGGCCTGCCCACCGCGCGTGCCGATCATGCGAAGGCACTCGCGCGCTATGCACTTGAGCTGCGTAAGGCGGTCAAGCGCGAACGCTTCGCAGGAGAACCGCTGAGACTCAGAATTGGAATTCACTCAGGGCCCATCGTCGCCGGCGTCATAGGCAAGAGGCGGTTCGCCTATGACCTGTGGGGCGAGACGGTTAATCTCGCCTCGCGTATTCAAACCTCCGCGGAGCCCGATGAAATCCGCATTTCGGATGCAACTCGCCAAATGCTTGGACCAAATTTTGCTTGCGACCCACTCGAGGAAACGGAATTGCGTGGTACCGGTCGTGTGCGAATGTGGCGGCTCCCGGCCTGATTGCCGCGCAGCAGTGCCGATCCTAGGCCCATTCATCTCAAGCCCCAAGCTGTAACGCGAAGTTTTGACCGATAGTGGCCTTCTTGTCCGCATTGCAGATGGCTGCAATGCAGTCTTCCGAAAAACTTATTGGGCGACTTGGGACACGGCTGACATCAGCTCTTGCGGGTTGGGCGCCCCAAACATGTATCGCCCACCTTCTGGCACCTCCGTGAAGCTCCAGCGGACAATCCCTTGCCGGTCCAGTAGGAACTGGCCTATCAGTTGTCCGTGTCCCGTCGCCATCATCTGCTCGTCGGCTTCGGTCACTTCATAATTATCGCTCTTGTTGAGGATTTCGGTGGCCGCAAAAGGATCCATTGGACCGGGCAACTCGCTTGGCATGTCGACCAGCATATCCTTTGCGGCTGCGATCGAAACCTTGTACGGCCAGTTCGTCTCGTTTTGGGTGAATTCGAGATTGGGCAGCCCAAAAGCACGATGCGAAGCGCGTTCAGGATCCGAGGCCGCAAGCAGAGTCGGCATCGGGTGGTAGCGGAAATAAAGACGAGCCCGTTCGATCGGTGTGTTGACCACGGTCAGGCTCTCCACGCCCTTTTCGCGCAGCTCCGGATCAAGCCGCGCCTGAGCGGCGATATGGCGCCGGCAAAACGCACAATGCAGACCTCGAAACAGACCAACCAGCACCGGTTTTTGTCCGCGAAAGTCGTCAAGCGCGATCTTGCCATCCTGGGTAATGGCGTCGAGGACCAAGTTCGGCGCACGGTCGCCCAGTTGAAGCGGTACCAAGTCACTACGCGCGGACATTTCCAACCTCCAACCCCGGCTAATCGAGAAAGGGCAGCACCACAAGCGCTTCCGGGTCGAGCCCGTGCTGGGCGCATATACCCTGCGCCAAGGAAAAGTAGCGTTCTGCCTCGGCAAGATTGTCGAGGTCGAGATTAAGCGTTGCCAGACCATCATAGCACGGAAACAGCAGTTGGGGTTCGCCCGTTTCGCGCGCTACCTCCAGTGCCTCGTGGAACAAGCCAAGGGCCAGTTCCGGACGGCCGTTGCACTGGTGGATTTGCCCAAGCACAAGCAACGGCACCGGCAGGTGCTCTCGCTGGTCGAGTGCGCGGTCGATCTCGATAGCTTTCTCGGCAGCAGGCACGCCCTCTGTTGGACAGCGATCCGTGAAAGTACAACAAGCGACCGCCAGATTGGCGAGAAGGCGCGCCTGGAAGCCCAAATCCCCAATATGGCGCGCGACTTCAAGACCGCGCCGACAGACCTCCATCGCATGTGCGGGATCGATGGTCGTGTAAAGCACGCCTAGATTGGTGTAGCCGCGACAGGCCGCGCCCAGCAGACCGGCGGCTTCGGCCAATTCAATGCTATGCTCGACCTGACGCACGGCTTCACGGTTTCGTCCAAGGCGAGCCAGTGCGACAGCCTTGGTATTGAGTGCCTCGGCGGTCACAAGAGTGGCATCACGCCCCACCTCGGAGACATGCTCCGTGGTGCGAGTGCGTACGCAATCCAACGCCGCGTCTGCCCATTTTGCCGCGAGAGCGTGATCTCCGCTACGGAACGCCTGTCGGCCACGTTCTTGCCAGAGATGCGCCTGCTCGACCGGAGCATCCGCTCCTTCGAGGAGCGCTGCCGCTTCAGCGTAGCGGAATTCTGCTTTGTCCCGCTTGCCGACGTCCCAGAGCAGCCGACCGATTTTACGCAAAACGCGCGCAGAGGCTACGCGATCAGCCGACTCACGGTATGCCTGCAAGGCCGCCTCGTAGTGGTGGTGCGCGATCTCGCGGCGGCCCGCCGAGCCGCTCAAATCGGCAATGCGCTCGGCAATTTTCAGTTTGAGCGGTGTTTGCCCGGTCGCCTCCAACGCAGTCAGTGCTCGCTCGTAGAAACGAAGGGCGTCGTCGTTGGCGTAAATCATGCGGGCGCGATCGCCGGCCGCCTGCAGGTAATGCGCGCCCTTCTCCCGCTCGGCGCTTTGTGCGAACTGGTGACCGAGCACGGTCAAGTCCTCGAGCCGTTCCGGATTATCGCCGCACAGTTGCTCCAAGGCAGCACCTATCCGCCCGTGGATTTCGGTCCGGCGTTGCCGGAGCAGATTCTGGTAGATCACGTCCTGCAACAAGCTTTGCGTAAAGCGGTAGCTTTGCGACGAGATGGAGCCTGATCCGGCAACTTCCTCGATGATTTCCGCATCGCAAAGCAGTTCGCAGCCTGCTTCTAGCCGGGCGGGGTCGGCTGTCACGGTCTTCAGAAGGGTGGCATCGAAGCGCGCGCCGATTACCGCGGCTTCCTGGGCCAACCGGCGCACCTCTTGTGGCAGCCGGTCGACGCGAGCAAGCAACATTGCCTGGATAGTGGCGGGAATGTCGGTTGCGACTTCGCCTGCTACGGTCCGCCATCGTTGCCCCTCGCGCACCAGTACACCGCGATCAACAAGGCCGCGAACAATCTCCTCTACAAAAAGAGGGTTGCCACCCGCTCGGTCGAGGATCTGATCGACGAGCCCTGCTGCGGAGCTTACCCAGCTCTCGCCGAAAAGCGCCACCAGCAGGCTGCGCCCTTCATCGCCGTTGAGCGGCGAAAGCCTGAGCGCCGTTTGACTGACCCGACCTGAGTCGAGCTGGCCGCTCTCCGGTGCCGAGCGATGCGTGACCAGCACCATTAACCGCGTGCGTTCCAACCTGTCCATCACGAAACGTAGTGCCTCGAGCGAAACGGCGTCGGCCCAGTGCAGATCTTCGACGACAATCAACAGCGGCGACAACGCAAGCCGCCGTTCGATGATGGTGCGGACCGCGTAGAAGATTTGCCGCCGTAGCTGCTCGGGTTCGACATGCTGCAAGGTGGCATCCGGGTCGCCAAGCCCAACCACATGGTAGAGCAAAGGCATCAGCCGCTTCGCCTCCTCGCCCTGCAGGCCGAGATCGGCAAGCAAGCCTGAGAGCTTCCCCCGCATATCGTTCCCATCGTTGTTTTGCATCATCCCGGCAGCACTGCGCACCACTGCCCCCAGGGCGCCAAATGATTGTTCGCCCAGTGGTGAGCACGTGGTCTGTCGCACGGCGACGTTGCGAAAACGGTCCTCGTCGCCGACACGGGCGACGAACTCCTTCACCAGCCGCGATTTCCCGATACCGGCTTCTCCGACGAGGCGGACAAGTTGGGCCGTGCCGCCGCACGCCTGGTCAAGGCTCGCCAGCGTTCTGTTGAGCTCCGCACCGCGACCTATCATCGGCGCGCTGAGGCCGAGCGCCTCGAGCCCACGCGCTGCACGCGGCTCCGCAAGCGGTGCATCCAATCGATGAACGAGCACACTGCCAGCCTTGCCGCGAAGCACGACATCACCCATCGACTCGTAAGAGAAGGCATGCCGGGTCAGCCTGTGAGTGAGTTCGCCTACCAGCACTTCTCCCGGTGCAGCCAGCGATTGCAGGCGTTGTGCTGTATTCACCGTGTCGCCGGTCACGGAATAGGATTTGGCGGTGCCGATGCCTAATCGTCCAGTAACGACGGGGCCAGTGTTTATGCCGATATGAAGTAATAGAGGCGAGCCGGAGTGGGGGGTGCTTTCGCCGAGCCGCGCCGTCCGGGCGATCATGTCGAGAGCGGCGCGAAGCGCGCGTTCCGGATCGTCCTCATGCGCGACCGGCGCACCGAACAAAGCGAGCAGTGCATCGCCGATGAATTTGTCGACGAACCCACCAAAATTTTGCACCGCCGCCGTCAATTCCTTGAACAGCTCGTTCTGTAGCGTTTGCATGACCTCAGGGTCGAGCTGCTCGCTGAGTGTCGTGAAGCCGCAAAGGTCGGCAAAGAGGACGGTTACCGTCCGGCGATCGGCGTCAGAGATGGGCTGCAGCCCTTCGTCGTTGTCAATGTTCGCAAGCAGCGACGGAGTTCGAGAGGGCGGCACAATGGTTCGGCTTGGTGTCGGAGCAAGCCGTTCGACGGCTTTTGCCGGCGCACCGACGCTTGCCCCACATTTCGGACAGAACCCGAAATCAGATGCGCAGGGATAACCGCAACTGGCGCATGGCACGGGCTGGCGCTTGCCACACCTCGGACAGAAAGCGTAACCGCCCTCAACCTCGAAACCGCAGCCTGCGCAGTCCATCGAGCCAGACCTCACTAGGGGCCGCGACGGCGTGTTCTCCCTACGCATTTCCCGGCCGGTGTATTCACAAGCATGAACCCATAGCGGTGGATGGGCAAGTGGCAGCGCAAATGGGCATCGGGCGATCGGGTGGGCCTGTGACAGCGCGCGCAGCCAATTCGGTTCTGCGTGGCTGTCGGTTGCAAAAGTTCCCTCTTGGTTCGGTCTTCCTGCTATCGTGAAGATAAGGAGACGGACCCTTGAGCGAGAATCGTAAGCTAGCCGCAATTCTAGCTGCGGATGTGGTCGGATATAGCCGGCTCGCGAGCGCGGACGAAGATCGTACATTGGCGAGGTTGCGGGCACTGCGCAGCGACCTGATCGATCCGATCATCGCAGTGCACCACGGCCGGGTGATCAAGCGCACTGGCGATGGGGCCCTGGTTGAGTTCCGCAGTGTGGTGGATGCCGTGCGCTGCGCCATAGAGGTTCAGAATGGTATGGTTGAGCGCAATGCCGGCGTGCCGCAAGACCGCCGTATTGAGTTCAGGATCGGCATCCATCTGGGAGATGTGGTCGAAGAAAGCGACGGCGACCTGATGGGCGACGGCGTCAACATCGCGTCGCGTTTGGAGGGACTCGCGGCGGCCGGCGCCATCTGCCTGTCCGAGGATGCCTATCGCCAGGTCAAGGCCAGGCTCGACCTCTCCGTCAGCGATCTCGGCAGCACACAGCTCAAGAACATCGCCGAGCCGATCCGGGTCTATTCGCTACAAGTTGGCAGCGCTGGGACCGCGATCCCGGAAAGCGCAACTAGCCGGCCGGCTACGGCAGTGCCGCCGAAGCTGTCGATCGCCGTGCTGCCGTTCGCCAACATGAGCGGTGACGCCGAACAGGACTACTTCGCCGACGGCATCTCCGAGGATATCATCACTGCCCTGTCCAAACTGTCGCAGCTCTTCGTCATCGCACGCAATTCGTCGTTCACCTTCAAGGGCCAGAACGTCCATGTGCAGGAGGTGGGCACGAAACTCGGCGTGCGGTATGTTCTTGAGGGTAGCGTACGCAAGTCAGGGAACCGGGTGCGCATCACCGCGCAGCTCATCGACGCAACTTCGGGCGGCCATCTTTGGGCGGAGCGGTTCGATCGCGACCTGACCGACATATTCGCCGTGCAGGACGACGTGACGCAACAGATCGTCGGCGCGCTGTCGCTTAATCTGACCGCGGGCGATCGGCAGCGGCTGGCGCCCGAGTACCCGCGCAATACGGAGGCGTATGACTATTTCCTGCGGGGCAGGGAGCTGTGGCACCGGCTGACGAGGGAGACGAACGTCGCGGCTCGCGACCTCTTGCAACGTGCCATCGAACTGGACCCGAAATTTGCCTCTGCCCACGCATTCCTGGCCCTTACCCACGGCATCGATTACCTGAACCGCTGGGGTGCGTCGCCGCCCGAATCGATGGCGCAAGCGGACGAGGCCGCAACGCGAGCGGTAATGCTGGATGGCAGCGATCCCTGGGCGCACTGGGCGCTTGCTATTGTCAAGCTGTACACACGGCGACACGATGGGGCCGTCGACGAGGCCGAGCGCGCGCTCGTCCTCAATCCGAACTTCGCCGAAGCGCACGTTGCCCTCGGCGAGGCGTTGTACTATTCGGGCAGATCCGAAGACGCCCTCGAGAGTTTTGCCCGGGGGAAATTCTTGAATCCATATTTCCCGGATGTGCTTCTCCACTTTCAAGCTTTGGCCTTGTTTCAACTTGGAAGGTACGAAGAGGCCGCTGACCTCTTGCTGCAACGGCTGGCTCGCAACGCTGTCACCGACGTATCGCGGGCGCTTCTGGCCGCCAGCTACGGCCAGCTGGGCCGTTTCGCCGAGGCCCAAGCGGCATGGCGGGACGTGCTTCGCGTCAATCCCGACTATTCGCTGGAATACCCGTCGCAAAATCCTGCCCTACAAGAACCCTGCCGATTTCGAACTCATGGTGGAGGGGCTCCGCAAGGCCGGTATTGAGCAATAACAAGTGAGGCCAGGCGTCCGGATCAGACGCTGTAGGCTTGGCCGATCTTGCGCCATCGCGCGTTTTCGCGGACGAGCTTCAGGTTGTCGGTGGCCTCGGCAAATGTCCGCGAACGGTATTGCCGGAGCAGGTCCGCGAAGAGCGCCCCTTCCGGTAGGCCGGCAAGCTGCTCGCGGACCGAAATCTTTTCATCGATGACCCGGGTGCCCCAAGCATTTTCCCTTACCTGCAGCTCCGCAGCCAGATCACGCTCTTCCGGTGCGGTTTCGTCCAACGCAGCTAGGAGGATCGAGTGGAAAAGCGCTACATAGCCAATCTGTCTCAGGCCGCCGACAACCCGCACCCGCGGCAAGATGGCGAGAACCAGGAACGTCAGGAACAAGTTCGGCAGCAGCACGCCGTCAAGCAGCGCCTGCTTCAGATGCGGCCGCTCGAAGGGGATGGACAGACCATGCGGCTTATCAAGCTCGATCAGGGTCCCGTCCTCAAGAACGAGCTTGCGCACGCGCTCCTCGCGGATGCCCCAGAAATAGTCCGTGGCATTGGGGAGGAACCTGCCGAATGGGCCCGATGCGGCCTCTTGCAAGGCATGTTCGAGACGCCGGCGTCTTGCGGGTTCGATGAGCAGCCTGGAAAGAAGACCGCCGTCATATTGTAGATGCCGCGCCATGGCAGCCGCGGCGAGGCGATCATCGATGAAAACCGGCAGGGCCATGCCGGAGCGATCCCAGTTGGCGACCAGATCCTCGTTCAGCGCTGTCATGGCATCGGCGGCGGTTCCAAAGACCTTATCCTGGCGGGCAAGCAGTGTACCTAGCCAGCGGCTGGCATCCGTCTCATCGCCCACCGCTTCGAGCGCGCGCTTGTTGAGGGAGACGGGACCGGCTGCGCAGGCGCTTTTGCGGCACAGCTTGTGGCGCCCCATGCCAAACAGGTTGACCTTGTCGTCACCGACATCGAGCCACCCGGGCCCCTCCCGGCCAATTGTCTCCATGGTCATCGTCGTTCCCATGAAGCCGACGAAGGCTGACAGCCCGTTTTCGACCGCGCCGAGCCAGGCAAACAGGAGGGCATCGAAGGTGGTCCGGTCCATCAGAAGCAGGCAGTGCAGACCGGACTGAATCACCGGTCTGTACTCAAACTCATCGAGGGCGTTGCCGATCTGCTGAGGCTGCATAATTACACCGAGGCGCTGATGCAAGACTTCGCGCAGGATCGAGCGGGCAGCGATCGCCGGGCTTGATACTGGCCTTGCCACCGGCCGCCACAGATGGCGGGCGTAGTCGGAAACGGGAGCATTCCAGTTCTGCTCGATGTCACGCACGACTTCCGGGCAGAGCAGCGACAGTACAGCCAGAATTTCCGCCGGAGGCGCAGGGGTTGGATCAAAGCCGTCGGTCATCGGTCCCGTCTAGCCGCTTGCGGGGCAAACGCCAAGTGAGAGCGGATCCGGGTAGTGGGTCAGTTTGAAATCAACCGCCAGATCGTCCAATAGTAGACTGCTACATGCGTCGCTTCGACCATTGCCAGTGTAGCTGCAAAGACTCCGACCAAAGTGACGGAAGGATGCCGGTCGAGCCATGACGGTGGCTGGTCGCAGTCGCCTTTGATAGCAGCGAAAATCGGTTTCCAAGTAGCGATGGCGCGAGCCCCGTCCAAATAGCGGCCCACACCAAAACGAATTCAACGGTTAGGCCCGTAAAGCGGCGCATGTGCATCCGCACGGTGAGGTTCTGGCGTTCGGCAAATGACGTGCTGACATACTTGAATTTCAAACTGACCCACTACCCGGATCCGGCACGAATTGTCTACGTCAACGCCATAAACTAGGCTGTCGGGGACGATGCAATGAGCCTCAGATTGCGTGTTGTCGCGGTCCCGGCACTCCGAGGATACCTGCTGTCGACCGCGCTCGTGTCGCCAGCAGCGTTGATAAAAGCGGATCTTAGAACCGCAGCCGGGCCATACTCAGGAGGTCGCGGTACTGGCCGTCGGTAAAACCGGCCTTCACATGCCGGCCTTCGACCTCGAAGCCGTGGCTGGTGTAGAGGTGGATGGCCGGTTCGTTGTCGGCATAGACGCTCAATTCGACCCGCTTCAGGGCGCGCCAGTTGTCGGCCACGTCAAGCAGCGCGCCAAGGATGGCAGAGCCGATACCTTTGCCGACAAAGCCGTCGTCTAGGCCGATATTGATTTCGCCGATATGTGAACGGCGCGGCGAGCTTTGCACGACCAGGCTGCCATGGCCGACGACCTTGCCGTCCAATTCGGCGACGATCCAGGTGTCTTCCTGGCCGGACTTGGCGATGCGCCGCTCAACCTGGTCCACCGTCTCGAAGGGCATCCTGAACGTGCCCCAGCGGAAGCCCGGCATGTTGAAGATCGCGCAAAGCGCCTCCGCATCGCTTCGCCGGACGGCCCGGAGCTGCGGCTGGATCTTCTCGGATGGCGAGGTCGTGCTGGTCATGGCTTCCTGGCGAAATGTATCGGCCCCTCACGATGCACCGGACGTCACCTGAAAATCCAGCCGTCTCTGCCGCCTATGCTGTCGAATGCAAACCAAAATACCGAAAGCCGGTGTAGAGTTTTAAGGCGCCGCTGATGCCGATCCAGCCGAAAAGGGCGAGCCAGCTCAATGTAGCGGCCGCCGTCCAGTCGATCCGGTGCACCGCGCCGTCGGTGATGACGAGGCCAAGGATGGAAAGCAGGCCGACCAGAAATTGCGCCAGGCCTAGCACCAGCAATTCTTCGCGCGGCGCGCTTTTCCAAATAAGGTAGGTGCCGTCAGCGCCGGCGAGGAAGATGGCGCTGTAGACCTGGGCGTGGAAGGGATCGACCGTCCATGGCCAGGTGCTGCTGACCATAGCGGGAAACAGCAACATGCCCAAGCCATAGAGGCAAAGGACCGCCGTTTCCGCCAACATGTAGCTGCGCCATGCCGGGCTTGGGGTCACGCCACTTGCTGGCTGACGGGCCCTGGCCCGCCACAGGAACAGCCCCGATACGGCGACCGAACCAAGATAGACCAGAAACCAGAGCCAGGCCGCTTTTCGCTCGAAGTCGAAATAGCCGAGATTGATCAACGAAACCACCGACACTATGAGGGTGAAGATGAACGCCATGACCAGCACGAGCCTGCCCGGCGACCAGCGATTCCAGAATAAGAGCGCCGCCATCACTGCCATTTCGGCGGTGTAGAAGCCGCCGAGAAAGCGGGCACTGAACGGCGTGACGGGCCAGGGCCAGCGCGGCTTGACCAGCGCAGGCGCGAAAAACAGGCCGGCGCCGACGATGAGGACAATAATGACCCCAGCCGAGAAAAGCCGTAGCGACGCGGGAAGTGGCGGGTTGTTGGATGTCGGCACGGGAGAAAGCCCCACAGATGAATGCCCCATGCACCCATCATAGTGCCGCTTGCGGCCGGTGAAAATCCGCCGCATGCAAATTGAGCTGTCATCAGATCTATCCATTCGAATGGCCGTTCGATCCCTTTCGACGTAAGATGGGGTGCGCGGACCGAAGCCCGGTCCGGCCAATACGCCTCGGGGCGCAATTTTCCGGAGCCTGCACCATGACCGAAGCTCAGGATCTGTTCTCACTTCTGCGGCAATCGACCGATGTCGAACCGCAGGCAATCGATGCGATCCGGCGAACCATCGCCGAGGGCAAGGACCGCGAGCTTTGCCGCATCAATGCGTTGGCCTTCGCCAGCAAGAATGGCCTCGACGAGGAACGCGCCATCAGCGCCTTTCTCCATGCGGCGCGGGTGGGCATCTTCGACATCTCCTGGAATGTTCTATGCCCGGGCTGCGGCGGCGTGCTCGACACCAACGCCACGCTGAAAACCATGCAAAAGGACGAATACACCTGCGCGCTTTGCTCCGAGGGCTATTCGCCAACCCTCGACGAGATGGTCGAGGTGACATTCACCGTCAGTCCACGCATACGCAAGATTGCCGCCCACACTCCACACGAACTGCCGTTGGTGGAATATTTCCGCCAGATCTACTTGGCGTCCGGCGCCGACCTGCCGGAAGAAGATTTGGCGGAGAAGATGGAAGCGTTTTCGCTGGAGGATATCGAGCTTGCGCCCGGTGAAAAGGCGGTTCTGCCCATACAGCTTCCGCCTGAATTCGTCATCGTGTTCGAGCCGGTCACGCATTCAGCGCAGTTCATCGACGCTAAGGGCGAACCAACAAAAGAGCGCCGAAGCCTCTCCTTGGTTTTCGACCGCGACCATGTCCAGAACCAGACGTTGGAGATGCAACCAGGCCCTTTGCGCATTTCCCTGGAAAACAGGACCGAAACCCGCGTGCTGCCGACGGTCTTCATCGCCGGCCACGCATTGCACGATTTCCTGGGCAAGCGCCGGCCCTTCCTGACCGCCAAGCGCTTGCTCACCAACCAGACGTTTCGCGATCTCTATCGCACGGACACGCTCGATATCAACCAGCGGCTGAAGATCACCAGCCTGACCTTCCTGTTCACCGACCTGCGCGGATCGACCGAGCTTTACGAGCGGGTCGGCGATCTGTCAGCCTTCGATCTGGTGCGCGAGCATTTCCAGGTGCTGCACGAGATCGTCGCGGCGGAGGCGGGCGCGGTGGTGAAGACGATCGGTGATGCGGTGATGGCGACCTTCGCGACGCCTGATCGTGCGGTGGCCGCGGCCCTCAGGATGCGCGATGCCATGCGTGGGCTCAATGGAAAAAGCGGGCGCGAGGACCTGCTGCTCAAGATCGGAGTCCATGCCGGCCCTTGCATCGCCGTGTCCATGAACGAGCGGCAGGACTATTTTGGCCAGACAGTCAACATTGCTTCACGGGTCCAGAACCTGGCCAACGCACAGGCGATCTTCGCCACCCGCGCGGTGATCGACGACAATCTCACCGCCGATCTGTTGCACAGGAACGCGCTGACGCCCGTGCCTCACGAAGTCTCGCTGCGCGGCATTGAGCGGGAGATCGCGGTGTATACAATCCCCTGAGGAATTGCGGGATGAGTGCGAAACGTTTCCGGGGGAAAGGCGGGCGTAGCGCTCTCGCTTGGGAACTGCGTTAAAACAAAGAGCTGGAGCAGCGTTATGGTAGAGCGCTCTCGGCCGCTCACAAGCGCTTGCAGAGGAAATAACGATCGGCAGGCTCCGACGTCGGCGCCGGAAGGCGTTGCAGCAGCGGGTGATCGAGCGGCGTGCCACTGACGGCGAAGCCGCCAACGCGAAGCAGGCTCGCAATCAGATCGGGAAGCCAGGTAGCGGTCACTGCATCGCGATCATCATAGCCGGTCCCGATGTCGGCATGAACAAGGGCGGCCTCGATGCCAATGAACTTGCGGCCGGTTTCGCGTATTTCGCCGAGCACGAGGTTTTCAGCTTCGGGAATTGAGCTGGCGTGTGCGCCGACTTCGCGGTCGAACACCACGATCCGGCGCCCGGGCAGGCGCTCGCGCAGATGGTGGAACGTCCGGCCATTGCCGAGGCCGAGCTCGAGCACCAGCCCTTCCATCTTCGCCACCTCGGGGCAGACGTGATCGAGAATGTCACGCTGTGCTGTCATCCTGCTGATGAAATTCTCGAGACGACTCATATGCTTTTTGTATCCTGAACCAGATCAAGAGATCGGCTATGCCCGCGACACGACCTGTTCACGAGTGCATCCCCAAGGCGACGCGCTAAGCTCGATTGAGTGTCGGCACATATAAGGGCGGACGATGAACACTGCAACAAGTACGGCCGCAGGGATCATAACGGGTGGAACAGGCGGCACAGCGTGCCGCCTGAATAGCGATCTCACTTGTAGGGGTCTGCGGCATCCCGCAGGCCGTCGCCGAGGAAGTTGAACGCCAAGATGACGAGAACGACCGGGAGCATCGGCAAAAGTAGCCATGGATAGAACGCGATCACGCTGACGCTGCGCGCCTCGGTTAGCAGGATGCCCCAGCTGGTTGTCGGTGGCCTCAAGCCCAGCCCAAGGAAGCTCAGCGCCGTCTCGCCCAGGATCATGCCGGGTATGGAGATCGTGGCGGTCGCGATCAGATGCGACATGAAGCCGGGGATGAGGTGCCGCCGGATAATGCGGCTGCTGCTGGCGCCCATCAATTGTGCCGCCAGAACGTAATCCTCCTCGCGCAAGGCCAGAAGCTTTGAACGCACGGCCCGCGCCAGTCCGGTCCAGTGGAGCAGCCCGAGGATGACGGTGATGCCGAAATAGATCAGGATTGGGCTCCAAGTTATCGGCATGATCGCCGCCAGAGCCAGCCATAGCGGAATGCTGGGGATCGATTGCAGAACTTCGATTATCCGTTGAACGATCAGGTCGAAGATACCGCCGTGATACCCAGCCAGTCCGCCTATGACAATGCCAAGCAGGAAGCTGAAACTGATGCCGACCAGGCCGATTGTTAGTGAAATGCGTGCGCCATAGATGATACGCGAGAGCACGTCGCGCCCCAGCCTGTCCGTGCCGGCCAGAAAGAGCTGGCCATTTTCGGCAGGACAGAAGAAATGCCTGTCACCTTCGAGGAGGCCCCAGAACCTGTACCTGTCGCCTTTGCAGAAGAAGCGAATCCGCTGAACGTCATCCTGTTCGTCGATGTAGTTGCGCTTGAGTGTGTCCATATCCAGCGTCATCTGGCGACCATAGACGAAGGGCCCGACAAGCTGGCCGTTGTGGAACAGGTGTACCCGCTGCGGCGGCGAATAAATGTAGTCCATGTTGCGCGTGTGCAGATTGTAGGGCGCTATGAATTCGCAGATCAGTATCCCGAAATAGAGCGCTGCCAGAAATATGCCGGATACAAGAGCAAGCCGGTGCCGTCGGAATTTCCACCACATCAGCCGCAACTGCGACGCCTGAAAGACCTTCGACTGCTCGGCCGTCATCGCCTCGACCGATTGCAGGTCAAAGGGCGCGATGGAAACATAGTGTTGCAGTGGGGCACCCGGAGCGGGCAGGGGCGATTGCTTGTTCATTTGGTGCTGCCGCCCTGCAAACGAATTCGTGGATCAAGCAGCGCCAGCGCCAGGTCGGAAATCAGGACACCGATCACGGTCAGAAAGGCAAGGAACATCAGGAAAGACCCTGCCAGATACATGTCCTGGCTTTGCAGCGCTCTGATCAGCATCGGCCCCGTCGTTTCCAAAGACAGCACTATCGCGGTGATTTCGGCACCGGAGATGATGGCCGGCAGGATAGAGCCGATGTCGGAAATGAAGAAATTTAGCGCCATGCGCAGCGGATATTTGACGAGCGCCCTGAAGGGATGAAGGCCTTTGGCGCGCGCGGTCACGACATATTGCTTGTGAAGCTCATCGAGCAGATTGGCGCGCAGCCGCCGGATCATGCTTGCCGTGCCGCCGGTGCCGATGATCAAGACCGGGATCCACAGATGGGCGAGGATCGACTTCGCCTTGGCCCAGCTCATTGGCTCACTGAGATATTGCGGGTCCATGAGATGACCGATGGAGGTGCCGAACCAGATATTGGCGAAATACATCAGGATCAGCGCCAGCATGAAATTCGGAATGGCCAGGCCGAGAAGCCCGAACAGAGTAAGGCCGTAGTCGCCCCAACTGTATTGATGAGTGGCGGAGTACATGCCGATCGGAAAGGCGATGAGCCAGGTGAAGATGATCGTGACGAAGGAAACCAGCACGGTCAGCCACATTCGGTCCCCGACGACGTCGCGAACCGGCAGCTCATATTCGAAGGAATAGCCGAAATCGCCGTGCAGCATCCCGCCCACCCAGTAGAAGTAGCGAATGACCGGCGGCTGGTCGAAACCATATTCCTTCCGCATCATTTGGATGCGGTCGGAATCTACCGCTTCGCCCTGGGCCCGAAGCTCGGAAATGTAACTGTCGAAATAGTCGCCTGGGGGAAGCTCGATGATCGTGAACACCAGGGCCGATATGATCAGCAGCGTTGGAACCATCACAGCGATGCGCCAGACAATATATCGAAACACGCTCAGGACTCTCCAAGCCAGAATGTATCGGGCATGTAGACACCGAAATAGGCGGTCGGGTCATAGCCGTAGAGCGCCTTGTCAGGCAGATTGCGCAGCCGTGAGGACGCCAGAACCGGCTGATGCGTTCCGTTCACCGTGCCGATCGAAAACACCTGATCGGTATAGATCGACAGCATTGAATTCCAGATCTCGGCGCGCTCCGCGGCCTCGGTCGATGCGTTCCAGCGCTTGAGCAGAGCCATCAACTCGACCACAGGCGGAAGATCGGGCGCCTCACCGAGCGTGCCACGAGACAGGTAGTGAGCGCCCCACAGCGGCCATTGCAGCTGGTCGTCGATGGTGGGGGCCAACTGGTACGGATTCATGTCGGAGGTCGGCACGCCATTGTCGATGCCCGACCACATCGACATCATGATCTGGCCGCCAAGCGCGCGGCTGCGGAAGATGTCGCGCTGCGAAGTGCGGACGAACAGGGCGATGCCGATCTGACGCCAGTGATCGGTGATGAGTTCGAGCGCGTCGGTTTCCAGCGTGCTTTCGCCGGCCGTTTCCACTATGATCTGCGCCGGGCGTCCATCGGGAAGTACACGCAGGCCATCATCGTCGCGTTTTTGAAGCCCGACCTCGTCGAGCAGCGCGTTGGCTTGGTCGGGATCATGGGCGACCCAGGCCTTCGCGAATTCCGGCCGGTAGAGCGGGCTCTCCGGCAGGACCGTATCGGCACTTTCCCGCGCTAATCCGTAGAATACTGCCAAATTGATCTCGCGCCTGTCCACAGCGAGGGAAAGGGCGCGGCGCACGCGCACGTCACGAAAAAGGCTGCGCCATACCTTGTCGGCACAATTCAGATTGGGCAGCAGCGCCAGCCGGGAACCCTGTGTGCGTTTCCAGAGATGCATTTTCACCGGGTAACGCTTCTCCGTATCCTTCAGGAAAGAGTAATCGGCGAAGTCGATGCCCATGCATTGCAGGTCGCTCTCACCCGCACCGGTCTTGGCGGAAATGATCGCCGATGAGCTGACATTCAAGACAAACCGGTCAACATAGGGTAACTGCCTGCCATTCTCGTCTATTCTATGAAAGAACGGATTTCGCTCGAAAATGAACTGCTCAGCCGGCGGCTTGGTCCGGTTCTGCCAGGGATCGAGCGTCGGCAACTCCGGGTTCTCCGGGCGATACTGCCGCGACATGCGGATATGCAGGAGCGTCCATTTCTGGACCCGGTTCTCCGTCATTAGGCCGGCGAGCCGGAACGGATCTTGGTATTTCTTGTGGAACTGCTTGAGATAGGCGCCCGGCAGAACAAGCGATAGCGGCGAGGCAGCAGCGAGCTTGGGCAGGAAGTCGGGATTTGGCGCCTCCCAACTGTAGCGGACCGTCAACGGGTCGACGATCTCGAAGCGTGGCGGCTTGCCATCTGCCACCAGGCCCGGAGCAAGCCCGCCTGGCGACAGCTCATCGTTCAGCCAGACATCTTCCCAGCAATAGCGGAAATCTTCCGACGTCAACAGGCTGCCGTCAGACCATTTATGTCCTTCCCGCAGCTTGAATGTGAAGACACGATCATGCGCGACGTCGAAACTTTCGAGGATGTCGGGTTGCATGTTAAGCTTTTCGTCATAGCCGACCAGGCGAGCATACCCATAGATCGTCATTATCCGGATATCTTTCTGGCTGCCGATGATCGTGCGCAGCGTGCCGCCATACTGGCCGGGTTGCCGGCCCATCGCAGCCAGATTCAATACGCGCGGGCTCTTGGGCAGGCGTTCGGCGAGTGCCGGCAGCGCCCTGGCCGTGAGCTGCGGCTGAAGAAACTCCGGCTCCAGATCGCCTGCGCGTAACGTGCCCGGCACAAATGCCGAAGCCATGAGCCCAAGGGCAGTGCGCCGGCTGATCAAGATCGTAGCTCGCTGACATTGGCCGAACGTCGGGCCAGCACGAGGTGGCCGCCGCCAAGGTCGAGCGGCGACAGCACATCCTCGTCGCCCTCGTCGCGGAATTGCGGTCCCCATGCGCTCTTGTCGGAAGCACCGCTGAGCTTCAGCGTCTTGAAATCCATTGGCCTGTCGAGATCGGGAAAGGGTACTGCGGCGACCAGTGAGCGCGTGTAGGGATGGACCGGTTTCCTAAGCAGAATTTCGCGCGGCGCAAGCTCGACGATACGCCCCCCGCACATCACCGCGATGCGGTCTGCCATGTAGTCCACCACCGCTAGGTTGTGGGATATGAATAGGTAAGTCAGGCCCAGTTCCTTCTGCAGGTCCTTCAGGAGGTTCAGAATCTGCGCCTGGACAGAGACATCGAGCGCCGAAACCGGCTCGTCGCAAATCAGCAGTTCAGGCCCCAGCGCCAACGCGCGCGCGATGCCGATACGCTGACGCTGCCCACCGGAGAAACTGTGCGGATAGCGCTTGATGAAGCGCGGATCGAGCCCGATTGCCTGCATAAGGCTCTTCACCGTGGCTAGTCGGGACGCGGCATTACCTCGTTGATGGATTTCCAACGGCTCGCTCAATATGTTCTCCACCGTCATGCGAGGTGAAAGCGATGAAACCGGATCCTGAAATACCATCTGGATCTTCGCGCGCAGCAGGCGCAGGGCGGCTCTGTCGCCTCCCAACACATCGATCGGTCCATCGCGGCCATTGAAAAGCACAGAGCCGCCGCTAGGCGTGACAGCTCGCATGAGCATCTTGCTGACGGTGGTTTTGCCGGAGCCGCTTTCGCCGACCAGACCCAGGCACTCACCCCGGATGATATCGAAGCTCACGCCGTCCACGGCGCGAACTGAGGTTTGATGATCGCCGCCGAACCATCCCGACTTGCGGATGGTGAAGGTTTTTGTCAGGTCCCTGACCGATAGCAGGATGTCGTGCGGCCCCTTCGATGCCGGCGCCGTCTGTTTGCCAAGCAGGTTCTCGACATTCACCGGCACCTCGCGCAGCGCCTTTAGCCGTTCACCAGGCTTCAGGTCGAAATGCGGAACGGCGGCCATCAGGCCCTTCAGGTAAGGGTGACCTGGCCGGCGGAATATCGCCTCGACAGGTCCCGCTTCCATGATCTCGCCATGGTAAATGACGACCACCTCGTCGGCGACATTGGCGACCACGCCCAGATCGTGGGTGATCAGCAGCATCGCCATATTCAGCTTGCTCTGAAGCTCGCGCAGCAGTTGCAGGATTTGCGCCTGGATGGTGACGTCCAACGCCGTCGTCGGCTCGTCGGCGATCAACAGGGCGGGCCGGCAGATAAGCGCCATGGCGATCATGGCGCGCTGACGCAATCCTCCCGAAAGTTCAAATGGATACATGTCATAGGCGCGCTTGGGATTGGGAAAGCCGACAAGGCTGAGCATTTCCTCGGTCCGCGCCTTGCGCTCTGCCCGAGCCATGGGCGTATGGATCTGCAGCGATTCGCTGACCTGGTTGCCGATCGTGTGCAGCGGCGAAAGCGATGTCATCGGCTCCTGAAAGATCTTGCCGATGCGGCTGCCTCTCAAGGCCCGGATTTCGGGTCCATCGCGCGGCATCTGCAGGATATCCTGTGTCGTGCCGGGCTTTTCAGGATCGGAAAATAGGATACGGCCACGAACATGGGCTGTGTTCGGCAAAATGCCCATCACGGCCTGGCTGAGAACTGATTTTCCGGAACCGGACTCGCCGACAAGCGCGGTAACCTTGCCGGGAAGGACGCGAAGATTTGCCCGCCTGACTGCATGCAAGGGTCCCCCGATAATGGCAAAAGAGATGCCAACATCTTCGACCCGCAGCAGATCAACGCCCGAATTCATTCTCACCAGCCCACTTTGCCGGCCTGCCGGGCGGCAAACCAGAAAGTGAGACTAGCGTATTGCAGGCTTAGAGCAACTTGGATTCGAAAGGGTTGCCAGCGGCGAACCGGGCGACCGACATAACAAGGTGTTCGGATCAGATTGGGCCGGGCTACTGGAGCTTCCTCGGGTCGCCCGGCGACAGCCGTGCGGCATCGCGATGAAGCAGCATGACCTGCTCTGCCTCCGATCTCCGGTCGTAGATCGCCTCCAGCGCACTCTCTTCATCGAGCGCGAGAGCGCCCGACAGATCTGGTGAAAGCACCGTCAGCTTCTGCTTGAGCCCCGCCAGTTCCTCGCTGCCGAGCGTCAGCCAGCTGTTGGCGCCGCAATAGCTGGCGAAGTCCTTGCTGGCGAGAACGCGGTGCGGGTATTTCTTGGTCAGGGTCTGGAGACGCTGGACCTCGTTTACAGCCGAGCCAAACACGGAGAATGTGAGCCGGTCGGTAAGCCCGACATTGCCGAACATCACGTTGCCGACATGCAGGCCGATGCCAAATTTTATGTCGGACAACCCTTTTTCCTTTCTTCGCAGATTGAGCTCCATCATGCGCGCAGTGGCCTTGTGCGCTGCCGCCAGAGCAGCCTGGCAGGCGATCTCGGACTGCGAGCGATGCCTTTCGCAAGGATAGACGGCAATGAAGCCATCACCTATGAAACTCATGATCTGCCCGCCTTTGCGATTGAAAGGTGCGGCAATGGCGTCGAAAAATTGGTTCAGCGTATCGATGTAGATTTCGCGGCCCGACGTTTCGGCAAGCCGTGTCGACCCGCGCATGTCGGCCATGACCAGTGCGGCCCGGATTGTATCGCCCTCGCCGCGCTTGATCTGGCCGTCCAGCACGCGTCTGCCGGCGTCGCCGCCGAGATAAGTGGTCATCATGTTGTCGGCCAGCTTGGTGAGCACCGCCATTTTGGTTGCGATGGCGAGATGGTTTTGGATACGCAGCAGCGCCGAAATCATGCTGTCGCTGAAACCTGAAGCACTGTCGGTCGACCAGGACCCGATCATGCCCTGACTGGTATTGCCGTTGAAGGGATGGACGAAAGCCATGTAGTCGGTCACGCCCATAAGCCTGAGTTCATCGAAGACAGGAAATTCCGACGGGACCGACGGGTCGAGACGACGCCGCAGATGGTCGAGCTTGTTGCTGAGCAGATGGTAGTATGGGCTGGTCAGGAACGTGTCGGAATGAACGCCGTCCTTTTTGCGGAAGCCTTCCACTTCCATGCCTTGGCCGCGAAGCCAGGTGAAGCCGAGCGCGTCATAGAGCGGATGAAGCATCGAAAAGCTCAAATGCACCCGCTTCAACGGCAGGCCGGCAGCAGCCAGCCGCTCGCAAAACCCCTTTACCAGTGTTTCCAGCTCGTTGCCTGCCAGCGCCGACTGAGTAAGCCAGTCGGCAACCTTATCCATGAGAATTGTGGAAATTTCTGCTCGCGCCATGCTCATACCACCTCGAAACCCGTCGACTGCGATCCGCCATAACACAGTCCGCCAGCGACCCAAAGATACCCCAAGTCAACGGTCGCGTGCGGCGGCAAAGGCGAAGGAATTCCCGAATGACTGTCGTTGCAACCAAGGTACAGGCTTAACTGCATTCATGCCTTGCGGCCTTATGTGGCGAAGCTGCGGCCGGAGTGCAATCACGTTCCTGACATCGGCAAAGTCGCCACCGGGGCGCTTGTCAGGCCTTCACCACCGTCTCTCGGAGCAGCCCAAGACGGCCAAAAACATTGCGTGTGTCGACGATCAGAAGGGCGTGATCAGCGACAGCCTTATAGTCGATCGCGTCATGGTCGGTTGCAACGACGACAGCATCGAAATCCTTCACCACCGCCTCGGTCAACTCGAGCGAGCGGCGCCCCCTGAGGGCCATATGCTCCCGTGTGGTCGGGATCTCGGGAACATGCGGATCGTGGAATTCCGCCTTGCCGCCCCATTCCTCGATAAGTTCGATGAGCCGCAATGAGGGGCTTTCGCGGATGTCGGGCACATTCTTCTTGTAGGCGAGCCCGATGATGAGAATGCGCGAGCGGCTGAGCGCCTTGCCGCAGCGGCGGTCCAGTGCTTTGGCCAGTTCATCGACCACGTGACGCGGCATAGCAGTGTTGATCTCTGCCGCCAGCTCGATGAAGCGGGTCGGCAGTTCGTATTCGCGCGCCTTCCACGTCAGGTAGAAGGGATCGATTGGAACACAGTGCCCGCCCAATCCGGGGCCTGGATAAAAAGGCATGTAGCCGAAGGGCTTGCTCTTGGCCGCCTCGACCACCTCCCAGATGTCGATGCCCATCGCGCCGAGCACGACCTTCAATTCGTTGACGAGGGCTATGTTGACTGACCGGAATATGTTTTCCGTCAGCTTGACTGCCTCTGCGGTTGCCGTGCTGGAAACCGGAACGACGGTTTTGACGACCCCTTGGTAGAAAGCCTGCACGAGCGTCGCCGCTTCAATGCCGTCACCTGCCACGACCTTTGGGATCGTCGCGACTTCAAAGTTGCGGTTGCCGGGATCCTCGCGTTCGGGCGAGAAGCCGAGGAAGAAGTCTATCTTCGACTGCAAGCCGGTTTCTTCCAGTATGGGCTTGATCACATCGTCGGTGGTGCCGGGATAGGTGGTAGATTCCAGCACGACGAGGTGGCCGAGACGCAGATGCTTTGCGATGATGCCAGTCGTGTTCCTGACAAAGGAGAGGTCCGGCTCACGGTTTTTTGTCAGCGGTGTCGGAACGCAGATGATGATGATGTCGCAGGTCGACAGTTCGGCAAAATCCGCTGTGGCGCGGAACCGTCCACTCGCCACGTGGCCGGCGAGGGCTGTCGACGTCACCGCCTCAATGTAGGATTGGCCGTTGTTCAGGCTCTCGACCTTCTGGGCTTCAATGTCGAAGCCGAAAACCGGGAAGCCGGCGCGTGCGACCGCAATCGCGAGCGGCAACCCGACATAGCCCAATCCGATCACGCCGACATGCGCGGTGTGCGCCGAGATACGGTTCAGCAGACGGTCATATGCCGAAGATCGTGAAGCGTCCAAATCTGCTTTCCCGTTAGTTGGGACAGGATGGCCGGTGTCAGGCGCGGCTTACCAGTCCCACAGAACCATGGCCGAGGCATATTGCGGAAAGTGGATTCTCGCAAGCCGTCATCCGACCGGCAACTTTGCCTTCAGGTCTGCAGCAGCCATCGCATAGCCGCCAGCCGCACCGTCTATGAAATGAACATGGTCGCGGTGCAGCGGCGAGGCGACGAGGCATGTCATCAAGGCCGATTTCTGGCGGTGCAGGCCATAATTGCAGATGCCGGCCTCTTCCGCCTGTTTCAGCCGGTTCTCTATCCGTTGCAACACATCAGCATCAACGTCGATGGTCATCTTCAAGCCGTCGTCGAATTTCCGGAAATCCGAATTGCTGGCCACGTCGCGTTTGTAGATCTTCGGATCGAAACCGCCGACGGTCCAGCCATATCTATCGGCGACGGCCGTAAGCGCCATCAGGAACACTATCCACAGCTTCGACAGCCATCGCCGTCCCACCGGCGCCGTGGCTCGCGCCTCGATATCGAGGCCGGCGGGCAGCAAGCTGTAACTCGGCCCATTCACCGGCACCGGGTGGCCATCGCGTTCCTGTCTGCTGGCAATGGCGATGATGTCGGACGCCAGAAACTGAAAACCGCGCAGATCGCGCGACGACCCCGGAGTGGCTATGATCGAGACGATTTCGCCATGACGGGTTCCGATCGGGTTCCAGCGGCAGGACAGGCCGGTCAGGTCCGGCCGTGCGCCAGCCGGAGCAGGATCGATGCGGTAGCGCCCCGCTTTCATCTCGGCTTCCGCCCAACTGCCGCCACCGCCGGCGAACATGGTATAGAAGATGGCATCGGATGCTTGGAACCTTGCCACGCGAACGTCGAGGCCTTGCGCTCGAATATCCTTTATCGGCACGATTGCGGCACGCAGGGTTAGGTCCAGTTCGTCCGCCACCCATCTCTGGACAGCCGCCAGCGCCTTGCGGGTGGGCTCCATCGCAGAGCCGGGAAAGGCGACGAGCGCCCCATCGCCGCCGAAGACAAAGGGAAGGTCTTGCCGACCCAGCGCGTTGAGGAGGGCCGAAATGACACTGGCGCCGGCCATATTGACCGTTTTATAGCGTCCCGTCTCGATCGCCTTGGTCGAGCCGACAATGTCGGCGGTGGCCAGCGCCCAACCATCGGGGAGGGGCCGATAGTTGTCGATGTCGGCAACGCTTTCGAATTTTGCGAAGACCGGCAAAGAAGCGACAAACGGGTCCGAGGCGGCAGCTGTTTCCATAAGTATCAGATAGCACATTCCACTGCTTGGAGGTGCAGTCGATGGTGCTTGGAATTTGACTTGCGCATGCTTTCCGATGATAGGGTCGCGCAATGCGAATTGCCTTCTACGCGCCGCTGAAGTCACCCAATCATTCCGTTGCCTCCGGCGACCGCCAGATGGCACGCACGCTGGTCAAGGCGCTGGAGCATGGAGGACACAGCGTCGAACTGGCATCCGAATTGCGCTTCTATCTACGCGAACCGGAGCCGGAACGTTTCGATGCGCTCAAGATAGAGGCCAAAGAGGAAGCCGCGCGGCTGACGCGGCTTTGGGATCGTGATGGCAAGCCCGATCTATGGTTCTGCTATCATCCTTATTACAAGGCGCCCGACCTGATCGGGCCCGGGCTGGCGTCGACCTTTGCTGTCCCATATGTGACAGCGGAAGCTTCCTATTCGAGGCGCCGCAATGCCGGTTTGTGGGCTGATACACAAGCGCTGGTCGTCCAAGCGGTCCAACAGGCGGCGCTGAACATCTGCTTCACGCAAAGAGATCGTCAGGGACTGGCAGATGCGATACCTGAGGTCGCGGTTGATATGCTGTCACCCTTCATCGACACATCGGTCTTCCATGAACTGCCGGCACGAGGTTGCCCGACGCGCCTCGTTGCTGTTGCCATGATGCGCCAGGGCGACAAAGTCGAAAGCTATCGCATGCTGGCGCAAGCGCTGGGTCAGATTGGCCATTTGCCCTGGACGATGTCGGTCGTCGGCGACGGGCCTGCCCGTGACGAGGTCAAGGCGCAATTCGCCGGCTTCGCCGCCGAGCGTATCGAATGGCTCGGCGCGATCGATCCAGCCGCCGTGCCGGATGTCCTCTATGGGGGAGGAATTTACGTCTGGCCGGGTTACGGGGAGGCCTATGGCGTTGGCTATCTTGAAGCACAAGCCGCCGGTCTTCCGGTGGTGGCTCAGGACATCGCCGGCGTGCCGGAAGTCGTGCGAGACGGCCAGACCGGGTTTCTCACCCCGCCGCGAGATGTGGCCGCCTTCGCTTCTGCCATTGAAAGGCTTCTGGCCCGTAAAGACGAGAGAACCATCATGGCTGCAGAAGCCAGACGTTTCATCCTTGAAGAACGTTCCCTCGGCATTGCAGCGGCGCGCCTGGTCGAACTTCTTTCGAAGGTCTCGGTTTCATGACATCCTGCGATCGAGTCTGGCAGCCCTTGGTGGAAGAATTGGCGGGCCGGCAACGGGCCGGTCGCAAGGCAGAGTTCTGGCTGCGCGACGATGATGCCGTGGATCCGACGCCGGCGCTTGATCGGCTGCTCGACCTCACGGGTGAGTTCACCGTTCCGGTCACTCTGGCCGTCATTCCGGCCCTCACGGATGAGAAGCTTGCTGCCCGGCTAGACGAGGCGCCGCATGCCACAGTGGCCATGCATGGCTGGGTGCATCGAAATCATGCTCCCGAGGGTCACAAAAAGCAGGAGCTCGGCGCCCATCGGCCAGGGGAGGCCGTTCTTGAAGAACTGGCTGGCGGGCTGTCGCACCTAACGGGCCTGCACGGCGCGCGAACCGTCCCGATGCTCGTGCCCCCCTGGAACAGGATCGACGCCGGCCTGGTATCCGACCTTGGATCGATAGGATTTGCGGCATTGTCGGTCTTCGGGCCCCCGGACCCGGCTTCACTGGCGGTCATCAACTGCAATGTCGACATCATGGATTGGCATGGCACGCGCGGCTGCCGCGACCACGGTCTATTGATCCAGGCAATCGTCGCGCGCTTGCAGGATGCATTCGACGACGAACCGGTCGGCCTGCTCACTCATCATCTCGTACACGATGAATCGGCCTGGCTTTTCCTTGAACGGCTGTTCACGGTCACTGCACAGATTGACTCCTGCGTATGGCTTCCAATCAGGACATTGATCGGGCGCTGCGCAGGTAAGGGAAGATAGCTCGCTCACCGCTTTTTGGGCAAGGAGACTCGAAATTCGAGGGTCTGCCCATCCCGCGCCGCAAATGCGCCGGTAAACCTGTCTTTGGCCAGTTTCTCGATCTCATCCAGTTCCTCGTCGGTGCGTGTCGCATCGTGATGAAACAGCGCAAGCCCTCGCGCACCGGCGGCGCCACAGAGTTTGATCCCCTGTTGCCATGTCGAGTGCCCGTTACCGCGGCGGCGTTCCATTTCCTCATCGGTGTAGGTGCAATCGTAGATGACGAGGTCGGCATCTTGGATCAGGCCGAGCACTGCGGGATCGAGTTTGTCGGGCTCGTGCTCAGTGTCGGTGATCACCGACACCACACGGCCACCCCATTCGACCCGGTAGCCGATGCAGCCGCCTGGGTGAACAAGACTGCCCGTCCGGACCACCACCCCTTCGCGGGGCCGAAGCACGTCTCCGGGCACGAAGTCGCGGCAGTCGAGGCTTGCCTTGCAGGCCTCCAGCTTCACCGGAAACCAAGGCGGCCGGATGAATGCATCGACCATCTGCCGGGTCGTCATGCGCCCGGCAAGGTGCCCGGACCAAAGCGTAACCGTGACGCTCCGGTCGTAGATCGGCGCAAAGAATGGCAGCCCGATAATGTGATCGTAGTGGCAATGCGTGAAAAGTAGGTCGAAATCGGTCACGCCCAACGTCCGAAGCGCCCCGCCGGCAGGCCGCAGGCCAGAGCCCGCGTCGAACAGAAGCGTATGCTTACCACAGCGCATTTCAATGCAGCTTGTGTTGCCGCCATAGCGAGAGAATTCTGGCCCCGATACCGGGATGCTGCCGCGCACTCCCCAAAACCTGACCAGGAAAACGTCGTCGTCCATGGTAGCCCCTTCGCAGTCCCGTCGCTCATCGTAGCCAAACAACTGCCGCTAGCACCAGGAAAAGTGTGAACCGTTTTCCGTTTGCCGATGTCCTCCAGTGACCTTCTCAGCCAAAGGCTTGCGCTATAATGACGGGGAGCGTCGACCGCATCTCATTGGCTATTTGGCACTTCGTGCATCGATCAGATCGGCGGTGGTGTGGCTTAGGCGATCGGCAAGAACCCGCAATATCTCGATGGTCATTTCCGGGGACTCCTTCATGAGTCTCAGGAAATGATCCTTGCGGATTCTCAAGGCTTCCAGCTGACTTGCCGCTCTGACGGTGGCTGTGCGCGAGCTGTTGCACAGTATGGCGATCTCGCCAACAATCGAATTTGGCGCCATTTCGGCTACTTTTAACGGCCCTCTGTCGGAATCGACCAGAATATCTGCCTTGCCTGAAAGGATGACATAGGCGGCATCTCCCTCGTCGCCCTGCCGGAAAAGGATCTGGCCCGCGCCGTAGCTCACGCGATCGGAGGTGAACGCAAGCAGTTTGAGCTTTGTCAACTCAATGCCAGAAAACAAGGGAACGCGTTGCAGCATTCCAACTTCATCCTTGAGCAGCATTGTCGCAAACCTCAAAATTCGCGTTTGCCAGATTAGAGCAACGCGCGCCCAGATGGAATTGGTTCCGTATCCGGGACGTCGCTCTACGACACCAGTTCCTTGAAGACGCCGTCGCCTGCCAAAAGTGTCTCGTGTGTTCCGTCTTCCACCAATTCACCCGAGTCGAACACGATGACGCGATCGAACATCATCGCCATGGACGGATTCGTCACCACCCAGACAATTGCCGGCGAATGGTCGTCGCGTCTGGCTTCCTCGAGAACGTTCCGCAACACCTTATCTTGCATGCGTTGATCGAGCGCCGACAGCGGCCGGTTGAGAATGAGAAAATCGGGACGCTTGAGCAGCGCTCGGGCAACGTCGAGCTTCTGTCGCTGTCCACCGGTCAGCCGCCTGCCGCCGGCGCCGACGTTGAAATCCAGGCCGACATTGAGAAGCTCGCCATAAAGCCCCAGCTCGTCAAGAAGGTCATAGAGGATGGAGCGTATGCGGTCCGGCGCGTCGGGGTGATTGTTGCCCAGACGCCCGAACAGCACATTATCCATGACAGTAGCGGCGGCAATGTATTTGCCCGGATCGTACCGTTCGATCGCGTCATGCAGCTCGGTCGGCAGGTTTTCATAGAACCGGTTGCGGGCAGTGACGATCTTGCTCATCAGCTCATCGCTCAAAAGGCCGAAGCGGTGCCGGGGCTCGATATAGGCAAAGCTCAAGCTAACGATCATGGCGCGGTCGGTCTCCGAAACCGCCTCGTAGGGACGGTTCTTGAGCCGTTGCAGCAAGGTTTCGTAGGCCGGTATCTCCTCGGCGCTCATGAAGGCGAGCTGCTGGAAAAACTGGTGATCGGCTGGCAGGTCGGCAAACAGCTCGATCGCCTGTTCGGCGATCTCCATGCCCATTTCGTAGAGCGTGCGGTCGAGACCGGCTTCATTGAGCACAGAAGCAAAATAGGGGTTGGCAGCCAGCGCCCTATCCGCCAGTTCAGGGCCGGCCGCAGCGCCGAAGAGCAGGTTCTGGCCGATTGTCGCTTCCTTGTTGTAGGCGCCCGGTTCGAAAGGAACCACCAGTCCGCTCAGCCCTTCCTGTTCAAGCCGGGTTCGCAACGCCGCACGCAGTTCGACGATGCGCTTGGCAAGTTCCGTGTGACGCTTGAGGTCGGCCGAAGAGCGCAAGCCAAGGTCCAGAATGTCGCGCGACAGAACAACCGCGTCGAGCACCCGGCGCACGGCTTCAAAGAGGTCGTGCGGGCCGGTGGCGCCGGCGGAAGCATAGTTGATCCAGTCGCTGCGGATATCAAGATCCGGATTGCCCGACCGGCGCGCCTCTTCGATGTTCCAGCGGTGTTGGTCTGCCGCTGCACCGTCGTAAGTCACCGGTGTCAGCGGCGCATGTTTCAACCCGTAGAGCAAGTTATCGCGGAGGCTTGCCTGGAACAGGAAAACATCCGACGAGGCATACGACATGCGCCGTCCGGTCACCGCTTCGGGGAGTTCAAGCAGGTCGTGGGTGCCCGAAACGATCCTTCCGCTGTCGGGCCAGTTCAGCCGCGCAAAGGCCTCTGCAAGCGCTTCGGCTCCCCCTGTTGCAGTGCTGACCAGCGCCACCGTCTCACCCGGCTTGACCTGGAGGGAGACACGGTTGAGAAGGATCGCACCGCCATCGTCTGCTATGGACAGACCGATTGCCGACAGGGGGGCGGTCATCGGATCGGGATCGTCGATCGCCAACGCCCCGATTGTAGGCGAAATGAGACCCTCCACAGTGAACTGTTCAACCACCTGCTGATATTTGACCTGGACATCCTGCCGATCCTGGTCCCAGTCGATCAGTTCCTTCATCGGTCCGGGCAGGTCCTTGTAGGCGCCGATCACGGCCACGAGCTGGCCGACGTCCAGCCGACCCTCAATGGCTAGGTAACCGCCGATCATGTAGAACAGAAAGGGCGTGAGCTGCGCGAGAAAATTGTTGAGGAACTTTACCATGAATTTCCATTGGTAAAGATCGAAGCGGATCTTGAATATGAGCCCGAGCCGGGCAGCTATGTCGGCGCGCTCGTAGTTTGATGTATCGTGGACGTGAACCGCGCCGATACCGTCGACGATTTCGCCAACCCGGCCCGAAAGTGCGCGCGCCGTCAATTGCCGTTGGCGCCCGAGCACGAGCAGCCGCCGCCGCATTCGCGGGATGAGCACGATCTGGATCGTCACGATCACGACCGCTATCAGTCCGAGCCAGACGTTCTGGACCATGATGAAGAGCATGGCGGTCAGCGCCTGACCGCCGAGCAGTACCGGCTGCAGAAAGGCATCGCCGATAAAGCCGCCCAGCGGCTCCACCTCGTCCTTCACCATGGTCGCCACTTCGGCCGATTTCACCCGCTTGAAATATATCGGCGGAAACCGCAGCACACGATCGACCAGATCGAAACGGATACGCCGCAGCATGCGTTCGCCCAGACGGCCCTTGTAGGTGTTGATGTAGAGTTTAAATAGGCCGTTGATGACGACCAGCAGGAGGAACACAAGGCTCAGGGCAAACAGCGTCGCCTTGCGGCCGAGCTGAAAACCGGAGAAGAACAGGACCTCGCCAATGAACGGCAGGCTATAATGCAGCCTCATGAATGGCTGGGTCGCGCCCACTTGGTCGAAGCCTTTACCTTGGATCGGGCCGTTGACGATCAGCTTCGGCAGGTCGAAGGACATGAAATAAGGGACCATCGAAAGCACGACGATCATCAATATCCAAAGCTGCTGCTTTTTCGTGTGGGTCCAGATATAGCGGGCTAGGCTGGGTTCCATATGCGACCGTGGACCCTTTAGTTGGAAGGATGCGGGACGAAGAAGCGGCTACCGGCGCATGGCGTATCGGCAATTTCTGCGTCGCCAATGACAAGCTCGAAGATGCAGTGCACGAACGACGCCGATGGTCCCGACAGATGCAGCCGGCTCTCTCCGGCACCGGGCAATGGCGAAGCGGCTAACAGCATAATCAAATCCGCGGATCAAAACGGCCTTGCGGGGGGCAAGATTGCGTTGTGTCGCCCGAAATCCCACCATACAAGACGAATATGATGGATGTCACGCAACCACGCAATGCCGGCATGGACTGGCGCGAGCAAGCCTTGGACCTCACGCGCGGAATTGGGGCCTATGTCGACCGACCTCTCGTGGCAGGGCTGGCGCGCGTCATCGCCCAGCATCCGAACGCCGATATGGGCAACGCGTTCAACCACAAACAGGTCGCCTGCAAGATGTGGGCGCTCGATCGGCTGTTCGACAGCTGCGGCGGGCGCTTCGGGCGCATATGGGTTCTGGGTGGTTGGTATGGCGTGTTGTCGGCGATGCTTTTCAACGATGTCCGCTTCGACATTGCGGCGGTCGACAGCATTGACATCGATCCCGAAGTCGCGCCCGTCGCCCTGACGCTAAACCGGGACGCCGGCGACCGGTTCCGGGCCATGACGGCAGATATGTACGCACTCGACTATGCGGCCGGGCGTCCCGACCTGACCGTCAATACGAGCTGCGAACACATAGCCGATCTGCGCGCCTGGCTTGCGCTGCTTCCGCAGGGCACGAATGTTCTGCTGCAATCGAATGATTATTTCAGCGAGCCGACGCACGTCAACTGCGTGGCTTCGCTGGCAGCCTTCGAAGCAATGGCGGCACTGCGGGAGGTGCGCTTCTCCGGCGAGCTGCCGACCAAAAATTATACGCGCTTCATGCTGATCGGAACTGTCTAGCTTTTCGCCCAAAATTGCGTAGCGGTTTGGGGCATTAATACACGTCCTTGAAGCGCCTTGCACGAAGCTCACCAGAAGCGACACGCGTTAGAGCAAATTCCAGGAACATGTGAACGGCTCTCCGTTCGGACTTGCGGCAGAACAAGGAGGTAGAGCGGTTCAAAGGTTTACGCGAAACGAGGAACCGCGTTAGGATCCATCGTCTGTTGATCATGAGCTTTTCTTGAAGCCGGGGCCCTGTTTTAGGGACCATGTTCGATGCCGGTCGCGCAGGATTTGCGCCGAGTGACGGGCGCCGTCCAGATTGAGGCGATGCGCGGATGGTCTAGGTGCCACAAGCGCAGCTTCGATCGCTTTCGCCAAACCTTCAGGCGTTAGGTCCCTTTCCATAACAACCGTCGCAAGACCGAGTTCTTCAAGCAGCAGGGCGCGAACCGTTTGTTCTGTTTCACCGCCGGCTGCAAATGGGACGAGCAGGGAGCGACAACCCGCGCGCAGGACATCGCAGACCGTGTTGTAACCCGCCTGCGAGACGGACAGGCGGGCAGCTGTCAGCAGGCTCGCGAAATCCTCGCGGAACCGGAAGATGGACAGGCCCGGCGTGACGTCGTGTGCGATCGCGTCAAACTGGTCTTTCGGCAGGTTTGGGCCGGTGATCAAACACCATTTCCAACCGTTCTTGGCATTCCGCGCCGCTGCGATGGTGGAGCTTACAAGGCTGCTTCCGGCAGCTCCGCCGCCAACTGACACCAGAACGTCGAAGCGCTCGGAGGCCGGGGGCGAGGGCGGCGCGGCAACGAGCCCCGTGTAGGTGACCTCGGCCTTGATCGCCCCGGCCAGTGGAAATGTCTTGTCGACGGTTGCAAAAGCCGGGTCGCCGTGGACCATAACAAGGTCGAAGTGCGTATTGACGAGATCAACCGTTTCCTCATTTCGGCCCGGCTTCACGCGCTCCTGAAGGATGTCACGGATGGACGTCGCCAGCAGCGGTTTGGGCGACGTCGCGTTGATCGCCTCGATCAGCGGCAAGAGTTCGAATCGCATCTGCCGGCGTCCAAATGGAAACGCCTCGACAATCACGACATCAGGCCTGCAATCCCGGAATGCTTGGTGCAGCATCTCTGAACGGCGTTTCTTGAAATCATCGTCGACGGGTATGCCCTGCAGATCGACAAGTCCGGAAAATGTTTCATCACCGGAGGTGACAGGTGGCAGGGTTACAGATTTTACCCCCGGTCCCGGAAACCCTGCGACCGGCGCTCCGCCGGTCACGATCGTTACGTCAAACCCGTCATCGACCAGAGCCGCCGCGACGCGGCTGGTGCGAGCGAGATGTCCGATACCGAGCAGGTGCTGGACATAGAGGAAGGCACGGAGCTGCTTCAATCGATGGCCCGCCACTCGCGCTCGAACAATTCCTTGAGTTGTCCAATGCTCGCCGTATGATCGAAATTGCCGCGCACGTGCCGCTCTGCGGCGTCGCCCAGGCGGGCGCGCAGGACGGGATCCCGGATCAGGCGCTCCAGCGCCTGTGCCAGGGCGATTGGGCTGTTTGTCGGTACCAGCAGCCCGGTTTCATCGGGCGATATAAGCTCCGGCACACCAGAAACATCGGTGGACACGCATGCGAGCCGCTGGCTAGCTGCCTCGACAAGAACATTTGGCAAGCCGTCCCGGTCCCCATTCGCGGTGATCCTGCAGGCCAGGGCGAAGATGTCGGCGCAGCGGTAGTGCTCAAGCACCTGCTCCTGCGCAAGCGCCCCTTTCCAGGCGACGCGATCATCCAGGCCGAGTTTTTGCGCCAGCGCCTTGAGCCGTTCCAGTTCTTCGCCGTCGCCGATATGCTCGAAACGCCAGGCCAAATCGCCAGGCAAGAGGGCAAGGGCCTCCAGCAAGGTATCGTAACCTTTCTTTTCGACGGCCCGTCCGACACTCAGAACGACAACCGCTCCGCCGCGCTCCGAGCCGTCATACTGTTGTCGCGCGTCGCCAAAACTTCCGAAGCGATCAAGGTCGAGCCCATGATAGCTCAGATGCACAGACGAGTTGCCTTTGGCGAGTTTTTTCAGACGATCGAAGCCGGTTTTCGTGCAGGTGACTGTCCAGCGGGCCGAGGAAAGTTTGCCAGCCAAATCCCAGTCCGCCGAAGTCCAGATGTCCTTGGCATGGGCTGAGCAGCTCCAGGGCAGGCTACGAAGCTGGCTGGCGTAGCGCGTCACCGATGCCGGCGTGTGCACGAAATGCGCATGCAACCATCCCGCTTCTTCCGGCCATTCGGCCGCCAGCACGAGCGCTTGCCCGAAGCGGCGTGCGCGATTGCGCGTAAAGTCGCGGGAGATATCGGCTACCAGCGAACCGAGCGCGCGCCAGAAGCTCGGCCGCGGCAAATAGGCACAAAGCGAGCGAAGCACGCGTAGCGGCTCATCATGCAGATATTCCGGAAGGTAGTGGACCGGCGCTTTGATCTCGTCATGGACGGGGTGCCGTTTTGCGTCGGTGGGCCGCCTGAGTGCGACGAGTATCAAATCGAACCCCGCGCGTTCCAGACCGAGCAGTTCCTGTGCGATAAAAGTTTCCGACAGCCGCGGATAGCCCTTCAGGACCACGACGATCTTGCGACGTTGCAAGTCAGTTGGTTCCTTCAACGACCGAAAGGTGATGGCCGGCCCGCCGGTCGAGCAATTCCGCGACAATCTCGGAAATGTGAGGCAGCCCTTCTAGCGTCAGATGCGGATTACTCTGTGAGGGGCGGGGCCGATCCGGCAGCGCCACGAGTGCATCGGCGAATCGCTGGGAGTCCTTGGCTTCGTGCGGCAAAAGCAGCTCGATGAGGCCGAGTTCGGCTGCGCGCCGAGCGCGAATTAGTTGTTCCTGACGTGGCTCGATGCGCGGCACGATCAACGCCGGCTTGTCGAAAGACAATATCTCGCAATAGGTGTTGTAACCACCCATGGCCACCACCGCCTTAGCGCCGGCAATCAGGTCTTCCATGCGGTTGTCGAACTCGATCATCTTGATGTAGGGGATCTTGGCCCCCTTTTTGAGCAGCTTGTTGCGCTTGCGGGCCGGCATGTAAGGCCCAAGCACGATCAGCGCCCTGTGCTGCAGTTGCGGATCCTGCTGATAGACATCGATGACGTCGTGAATCAATTCGGCACCGTCGCCGCCGCCGCCGGTGGTGACCAGGATATAATCGCCCTCGGGCCGGTGGCCGGGCAACTCGTTCCGCTGCAAGCTTCGTTGCAGGAAACCGACGAAACTCATCTTTGCCCTGACAGCCGGCGGCACATCCAGGCCGGTCAGCGGATCGTAGAAATCCGGCGGCCCGTAGACCCAGACCTTGTCGTAGAACAGGCCAATCTTGCGCA
Source organism: Mesorhizobium sp. B2-3-15 (assembly GCF_006442875.1). NCBI lineage: Bacteria > Pseudomonadati > Pseudomonadota > Alphaproteobacteria > Hyphomicrobiales > Phyllobacteriaceae > Mesorhizobium > Mesorhizobium sp. B2-3-15. The sequence continues at coordinate 380,475 of NZ_VFVO01000004.1, read as the reverse complement.
TCACATCTCTGCGCGCCCACTCTGCCTCGAGCAGGTGCGGCGCATCCATCACCTCGCGCAGGCCAAGCACCAGCGTGGTGCCACGCGTCTTGAGGTAGGACAGAGTATCCTCAATCTCACCGCGCAGGCCGAGCGGTTCCTTGTCGACAATGAAGATATCCGGCCGGAAGGTCTCAGCGGTGTGGCGGATGATCGACTGGCGCATCCTCAGCGTCTCATGCAGATCAATATCCTTTTCCAGCGAGGTGTATTCGCCGTTGCGCAACTTGATGACGCTGGGGATCTTCACGAAGTCGACACGGGCTCTGTAGTCGAAGGCGCCAGCGATAGTCGCACCCGAAATGATAAGCACCTGAAGTCCGCGGAAATCCTCCACCAGCGAATGCGCGATGGTCCGGCAGCGCTGCAAGTGGCCAAGCCCGAACGTGTCGTGGCTGTACATGAGAATTCGAGCGTTTTCTGTGTGCTGGGTCATTGTTGAAAGTCTCTTAGAATTCTCGACTTGAGGGACCGTGAGCGACGCGCCGCTTCGAAACCATCGTGGCTGTGAAAAATGAGGTCGCCATTCTCAAATGTATCGCTTCTGTGGAACGCCTGTCAGACAGGCCTCCCGATTGTCTGACTTCGAAACTTGCCGGGTAGGGAATGTCGCCTTGCGGGAGCGGGCCGAGACTCCCTGTTGAAGTTTGAGGAGGGATCGAAGGGGGCGTGGTATCCAAAAGATCGGCAGAAATCATCCCTCTTGATTCCAATAAGTTTCGGTGTCTCCAAACTCGATTGGATCGGAACGGTGAAGGCGAATTCCGCAATCCTGCCCGTATAGCCGATTGATTGGTCGCCAGGCGTCGCACGGCCCAAATCTGTTGTGGAACTCACTTCGTGCGCCATTGCCCTTGGTCTGGGGGGACCAAAGGTGCTGCCCATCAACCTCTTGAGGGGCGGTCTGATTGTGATTCACCGACCAGAACTGAGTCATCTGCCGCCCAAGCTAGCCGGAATTTCAGTAAGAATCGAGTGGATGCCATCGCTGGCAACACACCGCCCGCAGGTGGGGTGTGCAAGACCTGTGCTTGTCGATCGCCAAGGCCTCCATTTATCTCGCAATGTTCCACCAAGACCAACCCAATTGACCATGCCGCCGAGATGGCTCGCGACCATTTGGTGGCCGTTCATTGGCCACAATGTCCGTTTTTCCCAGATGCGCCAATGCCATCGGAGCGCCTCACCAAGCTTGACCCCAAATCCCCGGCGTCTACAAGTGCAACGAATGGCCTGCCATTCCCTATCAGGGTCGGAACGGTGTTTGAGCGAGATCGGCCCGCACAAATGGATGCTGGGTTGGCACCTCAATGCCTCGTCCAAGAAAGCCGTGTCCGCGCCCCAGCTACTCGGCGTCATCTATACACGGCATTCGCGACCCGATGTCGGACAAGGTTAAGCCGTGGCCCGCTTGACGGCGAAGGCAAGATCGTAGAACGAAACCCACATCGGGGCGCGGGGACCGCGATTACCTTTCGCCACAGCTCAACGGCCAGCCCGCTTGAAGCGCAAGATGAAGCCGAAGGGCGCTGTTGTCGGTCTGGTCGAGCGTGGTAGCAAAGCCCGCGTGTTCGCGTCCAGCACGCCACCAAGGCCGTTGTGCGCGGTATCCTGCTGCGCAATGCCAACCGCAATCGACGCTCTACACCGACCAATCGCTGCACAGCATGACCGGCAAGAGGGGTTGCTAACCCTGTTTTGTTTGGGGTTCCAATACAAACGGCGGTGATTTTCCCCAATCACCGCCGTTGATGCACCCAAGCCACAGGGAAGGACGGGCTAGGCACATGAGAATGCGCAAATTAGACCTACCGGCGAGTCCGTCAAGACGTCCGTGGCGTTACGCATGAAAATACCCAATGGGCGGAACATTCGAAGTCAAATTTCACTGACCCGATAACGACGACCCAGACCGCCGCGGACGGGCCCCAAACGGTCGCTGCCCCGCCCTCTCCAGCATGCACATCCGGCTCAGACTTTTGCCCTTGGTGTTAGGGGCGCGCTAGGATAGCATATCTGCGGATTGGGGTATGCGATGCCAGAAGTCTCGATACGCCGAGCGGACTTCATGATGGTCCTCGCTTATGCATCGGACCTCGCGACAGGCCATTTCCGCGACTTCGCCCTGAAATCCTGCGTGCTTGCGATGCGGATCGCCGAGCTTGCCGGCCTTTCGGAGCAGATCCGGCGCAATGCGTATCACCAGTCGATGCTGCGCTATGTCGGCTGCAATGCCGACACGGACCTTCTGTCGGCCACCTTCGGCGATGAAATTGCGTTGCGCCAGGATCTCGTCGGTCTCGACATGGGCAACCGCGCGGAACTAGGCAGGGTCTTCGTACAGGCCTTCAAGCGGCTTTACTATGATCTCGACCCAGATGCGCAGGCCAAGGCGATCGAGGCCGCGATGTCGCAGGCTCTCGCCGTGGCCCGCCCGGTACTCACCGCCCATTGCGAGGTTGCGCAACGGATCGGCGTGCGCCTCGGCCTGTCCGACGAGATCCGGCGCAATCTTGGACAAATCTACGAACGCTGGGATGGAAAGGGCCTACCGCGTGGGCTGAGCGGCGAAGACGTCTTGCCCGCCGTGCGCCTGATTACTTTGGCGCAGGATGCTATTGCGCTCAGCGACGCGGCCGGCATCGACGCGATGGCCGAGACCATCGCCAGTCGTGGCGATGGTGCCTACGAGGCGGAGCTGGCCCGGCTCGTCGCCGCCAACGCCGCCGTGCTGATGGAGGGCATCGGCGCGACGGTCGACCGCGAGACGATCCTGGCGCTGGAGCCCGATCCGCCGGTGACGCTGGACGAGGCGGCTTGCGACGAGGCTTTCCTTGTCGTCGCCGACATGATCGACATGCGCATGCCGTTCACACAAGGTCATTCGCGGATGGTGGCGGAACTGGCCGAGGGTGGAGCACGACGCCTCGGGCTGCCCGAGCCCGATGTCCGCGCACTGCGCTGGTCTGGCTGCATCCATGACATTGGCGAACTGGTGGTGCCGGTGGCAACCTGGATGCGGAACGGGCCGCTATCCGTCCGCGAGCGGGACGCCGCACAGTTGCACGCCTATTACGGCGAGCGGGCGCTGGCCTCGTTCGGTCCCCAGGGCGATGCTATTGCTGGGCTCGTGCTTCGCCATCACGAGCGCCTGGACGGCTCGGGCTATCACCGCAAAGTTGGCGGCTCCGACCTCTCTCCGGCGGCGAGGACCCTGGCCGCCGCCGAAGCGTACCAAACTTCGCGGGAGGAGCGCCCACACCGCAAGGCGTTGTCCAGCGAGGCGGCGGCGGCGCAGCTGCGCATCGCTGTTCGAGAGGGCTGTATCTGCCCCGACGCCGCCGAGGCTGTACTGTCCTTCGCCGGACAGCCGTCGCGACGCCCGGCCCCGCGCTCGCTGGCCGGCATGACGCCGCGCGAGATCGAGGTGCTGCGTCTGATCGCCGCCGGCCTGACCGCGAAGGAGGCCGCGCGCAAGCTGCTTATCTCACCCAAGACCGCGGATCACCATATCCAGAGCGTCTATTCCAAGATCGGCGTGGCTACCCGTGCGGCCGCGGCGCTCTACGCGGTCGAGCACGGGCTGGTCAGGCCAGGCGAAACGCAGCCATAGGGAATACACCCCATGTGCGCCCCCTGCGGCGCGCGCATCCTAATCCTGTCGACGGACCAATGGTGGCCGCGACCGACAGGAGGAAATTCAATGCTTCTTGCAACGACGAAGGTGGCGGACGTCGACCGCTTCATCCACATCTTTTCCACCAAGGGCGCCGACAAGCGCCGACTGCACGGCTCGAACGGCGCAACCGTGTTCCGCGACCCAAGCGAGGCCGACCGCATCTGGGCCATCTTCGACTGGGACGCCGAGGGTTGGAAGAATTTCGTGTCGGATCCGGAGGTTCCCGCGATCCTGCAGGAAGCCGGCCATGTCGGCAAGCCGCAGGCGGCACTGCTGCTGGGCCACTACGAGGCCTGATCTTCGCGCTACGCGCCGTCGGCCATGCACGGCGGCGCCCGACGAAGACCCGGAGATGAACCCTACAATATCGGAGAGATTAGATGAACCAGAATCCTATTAAGATCGGCCTCATCGCCGAACTCACCGGCCCCTTGTCCTTCATGGGCATCGCCAATGCCAATCTCACCACCATGCTTGTCGACGACATCAACGCAAAAGGCGGCCTCCTCGGCCGGCCGGTGAAGCTCATCATAGAGGATGGCGAGACCACCGACAGCGCGGCCAAGGCAAGCGCCGCCAAACTTGTGGATGTCGACAGGGTCGACTTGGTCGTTGGCGGCATCTACAGCTCGACCCGCCTCGCCATCAAGAGCGAGGCGGTCACCCGCGGCAAAACGCTCTACATCTACACCGAGCAGTATGAGGGACAGGAAAACGATCCCTTGATCTTCTGCACGGGCCCGGTGCCGGCGCAGCAGGTGGAACCGCTGATTCCATGGCTGATGAAGAGCACCGGGGCAATGAGGTTCTATTTGCCGTCGGCCGACTATATCTGGCCCCACATTCTAAATAAGGCGGCAAGCCGGGTCGTGCGCGCCAATGGCGGCGAGATCGTCGGCGAGGAGTACTTCCCGCTCGATACCGTCGATTTCCAACGGACGGTGCAGCAGATCATGGTCAGCGGCGCCGATGTCGTGTTCAACACCATTGTTCCGCCGGGGCTGACGCCGTTCCTAGATGAGTTGCATAAAGCTGGGTTCGGCAAACGCGGCGGCAGGATCGTCTGTACCTATTTTGACGAGAACTTTCTCAACCTCGTCCCGTCCGAGCAGATCGAAGGCCTCTACAGCTGCCTCGACTACTATCAGGAACTCGACGATCCATATGGCCGCGCGCTTTTGAACCGCTACACAGCGCGCTTCGCCGGGAGCGCCATGTTGACAGCAGGCAGCGGCTGCACCGGCCATTACCGGGCGATCAAGATGTGGGAAGCAGCAGTGACCGAAGCCGGTACCCTCCAGCAGGGCGCCGTCATCGCGGCGCTCAATCACGCTCGGATCAGCGAGGGACCGGGTGGACCGGCCGAAATGGTTCCCGGTCAGCACCATGTTCGCATGAACATGTACATTGCGCAGGCGGAGCGCGGTCGATTCCGGGTTGTCAGGAAGCTGGGTCCGATCGATCCGAACGAGCGCGTTCTGACGGAAGAATTGCAACCGAGCAACTGAGGTGAACTGCGCAGACCTCGATTACTGTTCTTCCAATCGGCGAGGGCGGCTCGATGATGCTGCCCTCGTCCTCCTTTTGTCGGCTCCCGGAACAGGCGGCTTACCCAGTGTGGTGAGGGAGATATCGCTTGCTCGCCGAGCGCCTCATTGGCTGTTACTACATGATGGCGCATGGAGGCGAAATCGGGCAGGAATGTGCTGATGTCAGTTCCCAGCCGTAACCTTGTCCGATTAACGTCCGCCTCCCTGCTCATAGGGTTTGCTGCGCTCATGGCCATCGTGGTCATTTCTGGCTTGGCCAGAGAGCGCAATCCTACTTCGATGATGCGATCGCGGCGCGCGACACCCGGGTCGCGGCGGTTGAATTGAGAAATGCAATGCAGACGGCTGAGGCGTCCGAACGCGGTTTCGTGATCACCGGCAACGAAATCTATTTGGGACCATATCAAACAGCCAAAGCCCAAGCGCAGCGCCACCTCGAAGCGCTGCAGACGTTGCTGACTTCCTATCCCGACTCCCAATCGACGCTGCACCGGCTCACCGCAATCGTTGCCGCCAAGTTCGGAGAGTTCGATCAGACGATAGCACTCAAGCGCGACCAGCGTGATGCAGAGATCTCAGCGTTGTTCCGAACGAACAGAGGTAAGGCTCTGACGGACGAAGCCAATGTGTACTTCTCGGGTGTTATCGGGCGGGCGGATGACCGACTTACATCCGGTGTCGCCGAGCAGCGTGCCAACAGCGGATGGCTGCGGCTTGTTTCTGCAGTCGGCGGGCTTGTCATCGTCGTCGTCGTTGCCGGGGCTGCCTATGCAGCCGCTCGTTACACCAGAGAACTTCGCAAGACACGCGACGAGGTCAATGCACTCAACAGCGACTTGGAACTACGTGTCAGCACCCGAACTGAAGATCTGGCAAGGGCCCGCGACCGGGCCGAGGTGCTTCTATCGGAAGTCAATCACAGGGTCGCGAACAGTCTGGCACTGCTCTCATCGCTTGTAACTCTCCAGTCAAAAGCAGTCGGGGATAATGCGTCAAAAGATGCACTGGCCGAAACCCAGGACCGCATCTTCGCGATCTCGCTGGTGCACAGGAGGCTCTACAGTTCTTCCGATGTCCGCTCGGTTGCCCTCGACGAATACCTTGCTGGGCTGCTCGATCACCTGCGAACGTCGCTTCGAAGCCAGGGACATGGCGTAAGGCTCTCCTACGAGGTAGATCCGATCAAACTCGAGACAGATGCCTGCATCAACCTTGGGGTGGTGGTCACTGAACTCGTTACAAACGCGTTCAAGTATGCCTACCCCGATGGGGCGGGAGACATTCAGGTACGGCTCACAGCACTGCCGGGCGAACAAGCGGAGCTGCTGGTCGAGGACGCCGGCATCGGGAGGGCCGAGGGCCTGCCCGCCAAAGGTACAGGGGTGGGCAGCAGGATCATCAATGCCATGGGTGTCAGCCTTGGCGGCAAGATAGAGTATCGCAATCTCCAACCGGGGACCGCGGCTCATTTGGTGTTTTCGACAAAACCACGGCGTGCTACCGCGGTTTTGTAGACAGCTGAGCCACTCAGTAGAAAGTTACCGTCAAGCGAATGCGCGTTGACGAGAGGAGAAACGGTGTTTGGTCTAAAGAGGAGGACTGCCCGGCTGCTCGGCCAAGCGATAGCTCTGCTGCTCATTTCCTCTATGGCCGGGCTTGCTTCGGCGCGCGCCCAGGAAGGTGCCCCAGGCATCACTAGGCGGGCGGTGTTTCCCGTCTTCGACCCAAATGCACCCTCATGCAGTGCCCCGGTCGGCCTGAGCAAGGTTTTGGCCTATGTACAGGAAAACGACCGGGACTTTTTGCAGGGGGTTGATCACGGCCTATCCCTGGCGGCAGTAAATCGCGGCTTGGGGTATCGAAGAGTTCTGGCTGAAAATGACGTCGGCAAGGCCATAGACCAGGTTCACTCTCTCGTCGCGGCGAGGGTTGGCGCCATCGTGGGCACGTCTTCGGATCCGGTGGCTTTCGGCCCCTCGCTTCAGCAGGCGATCTGGTCGGGAGCGTTTGTCGGCACGATCGTGCCTCCACCCGCGACGTTGCTGCTCAATGCTCCGCAATATCGTACAGGCAAGGTGCTAGCTGACGCAGCGATCGAGCACATCAAGGCCAAGCTCGGCGGGAAGGCCAAGGTCGTTCTGCTGACCCAGGACACCATGGAGTTCCTGGCCCCTCGGTTCACGGCAATGCGAGATGGCCTGAATGCCATTCCCGGCGTGACAATCGTAGCCGACATCGCACCGAAGCCGGTCAACAAGGAAGGAGGGTTCGCCACGATGCAAACGATCCTTGTCGCCAACCCCGATGTCGACGTGGTGCTTGGCGGCGATGCCGTCGTGCTGGGCGCGCTGGAAGCATTGCGCGCTGCCGGCAAAGACAGGCCGGATCAATTTCTCGGCGGAATTGATGGCGAGCCAGAGGCGGTTTCTGAAATCAGAAAAGCGGACAGCCCCTACAAGGCGAGCATCGCCTTGTCATCACCGGTTTTCGGGTATGCCATGGGGCAGTTTGCGGCCGATTGGCTCGACGGCAAAAGCATCCCGCAGGCTATGGATATCCTTCCCATTGCACTGACACGCGCCAACCTTGAGTGGTACAATGCCGACTTGCTGGATCCAGCCTCGGTTTACGCCGATCCAGCACGCCGTGATCACTACCTGAAGATGTATGGAAATATCTGTTACGACAGCCGCAACGAGTATGTGAATTTTCCTTGGTCGTCAGAGCTGAAGTGATCTCTTGGCTTGAGGGTCGGCGTGTCGCACGATGGAACCCGCAGCAGAGACGGGTAGCTCAAAAGCCAGTTATGGGTACAAGGCACAGCCGCGATCACGGCCGTGAGGCCCGACAGGCAATTCCTGTCCGGGGGGCGGGCTCCCCAACTCGCGTTCAGAGGGTCGAGGGGTAAGTTAGCAACCACACGAGGATCCACGATGGCGGAACTTGTCACGACGGCGCCCGAACACGCTTTCCCGCCAGCCTCGCTTGAAGAAGGACGACGACAAGCAGGAATAGTCCACGGATTACGGATTGCCAGTACGCTGAGAGCGAAATCCAGCCCATACCGTTCTCAAAGTTCAGGATGTTGAAAAGGATGCCCAGCAGGAGGACGCCAGCAAGCGTGGTCAACACCGAGCCCGAGCCGCCGGTGAGCAGCGTCCCGCCCACGACCACCGCCGCGATAGCGAAGAGTTCCCAGCCGACGCCCTCGATCGGTTGGCCGGCGCCAAATTGCGAGGCAAGGATGACGCCGGCCAACCCCGCGAGGCCGCCGCTCGCGGCATAGACGAGAAACTTGACCCGGTCAGTGCGCAGTCCCATCAAGCGTGAGGCGTCCTCGCCACCGCCAATTGCCAGCACCGTGCGTCCTGCGCTGGTATAGTTCAAGCAGACGGAGCCGATCACATAGGCGGTTACCGCAATCACCGCCGGGACAGGAAACACCCAGAAATTTCCTTGACCAATCCTGGTGAACCCTGAGGCGTAAGATACCGAGACGGTTTGATTGCCGGCAAGCAGCAGCGCCGAGCCGCTGGCTGCCAGCATCGTGGCGAGGGTTGCAATAAATGGCATCAGCTTGCCGCGGGTTATGAGGAAGGCATTGATCAGGCCCGCGGCAAGCCCGACGCCCACGCCGGCCGCGAGCCCTGGGAGCATCCCAAAAGGACTTGCCAATGCGGAGGCGACACTGCCCAAGGCGGCTACGGAGCCAACGGACAGGTCGATGCCGCCGGTCATGATGACGAAGCACATCCCAAGGGCGACGAGCGCGAACATCGAGTTATAGCGCATGACGCTCATGACGTTGAAGAAGCCCAGGAAACGATCGTAGCGCAGGAATCCGAACAGAACGAGCCCCGCAAGGGCAACCAGCACACCGTAGGTGCCGATGATGCGGACAAGATGGGCGCGGTTCACGGCCTATGTCCGATGCTGCTGCTGTAGCCAGACAGCAAGTGCGATGATGATCGCCTTCACCACAAGCGCCGCAGCGTCGGGCACCCCGTTGGCAAGCAGGGTATATCGAACGAGCTGGATGGTGAGCGCGCCGAGCAGGGTACCGATAATGGTTGCCTTGCCGCCGCTGAGCAACGTTCCGCCGACGGCGACCGCGGCGATGGCATCCAGTTCCATGCCCGACCCGACAAGATTTGCGTCACTTGAGGAGTTGATGGCGATGACGATGAGTCCGGCCAGCCCGGCGCAACTCCCGCTAATGGCATAGACGGACAGCTTGATTTTGGGGACGTCAATGCCTGCGAGTTCAGAAGCCTTTTCGTTGCCGCCGACCGCAAGGATACTACGTCCGAACACGGTGCGTTTCAGGATCCAAGCCGCGCCCGCAACAAGCATCATCATGATGATGACCTGAGCAGGTATATTGAAGGGGCGGGCAAGCCCAATCCATTGGAATTGTGGCACGCGAAATGTCTGCAAGTTGCCATTGGTCATAACTTGCGCGATCCCTCGCCCGGCGATGAACAGCACCAGCGTTGCCACTATAGGCTGGATGCGGAAGCGGGCGACCAACCAGCCGTTGAAGAGACCAAACAAGCTGGCGACAAGGATCGCCGCGCTCATAGCCAGCGTCACTGCTACGTAGATATTATCAATCGGAAAGATCTTGCCCATGAAGATCATCGGAGCCAGCGCGCCGGAAATGGCCATCAGCGAGCCGACCGAGAGGTCGATGCCGCCGGTTGCGATCACCAGCGTCATTCCGACCGCAACGATGACGATTGTACAGACCTGCGTGAGATTAACGTTGAGCGTCTGCATCGTCGCGAAGTTCTGGGTGTAGGCAAGATTGAAGGCCATTAGCAGCGCCAGCACGATCACCATTCCGTAGCGTGCCAGAAAGCCGAACAGATCGAAGCCGCGCGTCCCGGTGTCGCTAGCCGTTGAGGGTCTCGTCAGCTCGGTCACGCTTACACCTCCGCCGGTGAACCGCCATGCGCCATGGCTGCGATGACGTCCTTTTCGTTGGCGGCATCGCCTTCTAGCTCGGCCACGCTGATACCTTCGCGCAAGACGAAAATGCGGTCCGCGCCCTCGATGACTTCTTCCAGTTCAGAGGAGATCATCAAAACTCCCAATCCCTCATCGGCGAGCCGTCGGATGAGACGCTGGATCTCGCCCTTTGCACCGACGTCGATGCCGCGCGTCGGCTCGTCAAGGATAAGCAGCTTCGGATTCATCGCCAACCAGCGGGCAAGCAGGACCTTCTGCTGATTTCCGCCGGAGAGTTCGCGAACCCTCTGGTTCGGGCCGGAACATTTGATGCCAAGTTCGCGGATGAACCGCTCGACGATTTCACGCTGCCGCGTCTCGTTCAGGACACCGTTGCGGCTGATCTTCGGCAGCAGCGCAAGTGTGACATTCTCCGCCACCGTCATTTCCGGCACGATGCCCTCGGCCTTGCGGTCCTCGGTGCAGAAGCCCATGCCCGCGGCGATGGCATCGGCCGGGCCGGCAGGGCGGTAAGGCGAGTTCTCTATCGTCATGTCACCGGCGCTGAGGGGGTCGGCCCCAAAAACAAGCCGCGCTGTTTCGGTGCGGCCGGCGCCAAGCAGGCCCGCAAAGCCTGCAATTTCGCCACGACGTACGTCGAAGCTTACACGGCGTACCGACTGTCCGGCGGCAAGGCCGCGCGCGGAAAACAACACATCGCCTAGCTTGGAGCGATCGCGCTCGCCGAAGGCTGTTGCGTGACCCTCGACCACGGAGACATCGCGGCCGAGCATCGCCGCCACCAGCTCGAGCTTGCTGATGTCCTCCATCTCAGCGCTTCGCACCGTCCGGCCATCGCGCATGATCGTAACCCGATCGCAAACCTCGAAGAGCTCGTCGAGCTTGTGGCTGACGAAAATGACGGAGACGCCCTCGGCCTTCAACTGCCGGATCACGTTGAACAGAACCGCAACCTCACGCTCGTCAAGGGAAGAGGTCGGCTCGTCCATAATGACGAGCCGGGCCGAAAAGCCGATTGCTCGGGCGATCGCCACCATCTGCTGGGTGGCGGTGTTGAAATCGCCGAGCGGACGGCGCACGTCAATGAGGATCGAGAACCGGCTAAGCAGGCGTTCCGCATCCGCGTTCATGGCAGACCAGTCCAAGAGGCCGTAGCGGCGTTTCTCACGACCGAGGCAAATATTCTCGGCCACCGAGCGCAGCGGGACGAGATTGACCTCCTGGTAGATGGTGCTGATGCCACTGAGCTGCGCCTCGTGCGGCGAGCCGGCCTCGAATGGACGGCCTTGGAAAAGGGCCACGCCGGCGTCCTTGCGATGGTAGCCCGTAAGCACCTTGATCAGGGTGGATTTCCCCGCCCCGTTCTGGCCGATGAGGGCGTGGACTTCACCCGCACGGACCTGAAGCGTGGCCTCGGTCAGCGCCGGGATGCCGGCAAATTTCTTCTGGATTTCGCGCATATCCAAAAGCAACCGAGCGGATTCAACCGGCTGAGCGGTCATGGGCCAAGCTCCGAATGGCCCGCCCGCGGATGTGGGCAGGCCATGAAAGTGCAATCAAAACGCGATGTCGAAATCCTTCTTGGCGTTGGTGGCGTCAAAGAAGTGATCTTCGTTCTTGATGAAGGGCGGGATTTTCTTGCCGGCGGCGTAGTCGGCCATGGTGGCGAACGCCTTCGGCCCAAACAGTGGGCTGCATGCGCAAATAGCGCCGATTTTACCGTCGATGATCGCCTGCACGCCTTCTTTTTCCCCGTCGATCGACAAGATCAGGACGTCCTTGCCCGGGGCCTTGCCGGCAGCTTCCAAGGCGGCAATGGCCCCCAGGGCCATCTCGTCGTTGTGGGCATAAATAATGTCGGCGTCGGGATGCGCCTGGAGCAGCGTCTCGGCCACCTGGCGGCCCTTGTCGCGGGCGAAGTCGCCCGACTGGGACGCCAAAATCTTGAATTCCGAGTGCTTCGCGATGAAATCGTCGAAGCCCTTCTTTCGGTCGGTCGCTGCCGACGCGCCAGTCGTGCCTTCGAGTTCGATGATCTTCGATTTACCGTTGGCGTTCTTGACCAGCCATTCGCCGATGCGGGTTGCCTCCTCGATGAAATCGGAACCGATGAAGCAGACATAGTCCTCGCCGGGCTTTGCCATCGTATGGTCGACGTCCCGATCGATCAGGAAGACCGGGATGCCGGCATCGCGGGCGGCTAGGACGACCGGCACCAGCGGTTTGTCCTCGCGCGGAGGCAAGAAGATAGCGTCGACGCCCTGTGCGATCATCGAGTTTACGTCGGCGGCCTGCTTTGCAGACGACCCGGCTGCGTCGGTGTAGACCAACTGATGGCCGAGCTTCGCGGCCTCGTCGTGCATGCTCTTGGTCTCGGCCAGCCGCCAGGGATTGTTGCTTTCCGTCTGCGCGAAGCCGACCTTGTACTTGTCCTTTTTGGCAAGTGGCGGAAGCGCCGCGAAGGCCCGCGATCCTAGTGTGAGTGCCGCGGCGCCAACGGCGGAGCCTATTAACAATTTCCGACGGGTAATGATCATGCTCTTTCCTCCTTGATTTGTCGTTTTTGACGACTGTGAATGTTCCTCACCATCCTTGCATTGGCGGCTGCCCGCTTTGCCTTTGGATTTCCTTGGCCGCTATGCCGCCTCCAGGATGAAGTCGGCGCAGCGGTCGCCCAGCATCATCGCCGGCGCGGCCGTGTTGCCGGCATTGATGTTAGGACAGGCCGACATGTCCGCGACCCGCAGATTGTCAATCCCGCGCACGCGCATCCCAGCGTCCAGCACCGCCATCCGATCGCTGTCGGGGCCCATCCGACAGGTCCCGGCCGGATGGTAGTTCGTCTTGACGAACCGCTTGCAGTGCTTCGCTAAAGCCTCGTCACTGTCTTCATTGCCTGCCGGCACGGCTATGGCCTTCACGCGATCAGCCAGCGGTTTCGTTCGGAATGCCTCGAGGAAATAGCGCTGGCCCGAGATCATCTCCTTCATGTCCTCTGGGTGTGCGAGCAAATGAGGAGAAACGACCGGCATGTCCTTTGGATTTGCCGAACGAAGCTTCACAAAGCCGCGCGACTTTGGCTTCACAACCACCGTCGTTACGGTCAGCCCATAGGTATTGGCGACCAGCGTGAGGATGTCGCGGTCCAGGTACACGTGCGGCACGCAAAATGCTTGGATCGTCGGCTCGCCTTCGGGATCGGCAGGATTGACGAAAGCTCCCGCCTCGACGCCAGCAGACAGGATCGTGCCGGTGCCGAAAAGCTTGAACTGCAGACCGTTTCTGACCATTCGCCAGCCTTGGCCCTGCTTGAAGTAGCCATAGGATCCGTTGGTGGTGGCGATGATCGGCACCTCAGGATGGTCGATCAGGTTCTCGCCGACCCCTGGCAAGTCGGCTGTACAGGCGATGCCATGCTGCGCAAGCGCATCGGCGGGGCCGACGCCCGACAGCATGAGAAGTTTCGGCGAAATCAGCGCGCCTGATGAGATGATGACGTCGCCGTCGGCATAGGCGGTGTGTTCTGTGCCAGAGGAATCCACATAGGCGACTCCTCTGGCGCGCTCGTTTTCGATCATCACGCGGCTGACCGCACAATTCAGTCTCAGGGTGAGCCTGGGATCACGCAATAGAGGCTCGATGAACGCATAGGCGGCACTGCTGCGTTTTCCACCGCGGTTCGTGAACTGGTAGAAGCCTACGCCGCGCTGCGAAGCTCCGTTGAAATCATGGTTGTAGGGCAGTCCCAGCCCTTGCAGCGCCTGCACGAACCAGCGCGAAACATCGTCAATATAACCGGGGTCGGAGACAAGCAGGGGGCCGGCGGTTCCGTGCAACTCGCCGCCAAGGCGGTTGTTACCTTCCATGCCGGTGAAATGCGGCAGCACGGCCTGCCAGTTCCAGCGGATACCGGCATTGTTGCCACGCAGCAATTCATCCCATTCGTCATAATCTGCGGGCCGGCCGCGCATGTAGACCTGGGCGTTGACCGAAGTACCGCCACCCAGCACGTTGCCTTGCGAGATTTCGTGGACGCGGCCGTCGAGGTGCGCCTGAGGTTCGGTGCGATGATAGCTCATGAATTTTGAGCCGTTGATCATCTTAAAAATGCCGGGCGGCATGTCGAGCAGCGGATGGCGGTGCGAATGCCCAGCCTCCAGCAAGAGAACCCGCCGGCCCGCTCTCACCAGTCTGGCCGCTACAACGCAGCCCGACGCTCCGCCTCCCACGACAATATGATCGTAGGACCTCGTCATCCTTCCTGTCCGTCAGGTGTTTCAAAGGTTCCGCGGACATATTCCCATGCCGAGGCAAGATGGTTGAGCAGGGCCCGCTCGGCACCATCGGGGTCACGCTCGATGATCGCGGCACAGATGTCACGATGGCTGAGGAAATTCACCCGATTGCGCTCAGGCGATCTCGGCATGCGCAGCCAATGCGGGGAGAGCCAGGCGGTAAACGCCTTATGCACGGCGGGCAACACCGGGTTGCGCGCGATGTCGTAAAGCACCGCGTGAAACGCCACATCGGTGGCATAGAAGTTCTCGGAGTCCGGTATCGCGGCCTCGTTCACCGCAAGTGCCGCCCTGAGCGCTGCGACATCGTCCTTGCGGGCGCTGATCGCGGCACTGCGAGCCAAGGCCGCTTCCAGGAAGACGCGCATGTCGTACAGGGTTTTCACGCCGGCCTTATCGACCAACAAGTGGCCGACCATGCCTTCCAGCGCGCCAAGGGCTGTATCGAGCCCCGGACGACGGGCCACCGGGCGAAAGCGGGGGCGCGCTTCGACTAGCCCCCGGCTTGCCAGCCGGGCGATTGCTTCGCGCACCACGCCACGTCCCACGCCGTATAGCGCCATGAGTTCCCGCTCAGCCGGCAGATAGCTGCCATCATCAAGCTTTCCGGAAATGATGTCGCGCTCGATGCCCGCTACCATGATGTCGGCCGCGCGAGCAGATCCGACCATCGCCGGCGCTCCCCGATGCTGTTCCGTCTGCAGCAAGCCTGATCTCCATGTCGCACCTCCATTAAGGCGCAAATCGGACCAAAGCACAAGCAGCTACGATATTTCGTCGGACCAAAATGGCGGCTGCCCGGCTTTAACGTTGCAGTTAGGCCATTTCTGATGCAATTATGGTCGTACCAAATTCACACGCACAAGAGGACTCCGATGTGAGCAGCACGGCAATCCAGGGCGTCGAGACACGGCTGTTCCGTGTGCCACTGCGCGAAGAGATGAGCGATGCCAAGCATGGCGCCCACACCCATTTCGAACTGGTGACCGTGACTGTCAGGCTTACCGATGGCAGCGAGGGTACCGGCTATACTTACACGGGCGGCAAGGGCGGCCATGCCATCCGCGCCCTCATCGAGCGTGATCTGACGCCCTTTTTGCTTGGGCGCGACGCCGCTGACATAGATGCCGTCTACGACGGCATGTTGTGGCATATTCACTATGTCGGGCGCGGCGGCATCGCTTCCTTTGCAATTTCGGCGGTCGATATAGCTTTATGGGATCTCAAGGGCCTGCGGACGGGCCTTCCGCTCTGGAAGATGGCAGGCGGAGCAGGCCGAACTGCGAAGGTGTATCGCGGCGGCATCGACCTGAATCTCACCCTTGATCAGCTCCTTTCCAACATCGAATCTTATCTCCAGGCAGGCTTCACGGCAGTGAAGATCAAGGTAGGTAAGGACAACCTTGCCGAAGATGTGGCCCGCGTGAGAGCCGTCCGGGAGCGTATCGGACCTGATACGCCGTTGATGGTGGATGCGAACTACGCGTTGGATGTTCCGCGCGCGATCGAAGCGGCAAAGGCTTTCGCGCCCTATGACATATTATGGTTCGAGGAGCCTATCATTCCCGACGACTATGAAGGTTACGCGACCATCGCGCAGGCAACTGGCATGCCGCTCGCGATGGGAGAGAATCTGCACGTGATTGAGGAGTTCGAGCACGCCTTTGCGTGGTCGAGGCTGTCCTATATCCAACCGGATGCCTCGAATTGCGGTGGCGTCACCGGCTGGCTGCGGGTCGCTCACCGTTCACGCAAGGCCGGGGTGCCGGTGTGCAGCCACGGCATGCAGGAACTTCACGTCAGCCTCGTCGCTGGCCAGGAGAATGCCGGGTGGGTCGAAGCGCACAGTTTCGACATCGACTCCTATACAACCAGGCCCTTGGTGCTTCATGGCGGGCTAGCAGTGGCACCCGACGAGGCGGGCGTCGGTGTGCTATTCGACTGGCAAAAATTGTCGGCAGCCAGCGCCGCTTAGCTGGCATGCAGGTGAACGCTCCACCCTAGCATCCCAGTTGGCGATAGCGTGGCCTTGCGCGTTCACGTAATAGCCGGGGGCCTCGATATGGGCGATATTGCTTTGGCGGCGGACCTGATTCCGCTCGGCCGGCGCCAACCACGCCACCCAGCTCCCACCCGGCGCCGGCCACCTTCGGCTTACCGATTCATCAGGTACGTCTGGCCAGCTGCTCGCCTTCGCCAAATCACATCACGCAAGGGCGCTTTTCAAAGAGGGGGCGGAAAGAGGTATTCTCCAGTTTCACCGACGAGAAGGACCGTCTCCGGGTTCGCCCAGAGCTCCTGTTCCGAAAGGTGGCTCGGAGACGGACAACGGGCGCCTCGTGGCGAGGAGCGCGACCGCAAAGCAGGCCACCAGCGAAGTCGGCGATCGCAAAACCAGCTTGTCAATGTCACGCCTCGAAACTTAGGCGGCAAAATCTCGACGTCGCGATCCGGTCAAAACTCCGATATGCTCAAGCAAAGCATTGGGGGTGACATGGACCCGATCAAGAGCCTAGTCGTGGTGCGGGATGACATAATCGCCGCGATCCTTCGCCTGGAAGCAATCCCGGAAGACGACAAGCATTATGGTTTCGCTCTTCAAGAGCGCGGCTACTTGAAGAGCGTGGTTATCAAGATCGAGGCCGACATTCGCATATTGCAAGAAACGCTATAGATGCCGACCGAATCGCTTCGGGTGGCTAGGTTCGCACCTCGCCATCGAGCAAGCTTTCAAGACCAATCCTGGCGACCAGATCGAAGTCGGAAATGGCTATTCGTTCGACAGGGAGCCGGGCGACGGTGGCACACACTGCGCGCAAGCCTGTGATCGCGGCGGTTCGGTGCACGACCGACATGCATGAAATGGGCAACGTTCGATTGGAACAGCTGTGCGCAGGAAGAAGACGAGGAGCAGTGATCGACCCCCTCTCATTAATCCGTTCGCGCCTTTGCCGGGGTGGTTTGACTTGTCCACGACCTGAAAGACCGCACACCTTGGCCTCGAAGCGGTCGTTAATTTCAATCCGGCCCATCCTTACCAATCGTGTATGCGTCGGATTGGGCAGCCGACCGAACTATGCGAAAGACGGGTTGATCTTTCGCGTTCCTGCGCAGCCGGGAGAGCTTCGCTAGGAAGATCTCTACATTTCGCCTCTGCGGCTGTCGCCGTTGTCCACAGCGGGATTGACCTCAGACGCAGCATTCATTCGCATGGTGCAGATCAGTCCCGATTTGTGGAACTTCAGAGTGACGCGTCCGGACGTGCCGGACGCAAACACGCGCTCGAGGAGCTGCGTGCCGAAGCCCTTTCGCTCGATCGGTTCGACGGGCGGACCTCCCCGTTCGCGCCATTCTAAATTGAGCCAGCGATGCTGTTTTTGACCGACGAGCTTCCAATGAATCGACACCGTGCCGGTTTGGTTCGACAGTGCTCCATACTTGAGCGCATTCGTCGTAAGCTCATGAAAAGCCAGAGCGGCCGAAAGAGCGACGTTCGGTGATAGCCAGACCGACTCGCCGCTAATCCCGAAGCGGTCGATCGGTGCGTGTGAGCTGACCGATGTGGCAATCAGATCCCTGACGTCGGCGCCACTCCAGTTCTGCTGAATAAGCAGGTCGTTGGCCTTGGCCAGCGAGACGAGACGGCTGGAGAGCGTGCGTCCTGCTTCAGCCAGGCTTGTGGCGTTGCGAAGTGTCTGGGAGGCAATGGACTGAACCACGGCAAGGATATTCTTCACGCGATGGTTCAGCTCATTGGTCAGCAATTTGAGCTGCTCCTCGCCGCGTTTGCGCTCCGTTATGTCGAGGCTGATTTGAACGGCGCCAATAATGCCGCCACTGGGGTTGCGAATTGGACGTGCGCTGGAAAGTAGAAGGCGCTCGACACCTGACGGCAACGTGTAGACGAACTCTTCGTGATCCGTCAGCTGCCCGCGCATGGCGCGGCTAAGAGGGCGGTCTTCGCGGCTCACTATGTGCCCGTCCTTGACGGCCACCGTGTCGATGACAAGGTCGGGGCTGCCGAAGGTTTTGTGCGCGTCTGTCGGCAGGCCCATGAGTTCTGCCGCGAAGCGGTTGCGGATGACCTGAAGAGCCTTCGGATCATAGGTAAACCAGACTGCCGCCGGCGCTGTCTCCAACACCGCCTCCAGCTCGTAGCGCCGTTCGGCGATCGCCCGCTCTGCATCCACCATCGCCTGGGCGATGGCAGCGAACTCCGTAACCGAGGTCGACAAGGCTTCGACGCTGCGGCCGTGACCCAGCGCTTCGGCCCGTGTCGCCAGTTCAGCGGTGGCCCGGGTGAATCCTTTGCCGACGAAATATGCCAGAGCAACCGAGACAAGAAGCGACAGGAGACCTATCCCGCAGATCGCCGCAAGCGAGCGCCAGAGCGGCGCCTGCGCTGCTGCAAGCGGCACGTTTGCTGTGTAAAACCAATCAGAGTCCGGAGACCTGTAGTAGCCCGCCAGCAGCGTCTCCCCTTCGAAATTGCGTGACGTGAATGAGCCCGAGCGCGCGACTATCTTTTCCACGTATTCGGGCAATCCGCGCTTCCCGGTCCATTCGTCGTGGAACCTGGAACGTGCAACGTAATTTCCGTCGCGATCTCCCACGCCCACAGTCCATCCTTGCGGGACCGCCGGCATCAGAACATCGCGGATCCGGGCAGTCGGTACAGAAAGCGTAAGAAGCAGGTCCTCCCCCTTCGGGGCGGGCACCCGAACGGCAACAGCTACGCGGTATTCGCCCGAGCCTTTGCCGCTGAAGACATCGCTGACGAAAACACCGGAACGGCTGAGTTTCTCGCGCTTGACAGAAGCTATAGGTGCGACTGACGGCAAGGCGGCACCGTAGCCTATTTCGGTGTTCATCAGCTGATTGCCGCCAAGATCGCGCAGGACGATCGTCCGGTCCGTCCCGTGGACAAGATCGAGCGCCTCGCGGTGAAAGGCTTGCAGATCGCCACTGGCGAGCGCGGCGGATTTGGACAGGCCGTCGAGGATGGTTTTGAGATTCGCCAGCTCGCCCTCTACAACGAGCGACACCTGGCGAGCCGTTTGCACGGCATCCTGCTCAAAACGATATCGTTCATGCAGGGCATATTGGCCTAGCAGATAGCCGGCAAACAGCCACACCGGGACAACTGCGGCGGCGGTCAAAGCAAGCAGATGCGATCGAACTGATCGACGAGGCAAGTCCATATCCCGTGCCGGCTCAGGAACCTCACCATAATCGGCGGGCCACGAACGGCAAGCGTTAGTTTAAGCGAATATAATGCTTCCGGTGCGCCGTGGCGCACGCGATAAGGTGCCATGGCCGCCGGTCACTGCCGTGGGCTACTCTTTGACCGCGCCGGTCATTGACGACACGTAGTGCTCGACGAAGAAGGAATAAAGGATCACCACCGGCAGCGAGCCGATCAGGGCGCCTGCCATAAGCGAACCCCATTCGTAAACGTCGGAGCGGACCAGCTCGGTCAGCACGCCCACCGGCACGGTCTTATTCTCGGACGACTGGATGAAGGTGAGAGCGTAGATGAACTCATTCCACGACAGCGTGAAGGCGAAGATACCCGCCGAGATCAGCCCTGGTACCGACAGCGGCAGCACGATCTTGGTTAGCACTTGCCAGCGGCTGGCGCCGTCGATGAGGGCGCACTCCTCCAGTTCGAAGGGAATGGAACGGAAATAGCCCATCAGCAACCAGGTGCAGAAAGGCACCAGGAAAGTCGGATAAGTCAGGATCAAGGCAAAGGGCGTGTCATAAAGCCCGAGATTAAACACCATCACCGACAGCGGAATGAACAGGATGGACGGTGGGACCAGATAGGCGAGGAACACGGCCAGCCCGACCTGGCGCGAGCCGGAAAAACGCAGTCGCTCGATCGCATAAGCAGCCAACACCGCGGCGACAAGCGACAGCACGGTAGCGGCGACCGCAATAATCGTCGTGTTGAGCAGCCAGCCGGGATAGGAGGTCTCGAAAAGCAGATAGCGGATGTTCTGCAAGGTCGGGTGGACGACCCAGAACGGGCTCGATGTATCGTAACTCGTCATTTCTGCGTTGGGTTTGATGGCGGTGATCGTCATCCAGTAAAAGGGAAAGAGCAGCACGATGACAAATATGGCCAGCGGGACATAGATCGTGACCACGCGACGCGGCATGCTTTGCAGATAGCTCATGCCACCTTCGTCGCCGCCGGCTGCGTTGGCCTTGGGGTCGGTCAGAGCCATCTCAATCTCCGCCGCCTTGCTGCCATCTGCGTCGCTGCAGGCCGAAATAGCTGAACAGGATCGCGCCTAGTAGGAACGGGATCATCGCCACGGCGATGGCTGCGCCTTCGCCGAGCTGCCCGCCCGAAATGCCACGTTGGAAAGAAAGCGTCGCCATGAGATGTGTGGCGTTCACCGGGCCGCCGCGCGTCAGCACATAGATGAGCTGGAAATCGGTGAAGGTGAACAGTACCGAAAAGGTCATCGTGATGGCGATGATCGGCGTCAGCAGCGGCAAGGTGACATAACGAAACAGCTGCCATCGACCGGCGCCGTCCAGCGTGGCGGCTTCGTAGAGTGATTGCGGGATCGTCTGCAGGCCGGCAAGCAGCGTTATGGCGACGAAGGGAATGCCGCGCCAGACATTAGCGGCGATCACCGAAGCGCGCGCGTTTTGCGGATCGCCAAGGAAGTTGATGTTGTGGTCGATGAGGCCCATCTGCTTGAGGGCCCAGGAGATGATCGAGAATTGCGAATCGTAGATCCACCAGAAGGCGATCGCCGATAGCACTGTCGGCACCACCCAGGGAAGAAGCACCACGGCGCGGAAAAACGATTTGAACGGCAGGTTCTCGTTGAGCAGCAACGCCAGCCAAAGGCCGAGGGCGAACTTCAGGATAGACGCGCTCACCGTGTAGAGAAGCGTGTTGAACACGGACAGCCAGAACACGCTGTCGTCCCAGAGGTATTCATAATTCTCCAGGCCGATGAAGACGCCCGGCCTGCCGATGCGGGCGTCGGTAAAGCCGAGCCAGACGCCCAGCCCGAGCGGATAGGTCAGAAAGACCAGCAGCAGCACCACTGTCGGCAGCATAAAGCCAAAGCTGAGCAGGCCACGGCTTTCGGCAATGCGCGACAAGAAGGAAGGGCGGGGCGGGGCGGCGGTTGTCACGGCCATGAAAGGCTCCTGTGGCGGGTATCGAGTTGCAGCAGTCCTTCGACCTTCGTGGACTACAGGCGCGCGGGCCCATTGGTCCGAGCTCTCTCCTTGCGTGCCTTTCGGCGGCACGTCGCGGCGCCTGCTGGGGTCGACTGGAAAACAACAAGCGTCTTCCCCCGCGAATGGAAGAAGACGTCCAGACTACACCCGGTAATACCTGTTGGCGCGCTTTTCGGCCTCTTCCATTGCCTCCTGCGGTGTCGCCCGACCAGTCACCGCCTTGGCGAACATGTCGACCAGCACATAGTCGGCCATGGTCGCGGCGGACGCGTAGCCGAGCGGCCCTGCGTAGCCGTTGTTGCGCAGCGTCGCTGACGCCTTGGCATAGGGCGCATAGTTTGGATCGGCCTTCCAGATCGGATTGTCGTCGTAGGCCTTCAAGGTCTGGCAGCAATAGCCGGAAGAGCCCTTGATCCATTCCGACATCTGCGGTTCCTCGAACATGAACTGCAGATAGGCCTTGGCCGCGTTGGGATAGGGCGTGTAGTTGAAGATCACCGCCGAAGTGACCTGGTAAAGCTCCACCGCCTTGCCGACCGGACCGATCGGCAAGCTGGCCGTGCGGATGTCCTTGGCCATTTCAGCCAGCTTGGGATCCTTGTCCTTGTTGATCCTGGCTGTTTCATAGGCCGAGATACCGTTGGCGATGACCGACAGCTCGCCGGCCAGGAAGGCACGATTGTTGTTGACGTCGAGCCAGCTTTCGGTGCCAGGGATGAAGGTCTTGTAGAGGGCCTGGGCATATTCGATCGCCTTCAGCGTCTCGGGACTGTTGATCACCACCTTGCTGTTCTCGTCGACCATCTTGCCGCCATGGCTCCATAAGAGCCAGTGGGCGTAGTTGTTGCCGTCGCCGACGCCGTGGCCGTGGGTGAAGCCGGCTGGGTGGCCCTTGGCTTGCAGAGCCTTGCACAATTCGAGGAAGCTGTCGGTGTCCTTCGGGAACTCGGAAAAGCCGGCCTCCTTGACCCAACTCTCGCGGTAGACGATCGCGTTGCCTATGGTAGCCAGCGGCAGCCCGATGAACTTGCCGTCCTTGGTGGCGTAGCTCTTTGGGCCCTCGTGCCAGCCGCCATATTTCTTGCCCAGATAATCTCCGAGATCGGTCACATCGAGGAGCTTGTCGGGATATTGGAACGGATCGTCGAACCAGACGAACATCAGGTCAGGACCCGAGCCGACATTGGCGGCGACCGCCGCTTTGGGACGAATGTCCTCCCAGCTCTCCTTGTCGACGCGCACCTCGACACCGGTGGCATCGGTGAATTTCTTCGTCTGCGCCAGCCAGGCGTTCTCATCACCCTGGACGAATGGTGACCAGCGAAGGAGCCTGAGCTTGGCGCCCTTTTCGGGCGTGTATTTCGGCCCATCCTGGGCAAAGGCTGACGTGCCAAGCAGCCGGCTACCGATTGCTCCGGCCGCCGCAGCAACGGCGCTGGTGCGGATCACGTCTCTTCTGGTGTATCTCATGGCCATTTCCTCCTGTTTGATTGGCTAACCTCGGCATATTCAAAGCCGGCGGCCCGTATCTGCGTCAAAGAGATGGACCAGGCTTGGTTCGGCGGCGAGCCTGACGGTTTGGCCCGGCTGGAACGGGTGGCGCTCCCGAAAATTCGCGACGATCTCTTCGCCGCCAGGCGCGCGGCCGATGATCTGCAACTCCGACCCGGTCGGTTCGATGACGGAGATGGTGACGGGAAAGCCCTGGTCGCAGAGGCGCAGATGCTCTGGCCGGATGCCAAGTACCACTCGACCTCCATTCAGGCCTTTCGGCGTCTGCGGCAAGTGTACGGCGACGCCGGAGCTGCCTTCAAAGCCGCTGGCGCCAATGCGTCCTGTCAGCATGTTCATGGCTGGAGAGCCGATGAACATCGCGACGAAAAGATTGTCGGGGCGGTCATAAAGATCGAGCGGGCGCCCGATCTGCTCCACATTGCCGTCATGCATGACGACGATCTTGTCGGCCATCGTCATCGCCTCGATCTGGTCGTGAGTGACATAGACGGTCGTGGTCTTCAGGCGCTGGTGCAGTTCCTTGATCTCTGCGCGCATCTGCACGCGCAGCTTGGCATCCAGATTGGAGAGGGGCTCGTCGAACAAGAACACCTGCGGGTCGCGAACGATCGCCCGGCCCATCGCCACGCGCTGCCGCTGCCCGCCGGAAAGCTGCCGGGGATAGCGCGACAGAAGCGGCGTGAGGTTGAGAATTTCCGCGGCACGCGCAACCTTGGCATCGCTCTCCTGCTTCGAGACACGCTTCAACATCAGGGAGAACGCCATATTCTCTCGCACCGTCATATGTGGATAGAGCGCGTAGTTCTGGAACACCATGGCAATGTCGCGCTCCTTGGGGGCGACCGCGTTGACAACGCGCCCACCAATGGCGATCTCGCCGCGCGTGATGCCCTCCAGGCCCGCGATCATGCGCAACAGCGTCGACTTCCCACAGCCCGAGGGGCCGACGAGCGTGACGAACTCGCCGTCTTCTATGTCGATGCCGACGCCATGGAGAATCTCGGCGACGCCGAAGGACTTATAGACATCGCGGATCGCAACGGACGCCATCGATTTCCTCCCGAGCGATTAGACGCCTGCAAGAAGACGTCCACTTCACATACGCAGCTTCCGGTCTTGCCGCGTCCTCCATCTGAAGTGGTAGCGCTACCAGCAGTGCGTGTAAAGCACGGCCTGATCTCCCTGGGCCACAGTGATCTAGATCGAATTTTCAATGTTTCGAGAGGCGCTCGGCCGCTCGGGACAAACGCAGCATTCCTCGGCCATCGCCGTCCCATCCTTGTGCACCTCCGATTCTCCAAATATTGCGGAACAAGGCGGCGGCCAGTGGCGGCGACCTCAACGGCAATCGAATGGACTGACGGCCGGCGAGCTGGTTGGCCGACGAGGCTCGGCTCCTGGTAGGCCGACCGCTGGAGACCGCTCGTCCGCATTCATGCCGCCCATCGCGCCTCTCGTGATCTCCTTCGTGGCATTGGTCCGCATCGCTGCCGCTGTCCGGAGATGCTCCTGCCGGAGCGCTGAGGGATGCAATCTGGGCTGCCCAGCTTGATGCGAGCCTTTCTCCAGCCGTGACAATGTGATTGTCTTCGAGCCCGGGCCCAGGATTGTTCCCTGCCCACGCGCGCGCCGTCCACGCCGGTGCGGGTGATCCATGCGAGACCTGGCTTCGCAGTGCCGCAGCAATACCGCGTGCACGTCTAGAGCCGCGCCAACCGGCCGCCATCCACGTTGAGCGCCGCGCCGTTCACAAAGGCGGCGTCGTCTGAAGCCAGGAAAGCGGCGGCCGCGGCAATCTGCTCGGGCTTGCCGACATCTTCCGGGCTAATGGTTTCGACGCCGGACTTGATGTTCGGATTTTCCCAAAGCATCGGTGTGTCGATGGCCCCTGGCAGGATAGCATTGGCGCGTATGCCACGCGCCCGGCCTTCGATCGCGGTCGACCGGGTGAGCGACAGCAGCGCGGCTTTCGCCGCTGCGTAAGGGGCAACATGCGGCGTCGTTTCAAGCGCGTGCACGCTTGAGATGTTCACGATCGACCCGCCATTGGTCATGTGCGCGAATGCCTCACGCGTGAAATGGACTGCCCCCAGCAGGTCCACACTCAGCACCTTCAGCCAGTCCGCGCTGGTGAACGCCTCGAGAGGCTTGAACATTATCAGGCCGGCGTTGTTGACGATAATGTCCAACCTGCCGAATCGCGCCAGCGCCAGTCGACAGCACTGTGCGACTGCAACCTCGTCTGAAACGTCGCCAGCCGACACGGCGGTGTCCGGTGCGCCGGCTTTTCGGACTGCCTGTGCGGCCGCCTGCGCATTGGCTCCAACTAGGTCGGCTATGACAACGCGGGCGCCTTCGGTGCCCAAGCGGGTCGCGATGGCCAGCCCGATGCCGCTTGCAGCGCCGGTCACAATTGCACTCTTGTCAGCCAGGCGCATCGGGTTTCACCTTGTCCTTGGAGGGTTCGAGCGGTTCGGCCCCAGCTTCAGCGATCCGGTCCACATGCAAAAGGCCCCGCGCATAGTCCTGCTGTGCGCGAACACTTGGGTCGTCCTGCTCGGACGGCAAAAAGACGGGCAAAGCCAGGCACACACTTTGGGTGGCGAGCAGCTTGTTCCAGTTAGCGATGAGCGCTTTATATGCGGTTCCCACCGCCCTGGGATTACGGTCCAAGTCATAGAGGCCGACCGCATTGACCGTTCCGTTGTTCTCGCGCAGGGCGCTGTCCCAGTCCACCTGATCCGTCAGCGAGTACCAGGTGAATCCGACGATCGGTATGCCGTCGTTGCGGATCCTAAGCACGTTGGCCCACTCCTTCCACAACCAGTAAACGGCTTCGTCCCCGTTCGGGCCTTCGCGAATGTTTGTCTCTGTATGCATGACAGGCAGGCGGTAACGGTTGAAATACTGGCGCGTAATTTCGTCATAGCCAAACACCTCGCCGGAAGCCGACGTGGTTCCGTCCGCCCAAACCCGGTGCTCGTTGGTCTGGTAATAGTCAGTGCCCATCACGCAATGCCTGCGCAAATGGTTTTCCAGAAAGAAGCTGTACTCCTGCGCGGTCATCCCGTTTTCGAGCAGGTAGCGATACGTACGGGCGTCGACGTCATGCCCGTAATTGAGGTCGAGCGATAGGAAACGCTGGCTATTGAAGCGCTCCGCCTTGCCGATGGCCTCGGGGGAGTCAGCGTGGAAGTATTCCGAGGATTCACTTTGAATGAAAATAGCGTCGGGCCTCACTTGCAGGATCGCCCGCATCGCCACCACGTTGCCCTTCACGATATGCTTGAGAGCGGTGACGAACGCGGCATCGGTGCTCAGTTGCTCGTTCCACCAACCCCAGCGCGCTGAAAAGGTGGCGCAGATGAACATCTCATTGACGGGTGTGTAGAGCTGGATCCAAGGAAAGCGGGTTGCGAAGTCGCGCGCGTAACATTCAAATAGCCGCGGAAAATCCGGATTCTGGAAATTGCCCACCCAGTCCGGAACGCCGAAATGGCAGAGGTCGACGATCGGAAGAATATCCTTAGCCTTCAGGTCAGAGAAGGTCTCATCGGCGAAGGTCCAGTCGTAGTGTCCGTCGCCCAGCCAAGTCTTGTGAATTGGAGGCCCGTAGCGGAGGAAGCGAAGACCCAGATCCTGGAGCAGTTCGAAGTCGGTGCGCCATTGCTGGTAGAAGCGACATTTCTCCATTTCGTCGACACGCTCCCGACCTCCACTAATCGTGGGAGCGCTGTTTTCAATGCCGGTGGCAAAGACGAAATTGAACATGAAAGGGTCCTGAGCCAGCCAAGCTGCAGCCATTTCCCAACGTCCAGGTTGCAGCGCAGTTCCGGTCAGGCGGCAGGTCATCGCGCTTCTTGGCGATACGCGACCAATACCGGGATGGCGTGGCGGGTCTCGCCGGGTATGCCGCGTTCTGCGTGTTCAGTTTCTTGACGTGGCCGAGTGAGGGGATTTTCGCCGAAGGTGATTTCGTCCTGGAACCCCCAAGCGAAGAGATGGCCACACGATGCGGATAACTGTTGCCGCCTGCGTGCTCTGATGGCCACTGGCGGAACGCGTTCGTCACGACGACGGTGTCCTGGTGGCGGCTATGGCGGCGGCGCGAAACACCCTTGCCGTAGCCCGCCGGTTCGGCACAAGGGCAGCCTCCCTCCTTTTTGCACGACAGTGGAGCAGCCAAAGGAATGGGCTGGAGCCAAGGCGGGAAGCCAAGCAAGGCACGCACTTAAAGAACGAATCTCCCGTTCGTTCGAATGATGGCAGCTAAGGAACCAGCAGTTAGGTTCGAACTGATGCTTTGGCGCGCGCTGATGTTTCGCTGGCTTCGCGCTTTTGCTCGGCTGCGCGGATGTTCAACAGGTGGAAATACAATGCGGTGAGGGCCGCGGTCTTGAGGTTCAGCGATGCGTCATGGGCAGAGCACGAGAGCGATTTCCCCCCTCGGTGCGTTCAGCTTGATTGGGCGATGGACTTCGCTTTTGCCGCACGCAACGCGCGGAAGTCCAGGCCGGGCCATTTTCACCCTCTCTGCGCTATGCCTGGTTTTGCTGTTCGCATCTGCGGCACACAGTCAGCGGGCGCCTGACGCGTCAGCGGCTCCCCCAGCCAGCGACAGCTCGTCGGAGGCATTTGCAGAACACGTTAATGTCGCCAAAGAGCCCGACGAGACACCGGCGCGAGCGTTCGGATCCCACGCACCTGGAGAGCTGGTGGCCGGCCAAGCACAGGCACCCGACACAGAGGCGCAAACGCTGCCCGGCGAAAATCAGGAGATGTTACGACGCGAATTGGATGCCGCACGAGCCGAGCTAGCCAAGCAAGCACAAGCTCTAAAAGAGCAGCAGCAAAAGGACGAAGCCCTTTCGCTCGATCTGCAGACGGCGCAGCGCGCCATCGAAAGCTTCAGGGCCGAAGCCACTCTCTGGGGCGGTGAGAAGCCCGCCGCCGCCGCTGCAACCCAACGCTCCAACCACCTCCCCGAGACTGCTGTGACGCAAGCTCTTGACGACCAACGGCACAAGGTTGAGCTCTTGGGACAAGAGCTCACAACGGCTCACCGAACCATCGAGGCCCTCAAGACAGCCGCAAATGCCGCCGCCGTCGAGCTGGCCAACGCCAATAAGAACCGTGAGGCGGCCGAAGCAGGCCTACGGCAAGCTGGAGAAGCGCTCGAACTGGAACGCAAACGAGCCGATTCAGCTGCCCGTGATCTCGACGTCGTTCGCAAGGAACGTGACGCTTCAAACCGGACCTCGGTAGGGTTAAGCGCGGCGCTGGACGAAGAACGTGAACGGGCGACCGGTCTGGCCCTGAGCCTGAGTGCCGCGCGCGAGGCAATCGACGACCTCGCAACCAGGAACCGGCCTGCGGCTGCAGCGCGCTCGCGAATGATCCATAAGCCGGCAGGTGTGGTTGCACGTGCACCACCCAGATCAGGTGTCGAATGGAGGCGCAAACCGGGCTCGCGAGAAAAACAGAAACAGGCTGCTGTCTTGGGCCCGCTCTCTCTTCCCCTCGCATTGCTGCCGACCCGACCACCGAAAGGGCTCGACCCGCGCCAGTGAACCGTGGAGCCGAATGTATGCCGAGGTCAACATAGCAATGAAACAGTACGTCGCCGCCGCCCTGATGATCGGGATTGGAATCGGACCTGCCTGCGCTCTCGACAAAGGGGTAGGCGCCAGCGTCGGCGGAATCGGAGTCGGCGCCGGAGTAAACGCCGGTTCGCAAGGCGCATCGGTCGGGGTGGGAGCGAGCGTCGGCGATGCAGGCGGATCACATGTCGGAGCTTCGGTTGGCGCGGGCAAGGGATCAGTTGGCGTTGGCGTTGGTGCCAGCGGCAATGTCGGCGACCCAGGCGCAGGCGTTTCGACCAGTATTGGTACGGGCGATGATCCGGCGGCCTACGACGGGTCGCCTACCGGCAGTGGCAGTCCAGCCACCACACCCAAAGGAACGGCTGGGCCCACCGCCGCTGCGTCCGCCGGGAGTGGTAAGCAATCGATTGCCTTGCCACCAATTCTTAAGCCTTCCGTATCTACTGACGGCGGCTTCACCGACGGCTATCCAATCAGGCCTCAGAGACCCCTCAGAGCGAAGCCCGGTATACCGGCTGCTGTTGTGCAGGCCTGCCGCTCCGCAATCACATCCGCGGCCACGCTGCTTGGCGCTGTCCGCGTGCGGGCGTTAAGCGCAGGGTTGTTGCGTCGAGGTGGAGGTGCATTCACGGCACCAATCAAGGTGCAAATAGAGTATGCAAGGCAAGGGGGCGTCGAAGTTCGGCAGGCCGAGGTCGACTGTCGACTGGACAGGGCCGGCAGGGTCACAGCGATAAAATGAGAACTCGTTTGACCCCGTTCGAACGTCGCACCGTTTGGCTGGCCGGGCAATATGCCGTCATCTCGTGATGCTTGTTGCACAGCCAGTGGACATCGTGATTTCTATGCGACGCATCGGGGGGCGGCCATGGCGCATGTCAGGTACTTCATTTCAAGGACCGGTGATCAATGGCTGGTCCGGTTTGACGGCAAGGACTATCGCTATTCAGCGCATTCGGAGGCCGTCCGTGCGGCTGTCAAGGCAGCCAGCAGTGCCTCGGCCACTGGCTACGATGCAGAGGTATTGGTTCAAGGCGTCGATGGAAAGTGGCGTACGGAATGGCCCATTGATTAAAGTCGGGACGCCCTGAGCGTCCTGCGCTGACGGCTGTAATGCGCTTTGGCGCTCATCTGTTCGCAGTTTGCGGCTCCGCCTTTGTGGCGACCTTTTCATCGGTTCGCCATCGATCGAGGCTATCGGTCAAGCTGTCGAACAACATAGGTATCCTCCTGATACACGCCGGCGATGTTTGGTCTGCCCGGTAGGTTGCACATTTCAGCTGCGGCACCCCGGTTGCTCGCCTCAAGTAATTCGAAGAACGGATTACGCGGCTTTACTCCTTCTACCAGTCCGGTTCGAAACATCACATTGGAAACCTTGTAGGAAGTCGGACGTTATCGCTGACCTCTATCGAGTGAGCAAAGAGTGCCTGACAACGCTAAATCACCGTCAGCCCTCCATGGCGACGCGCCGGCCGCAGCAGCCACCACTGCATGGGCGGATCGCAAGGAGTTGGCGTCGGCGGCGTTCGAACGCACGCGCATGCCCATAGTCATCACCGATGCTCGGCAGCCTGACAATCCTATCGTGCTCGCCAACAGAGCTTTCCTGGATCTGACCGGTTATACATCCGATGAAGTCTTGGGTCGAAATTGCCGCTTCCTGCAAGGGGAGGGAACATCACCCGCGGCCGTTGCTGAAATTCGAGCGGCGATAGAGCGTGAACGCGAGACCAATGTAGAGATACTGAACTTCCGCAAGGACGGATCGCCGTTCTGGAACCAGCTCCATCTGAGCCCTATCAAGGACGATGAAGGCGCGCTCCTTTACTACTTCGCGTCGCAGATCGACGTTACGAAACATCGCATGATCCAGAGCCTGGAAGCGGCGGAGCACCGCCTCCTTATGGAGGTCGACCATCGCGCAAAGAACGTTCTAGCGGTTGTCGATGGTATCGTTCGGCTGAGCAAGGCGGACAATGCATCGCTCTATGCCGCGGCCGTTCAACGACGGATCCAGGCTCTGGCAGTCGCACACGCTTTATTGGCCGAGCGCGGCTGGCGCGATGTGCCGCTGGACGAAATCGTCTCCAGGCAGGTCGCCCAGTTTGCGTCTGGCAGGACGGCAATGAGCGGTCCTGAAGTACTGATCCCGGCGGTGGTCGTTCAACCACTGGCTCTCGTCGCCCATGAATTGATCGTCAACGCCGCCACCCATGGGACCCTCGCCCAGGGTACGGGGCGGTTGCAGGTCAGCTGGCATGGGACGGGCCATCATGGCGGCTTTAACCTGCGGTGGGAAGAAAGCGGGAGACGTAAAGCTGAATCTCGGCCAGGGGCGCCCGGCTTCGGAACGACCATGGTCAATGCAATTGTCCAGAAGCAGCTTCAGGGTGAGATCCTACGGGAGTGGGCAGCGGACGGTTTGAAAATCAGCATAAGCATCCCGGGAGCAGCTGCCGTTTCGACAGCCAAGGGTATCTGAGACGCTCGTTCATCTGGCACTCCCATTTTTCCACAGCGGCGTCGCAGGCCGACCCCCGCTAGACGAAGGTTCATCAAAAAGTCTAGCCATGAACTATTTCATCAAGCCGGCAGCGCGAAGGGCGCTTTCGATAAGCGGACCGGGCCCAGCCGTCAGACCGCTGCGCGGTTCGAAGGGTGGGTGTGCGACCACCAAAGGGGAGTGCCCAACAGATTTTGCCGGTAAACGCACATCTGGCGATGGGACCTGAGAGCCCGCTTCTTCAAATCCCCAGAACCGGGAGATAAGCGAAGTGGACGATATGCCGGTATCGATCATAAAGGATCCGCCGTGACTCAATCCGTCCGCGGAGTCCACGGGGGTCCCGTGCGCCATGCCTGCGATCAGGTACGATTCGATGACTTCCTCATTGGCAGCGTTCTTCCAGACCTCGCGGCGATAGCCCTGATGCACCTGCGTCTCGGGTTGCACTCTACTTTGGCCGCGCAATGCAAGCCACTGCCCGACGAGCTGCTCGGAGTTGACCGGACTGACTGTTGTGTCGGCGCTTCCGTGCCAGACGGAGAGTTTCGGCCATGGTCCGTCATGACCGGAATCTTGCTGGACGGTCGTCGCCAACTGCTTCGCAGTGGGGCCGCCGTGCCCTCGCATGCGGTCGAAAGCCTGCGGCAGGCTAGTGGCGCTGCCGTAGGGTAGACCGGCTATGATGGCCCCGCCGGCGAAGACTTCCGGGTAAGTCGCCAACATGGCGGCGGCCATTGCCCCGCCGGCGGAAAGTCCGGTGATAAAGATCCTGGTGCGGTCGATGTCGTGAGCGGTGACCACGGCCTCTATCATTTGGCGGATCGAAAGCGCCTCGCCGGAGCCCCGTCGGGTGTCGTCGGGGACAAACCAGTTGAAACAAAGATTGGGATTGTTGCTGCGCTGCTGTTCTGGAAAGAGGACGGCAAAACCATTGCGATCCGCCGTCCTCGACCAGCCGGCGCCGCGGTCATAGGATGCAGCGGACTGCGTACAGCCATGGAGGACAACCACCAGAGAGGCCTTCGCCGCAAGATCCTTGGGGCGGTATGTCCAGCCTCGCAGGTTTCCGGGATTTGACCCGAACGCCTGAAGTTCGGAAAACCGGTCTTTTTCGGAACCATTCAAGACGCCGTCGATCTGTTTTCGCCGAGCAGCCAAGCGTGCAACGGTATCGGCGAGACTTCTCATGTCGGTATCCTTTCATCGATCCAGAGCGGATCGAACAACGGAACGCCGCGTCTCCAGATTGGTTGCTGCAGTGCAGCATAAATTGCCTGCAAGCAATCGATTCCGCATGGGATTGGCTTTGCATCGCCGGTGCAGAGAGCCCTCCGATCGAGCAGCATGGGTGGAAAACGGACTGGCCGCTCTCGACTTTCACACACTGACATCCTCTTTGTGTGGCTGACAGAGCACAAGCCCGCCAAGTGGCGGCTTGCTGCTCATCAGGTGCACAACTGGTCCATGGCCTGCGTCCTCAAGAAATCCCCACGACGCTTCGCCACGATAGAGTTCCGCGTCGTCAATATCGTCCTGCCTCAGCACGTGAGAAGCTGCCTGTGGAGGGCTTCTGCCTTGGCGAGATAAACGCCTAGGGCCTTTCGCAAGCCGTGCAGCGTCATCCCCTTTCCACAAGTCCGGCGAACTTGCCTTAACGGGACCATCATCGCGCCTGGACACTGCGCCGAGAAAGGCTCGCCGTCCGACGGTGACCAACACGATTTCGCCGCGCCGGCGATGGTTCCGGCTTCGGTCGGAGCAAGGCCAAAACGGTTGACACGGGGCATGCCGTCCCGGCGTCAAGGACGTCCAGAAGTGCCACACGGGAGCGGAACATCAGAGCTTGCTGACGGTTCTACCTCGGTGGAGTTTTCCAATTGAGAGGACGCCGTGTCAGCGTTTGAATTCGTCTTTTTTTCTGGTCTGACGGGGAATGATCTCCTCGGCGGTGTCGTCTCCTTGTTGGCGTGCTGTGTTCTCTACAACGTTATCGCGGAGGATCGCCCGCACCGGTGAGAGCGGGACCGCAACAGGTGGGCCCTTGACCGGCCGCTCTCCACTTCGGACGCGTGTGGCCGGTATCAGGTTGGTATCTCTCACTATTACTCGCCGCGGTCCTCCATGTGACCTGCCGTTGGCTCGGGCGGGCTTTCCCGACGACGTCGCATGCGGATCATTTCTGTTTCTACGGTGGACCTGCTCCGCCAGTCATCGTTGGCCCCGTCGGCCGACTGCAGAGTTGCCTGGCGGGTCCCGCCCGACCTGGCGGGCTGGAACATTGCTTGAGACCAAGGTTCGGGTGCCGGCCTGCCTGCTCCCGGGCAGTCCTTCCCATGTGAACTGCCCGTCTGGCTTACAGCCAGCGGGCTTTTTTGCGGCTCTGGCTAACCCGCCCATCCGCCGCAGTTCTCTCCGCGTTGAGGACACCCCCGCGGGAGCCCGTGGAGGCGCGTTCTGAGCAAATCTGCACGCCTGTCAGTCGTGTGGGCACGACCTCTCGGGCCATGATCGTGACAGGCCAGCTGGGGAACTTTCCGGCGCAGGGCGAATTGAGCCACGGCGGCCGATTCCCACTCCGAATCCGCCGCTGACCAAAGACCCAATCTTGGTCGGCCCGCGACTCCTCAGGAAGGCGCGGGCCAATATTGTGGCAGGATTCGGGTGCGCGCCTGGGGCTGATTTGAGTACCCATGTGAGATAGCGGCCCCCTGAACCAAAGCTGATCTTGCCGTCCGAAGAGCCCCGCGCGCGAAGGGTAGGACGTCACCACGGCAAGACAGTTGCGCGTTGCGTTAGAGATACCGAGCTTGCGACGAGGCCGGAGATCAGCCGCGCTCTCGGGGAAAACAGAACCGTGATGACCCCAAGATTCCGTACGACGAGGTGGTGCATGCACGCGGAACTTTTCGCGTCCATTCGGCACAATGGGCATCTCGCACGGTGACTAAATAGCCGGCTGCCGCCGCAGCAGGGGGCGTCGGGGCCACAAGACAGGATGACGGTCGAACGATCAAATGCAGGTTCATGGATTAGGCGTGGGGGAGGATCGCGACGAAAACGAGTCCCGCTCCTCCTCAACCTTGAAAACGATGCTTGCTCGAAGGGCCAGATCGCCGCCCTCATCTCTTACGAGAATTTGTGGTGATCACCGTCTGGAAGCGCGTCTTTGGTCATCTCCGCCAAAGCTTTGATCGCTTCATATTTGACTGCGGCAAGGTCTTGGCCTTCTGTTCCCTCATCGTCAGGGAATATCGTTCCGTTGTCGTCGAAGTCGAAATAATAGAGCGCCATCGCCGAAAGGCTCGCCGTTTGTTCCTCGCTTTCCCTGATGACCCATTACAGGGGGCAGCGTCAAATGCGCAAAGTCACGCCATGAGCGAGGCGCGCGCCAATTCACCCTCCCCAGCCTTCATCTGTTCGACCTACTTGAAAGCGGGTGCGCGGCCAAGTCAGCCCAGTCGATGCCTGTGCGTACAATCCGAGCTTCCGTGTCGCGAAAGATGGTGTCGTGCAAAATTGCCTGCAGGCGTCTCGTCTGTCTGCGGGCTTGCGACGCTGTGCGTCGGTAGAACTTCTCCGGCCAATCAGCTGGACCCGTGTTTGGTTCGGTGGTGGCCGACCTTGCGGATGCTTCGACTGCCGATCGAACATTCAAGCTAAAATGTCCCGAGGGCGATCGATCCCAATTGGCTGCGGCCTTGGCAAGCAGAGTTTTGTCGGCTCGGCGCCCTGAAGGAGAGTTGCCTGAAAGACGCCGAGCCCAGCCAGAGAGATTAGCGGGGGGCCGCGTCCTCTCGCCGGCCAAGAGGTTATGCGCTCCCTTAGGCACTCGTGAAGCATTCGAACGCACTAGGAGGCCGGAACATTTTCCCTGAAATCCGACTTGCTGGACCAATTCATCCCGCGAGCAACGTATTGTTTCGTCCAATCGTCTGGTCGCTAAGGACCTGACTTTCCTGTCCGCACTGCAACGCTAACCCGGCTCGGAAGGGGCTTCTGGGTGGAGGCCGTCACGAGGTTCACCTGAATTCGCTGTGCAGGCCAAGATCGTTCACGGGACGCGGCAGATCACCTTCATCGGCCGCGAGTGCCTGACCTCTTGAAGCGGGCCTGTTCGTTAACCTGCTCGGCCACAAACGCCGCAAACGGCTTCACATTCATGCTGCCGCTTATTCATGAGGAACCGCGCCATACGGCCGTTGCCGTCCAGGTAAGGGTGCACATAACCTACATGCCAGTGCCGTAGTACGGCAAAGTTCCGGAACTATTTTAGCTCAAACTAATTTAATGGCGGTTGTGTAACAGTCGCGAGGGCGCGAAGTGGCGGAGTATCGAGTTGAGATAATGGCCGGCGAGTCGGTTGTGTCTTCGCAGGTGCTCATGGCCCAGGCGCCGTTCAAAGCGGCAGAAGCACACGTCGGCCAGCCGGTCACATTGAGACACCAAGAAGAAAACTGGGTGCGTGTCTGCGAAACAAGGGGCGGGAGGCGAACCTTCGCTTACGTTCGTCGCATGAGGGCGGCGGAGACCACTCGCGGCCGTAAACTTTTTGGACAAGCGGCTGAGCAGGTCTGTCAGGTCTGGCCAGGTTCGACGGGATCTCGGTGGCAGAGGCTATTCAGAAGCTTTTCCCGATGCGAAGGCGATCGGGATCGGTAGCACCGACATCGAGCAAGAGACCGGCAGCATTTTATGAAACCGTGCTCGATGCCATCGTGCATAATGCATCTGGTCTTGCAGAGTAAAGCTCAATGGCGGGTAGGCGGAATTGCGGCGTGTTCGTCGTCTGCTGAACTGCCCATCCGTTTGTCGCCGGCCATGCGCTCGCTGGGATTTCTTATTTCCGCTTTGGAAATTCGATCACCTTCGCCTCAGGCTCGGGCTCCAGCGGCTCATGACCAGGCCGCTCGTGCCAGTAGATTTGGCGCAAATCGCGTTGGTCGACCCGCTGACCGCAGTACGGGCAGTTGTAGAAGTGAAGATGCTCTTCAATATGCTGCCCTCCACGCAGTTTGCGGGGAATCGGAGGGCCAAGGTCGGATAGCTTTGTCATGCGGGCTGCAACATCCGGTCAGGCTAAATGTTCCGGAGCTGTTTTAGCTAAAGCTTATTGGAACGGACAGTTCGTCAGTGAGTTGATGCGTTTGAAGTTCACCAGGCCGATCGCGCCCGAACTGGTCGGCACCCCCGCCGCAAGGCGATGAGTGGATCCATGAGATAAAATTCGATGGGTGGGTCATTGGATGACAACGCGCTTCGGTTAGTCACCAAAATGGTTACGATTGGAGGGGGCTGATACATCCAGCTTGCCGGCGAAGCAGCGGCGATCGAGGCGAAAGACTTTATTATCGACGGCGAGGCGATCACTATCCATGAAGCTGGCCTGCCTGACCTGCACTGCAATCAGCCGTTACCAGTCTCACATCGGCGCGACCTCTATCTGGTGGTGTTCGACCTCCTGCACCTCGACGGGACGACTTGCGCGACGTGCTGGTGAAAGACCGCCGCGACATTCGCCAGGCATTGATCCCGACCGGTGGCCGCATTCAGTTCAGCGAAGCAATGCCTGGAACTGGTGATGCGTTCATCACCTTATCGACCGAGCTGGCCTGGAAGCATGGCGCTGCCAGCGGGCTTTTCGCCTGATGCTTCGCCGCGGCACATTCGACTGCACTTCGGCCGCCGAGCTGGTTGCCGGAACATGTGTCCGGCCAGAGGTTCCGGAGCCGGACCGCTTATCCTGTTGCGGTGCCTCCTTGTGATCTGCGCGCTGGCTCAGGCCGGCGCTTTTTATGCAACGTAGGGGAACCTGATATTCGTCGGCTGGTTCGACAGGCGGCAGCACCCGTGCTGCTGGTCAGGTCCCCAATACCTGGCCGGGCCCGCTTCCCTTGCCAGTGAGGCGGGCCCACTGCGATCGCGTCTGGCGCCTTCGTTTGAAACCTAAACGACCATGGCTGGGTGGGCGGCTGGTGGGCGCGGCGTCGTCTATTGAAGGGCCAATAGTCGTCGCAAGGTCGACAGGCTAAGGCAGGAACAGACCGACCGGGAAACTCGCGTCGTCACCGATGCCGAGCGCAAAGCTCGCGAAGCGAAGATGGCCTCGTCTGAGGGCCGATCGGCTGGGATAGCATTCCGTCCTGCATGCAAATGTCGAGCCGACGAAGAAACGCTAGGTGGATGCCAAGGCACCGAACTCACTGCCTTTACCGCGCCGGCCATCGCAGCCCGCCGGTCCGCCGCGCGCCGACAGGAGACATGGCCATGGTCACACGATCAGGTACGGGCAAACCGATCGGGCGAGGCTGTGTGGGGACGATCGCGGCAGATGAGCGCAGGCGGTGTGGACATTGAACCGATGCCCAGAAGACCAAATCGGGCCGGGTGCCGCGGCTCCGTGTGACTGCCCGCTGGCTCGGGCCGGCGGGCTTTCTGCGTCTGGAGGGAACGTATCGAGGGCACGCAAAATCGGGTGAGCGCCTGCGAGTTGTCGGCCAGAGGGCGCCGGTAAGTTGTGTTCGAACAGCCTTCGATTGAGCCCGCCACCGAGTGCCTAACTCTCTCTGCCGCACAACCTGCTGCAAACGGCATCTAAAGCGCGACTTCCCAACTAAACCGGCCGGAATATCAGATCCATTGGAAGCGGGTCGCGTGATCTTCAGCCTGTTGATGGTGGTCACCGCTCCGAATGCTGGGAAGCCGAAAATGAACCACAGCCGGAACAATGATCGCAACGTTCGGGTGGAGGCTGGCCGGCCGCCGCGGCCTGGCACGCCGTCTGCGCCGCTGTCAGCCCCAAGAGCACGGCTTCTGAACATTCGCCGTCCATACCGGCTGAGTGGCCACAGGGTTTCGGACATTGTGTACCTGCCAACGTCCAGCCGCGCTGTGCGCGGTCTCTCGGCTGCGCGAATATCGCCGCGTGAGGTGCATGACCTACCGCCATCGGCGCCGAGTTCAGCCACGACCAAAAGCCGTCGGCGGGCGCCAATTCCTTGCAGAAAGCGATTCGAGGCCATCGGAACCAATGCCGACGCCAGAGATTTGCTTTGGAGTCATTACAATGCTTGGAGGAACCATCATGCGGATCGGAGACTTCGATACCGGACGGGTCAAACACAGCCCGTTGTACCGCGACGCCAAGCTCGCAATGCTCACCCACCAGGTCCTTTATCACATGCAGCTAACGGAAACGGCGGTGAGCGGAGTGGAGCACGCATTGGTGCAGTTCGCCCAAGCCACTAAACACCCTGCCCACGACGCTGCTCGTCGCTCGCTCGCAGCTTTCCTTCATCTGGAGCCCGATCAAACCTTGGGGATGTGAACAGTGCCGACATGTCGGCAAGTTGATTCGGCAGACTGCGAATTGGTATTTGGGAGAGCTCGGCGATCCGCCGAACGACTAGCCCTAAGGGCCATCGTCGCTTACAACCTGCGACTTCACGGGCCATGAACACCAGCCGCAGGTGCGGACGGTGGCAAGCAAACCGACCGTCGCGGCCGCTGAAGGGAGTGCGCTCGACAGGACTGCATCACTGCTGCAGAAGCGATCAGTCGAAGTTCCCACTGCAGATAAATCTGCGCTCGCGGGCAGCCGTTCATCACACGGAACTAATTGTTTCCGCGCGTTGTGCCATCCGGGGCGAATCATGGCAAATGGGTCGGTTCTGATCGTTTTGAAACGAGCCAATGATACTGCTCGACCTACAGGACGCTCTCGAAGAAGCTGGCTTCCAGGTTTTGTGAGTAGCGCTGCGAAGCCCTGTCGACCTTTGATGCGGACCCGGGTTCGTACAGCGCTCTGATCTCGTACATACGGCTGGGTGATGGACGATCGGGTTGGGAAGTTGCCCGGCATGTGCGGCAATCCAATGCGACGATGGTATATCTAAGCGGGGACAGTGCCTCGCACTGGGGCGCGGAGGGCGTCCCAGAAAGCATCATGCACGAAGCCGTTTGCTTTGCCTCAGGTCATCACAGCCCTTTCCACGCTGCTCAACCAGCAACATCCGCAACCATCAAACGAACCAAGGGCGTAACAGGTTTTTGCCCGCGTGCAACCGATCTCTGGCAGCCAAACCGCTTGCGGCGGTGCCTCTCTCCTAATCCGGGTCGACACTTTGTCCGTTTTAGAGGGAGTAGCCCGGTGGCTCACCGACCAATACTGCCGACAGCCCACCCGAGCGAGATGGCCACGACGAACCCCAGCAGTATGGCCGTAAAGAACCACATGAGGCGTCCCTTCGCTCGTTGTGCGAGCATCAACGCGGCAAGCGATTTATAGTTGCAAATCCGCAGGAGCAGCGATCCGCTCGGGCGCTCGCCGACGCCGGGGACCCTCATATCCGGTCGTCGGTGTAGGAGTGGGTCTTGTTGGACTTAGTTTCCACCCGTGGCTGGACCGGTTCAGGTCGGATATGGATTGAGCGGTAATAGGCGCTGCCCACGAAAGCGAGGCATGGCTGGCCGAGAAGGAGATCAGCAAGGCGAAGGCGGTCACGAGCAAGAGATGGTCCCCTGTTGAGCCAGACATAACCACCGCCGATCCTGTCCGTTCATTCACGGTCTGCTTGCTCCCGTGTTATCGTTGCCGCGACGTTAAGAACGGCCGCGCACCTTGACAAGTTAGGCAGCCTACGGCTGGGCCAAACTCCTCTGCCGGCGGTTGGAACCTTTTCCAGCCGCGCGGATTGCTGTGCATGACAAAAACCCCTGAAGTTGCTCCACCCATTCTTCCCGAGACCAGCCCGGACCGACCTGTCAATTGCGAGGTCGCTCTGGAAACCGCATTCGCCGCCCTTGTCGCCACCTCCATCGCCCAAGGATGGACCCAGGAAGAGACGGCCGAAACGCTGCACAAGCTGGCCATGGAGCATCTCGAACAGCTCAAGATCATAACAGCCTAATCGGTCCGGCGCGGCTCCGGAATTTCGACACGTCACATGTCGGATTATTTGCATTCAAATGAATTTCACGACGCTATAGATGCTGCCTCAACGTCTGGGAGGAGAGCATGGCTCCGCATGAGCAGCATGCCGTTGAAATCATCCGCGAGAAGAAATGGACCGTGCGTGTGACCGCCTATGGGAGCGTCATCACGTTTACTTTCGAATCTGAAGAGTACGCGCCCTCATACGCGGACGGGCAGGCGTTCCGCCTCGGCGTCGAGGTTGTCGAATTAAAGAAATGCGCCTAGCTACAAATCAGCGAACTTTTTCCCGCACTTCTTTTGGAAGGGGGATTTCGGAGGCAACGGCTTCACCGGGTCGCCAGACTGCTGCGTCCTAGCCTGCGCATGCAATCGGCCGGCGCAGGATGCGGCATGCGGTCGTAATGGTCGCCAGCTGTCGTTGGGCTGACAGGTCGCGATCGCCAGCGTGGGCACGATTTGCCGTGCGTTATCGGAATACTTCCTCTCAAATTAGGCTACGGTCATGGGACTTCATGGCCCTGGGGAGGGCTGTTTCCTTTTTTACCGGCTCACCAAAGTTCTGCCGTTCGAAGTCGCCGTCGACGCCACCGACAACCCGAGCCTTTCTAGGGGGAAAGTATGCCATTGCGGCCAAGGGGCTCACGGCGAGCATTGACGGCTAGTAGGCCAGCCCCCTCAGCATCTCAGCCCCGCGCCGGACTCGCCCGCCGAGACGAAGCGGCCATGCCTGTGCAACAAAGCCAGGCGAACCACGTTGCCCCTCAGGAGTGGAGGAATGAAGATGGCAGACGACAAGCGAAAGAGAGACTCTCGGGATCGGAACCGCGTCTCGGTCGAAGAAGACTACGAGGTGCGATATCTCTCTGGAAGTCCGGGGATTACGGCCCAGCAAGTCCGCGACCTGGTTGAGCAACACGGTAATGACGCCGAAACGCTGGAACGCGAAGCGAAGAACTAAAGGCTCGCTGAGGCCAAGATGGCAAAGTACCAGGTGGAAGAGATCTACGTTGACACCGTCGTGTCGTCTCGCGTCGTCGTGGAGGACGATCCGATGAAAGCAGCCGAACAGGCTGCCGGGCAAAGAGTGTCCCCAAGGGCACTGCAGGAACATTGGTTCCGTGTGGTTGATGAAGAGCAAGCCGCCGTCTATGAATACAGCTTGGCCGCACGTGACGAGCATCCAGTTCGGTTGGAAGGCAAGGGCCGCTCCGGCCTTGGTCGGCCGATCCCCGGCAAGATTCGCGGGTCTGAACTCGCCGACGAGCACCAACCATTTCCAGATCAGTAGGGCCTGCGTCAAGCCTTCTGGGATGAGGTGCCTGGGCATGACCTGTTGGAGAAAGAGCCCGCACAGATCCTCAAGTTACCACCCCGAATCCAGTAAACCCACCGACCGGGCGTCGATGAAGTTTCTTCGCGACTTGGACGAGCCGGACGCAATAATTCTATATCGCAGAAAATCAGACCGTGACACAGGCACTCAATCGCGCGATCAACACGAAGCCTCCTTGAATGGTGCATGGTCATGAACGTCATCGCAGTGAGTCTCGTATCGCTCGTTCTGGCGATAGCGTGTGTTCTGGTCCACTACGAGGCGTTCAAAATGGTCGCGAGCTCTGCCCGTTCAGCCGAGGTCGGCGGGTTCCCCAGCCGAGGACGACTGCTGATCGTAATCTTCGGAGCGCTTGCGGCACATACCGTCGAGATTACGTTCTACGGGTTCGTCTTCTGGGGCCTCCATAGCTATCGGGTGTTCGGCGAAATCGTCGGAGAAATCTCCAATGGATGGGTCGACTTCCTGTATTTCTCCGTCACCAATTACACGACGCTGGGAGTTGGCGATATCAGGGCCGAGGGTCCGATCCGACTGATTGCCTCATCGGAGGCGCTCACTGGCCTGGTGCTGTTGAGCTGGACGGCCTCGTTCACCTACCTTTCCATGGAGAATTTTTGGAAGAGGAGGTAGCGCCGCGAGATCCCAGGCCCGTCTCGATATGAGGTCTACTGAAATGACTAAGGAAGCTACGGCAGCGATCGCGGGCATGTTGCTTCGTGCCATTGGCGAGGAGCGGTTTAATGCCGTTTCTCATACTTACGGTCAGCGATGTTCTTTCCTTGCGCCTTCGCCGCCTTTGCGTGTCTGCCCGGTTGAGCGGGCGCGGGCCACTGCGGCCTCACAGGTCGACCTGATCTCTTCAACCTCGGTCGCGGTTAGAAGATCTATCCCGATGAAGCTGTTCTTGCCTGTACTCACCCGCACCAGCTCGTCAAGCTTAGCCTGTACCGCCGCCCCATCTCGGTTCTGCGTATTCTGGATGAGGAAAACCATCAGGAAGGTAATGATCGTCGTAGAGGTGTTGATGATTAGCTGCCAAGTTTCTGAAAAGGCGAGCACAGGTCCGTAGAAACCCCAGACCGCTATCAACGCAATGCAAAGGATGAATGTGATAGGCCGACCCACTCCTCGAGCAACGGCGTTGGCAATATTTCCGAACGACCTTTCCATTCAGCGTCACGGCCGAATCACAATGAAAGCCGCCGAGGCGGAAGACTTTGCGTCATTGCGCAGTCGCTTTTTTACTCGCCGCCGATTTGGGCTGACCAGATTGGCTTTTTGAAGCGGAATTCTTTGAGTGGGCTGCCATTGCGGGGGCGGCTCCGGTCTTCTTGACCGCGCTCGCCTTCGCACTTGATCGCTTCTTTGCAGTTGCGTTCTTAGGGTCGGCCTTCTTAGCAGGAGCCTTCTTAGCTGCCTTCTCGCTGGAGGAGAAAATGCCGGTGATGCTGTCGATGATGGACACTGCGCTACCCTCCATTTAACTTGACCATCAATGCGCAGCGGCAGGAAACGGTTC
The DNA here is from genome assembly GCF_006442875.1 of Mesorhizobium sp. B2-3-15. Lineage (NCBI taxonomy): Bacteria > Pseudomonadati > Pseudomonadota > Alphaproteobacteria > Hyphomicrobiales > Phyllobacteriaceae > Mesorhizobium > Mesorhizobium sp. B2-3-15. Next base: position 337,315 of record NZ_VFVO01000004.1, on the reverse strand, counting down.
CATTCAGGGATCGGCAATCGCTGATCGGACGAGGCCGGCGGTGAGCGTGAAATCCGCTCGCCCGCGCGACGTTATACCGAGTTTCCCTCAAGATCGACCAGCGGCGGCGGATGCGTTTGAAAGTTGTTCGAACAGCTCTCCGGCACAAAAAAAGCCCGACACCTTCGGCGGCGGGCGAGGTCTGCCAGTACGCTCGACCTTAACCACATCGGGCCAGGGATGTGCCGCCGCCCAGTACCTAGCTCGGTCGTGTACTAAGTACACTCGTCTGGCAGGCATTGGCTATGCGATAGGCATCTCTAATCGACCATTCGGCTCTGTTGGGGTCGCAACGCGCTGCTTGGTCGGGCACGCTTGCTCGATCAGCGGACAAGAGGTCCTCAAGGACCTCTTCCCAGATGCTCTTCGACAAGCGATGACACGCCTGCTGAAGGGCACGCGCATCTCATTTCTAGATGGTCAATCCGGTTCCCGTGTTGGACGGATGGAGCCGGACCGGAGAGCGATCAGTCGTCCTGCTGGATAACGACCGGCCGATTGTGGTGGTGACGGTGCACCGAGCGGGTGATGACGACGGTGTCACGGCGATGATGCCGATGGCGCCACGAGCGATGGCCGTTGTCATAGAACGCGTCCTGGCCGCGATGCCGGTGGTGAAGACGGTCACCTTCGTCGTTGTATATGATGGTTGTGCCATGGTGATGCCGGTGATGTGTTGAAACCACCACGTCAGCCTCGGCAGCAGAAGCGACCACCGGAGCCGCAAGCGAAAGAGCCAAAGCGCTTAAGATCAAAACCTTCATTTTGCTATTCCTGTATGCCTGAAATCCCTTCACGAAGGCAACGAGGCAGAGGTGTCTTTGTTCCTGCCTGACGCCCGGGTGCCGCATTGTTCCAATATTGGTGAGGCCATTCCTCCGTAGCTGACAGGCGTTCATTCGTACGCACCGTTTGGTCGGTTAGGTCACCCGCGCTGAGGCGCGAGAAAGATCACGCCACCGAAGCGGATGCTGGGACTGGAAGAGGTATGGAGGTAATCGCGGTTTGCAGCTTCAGCTTGCCGGGTCTGGCGGCGAGACGAGCGCTTCTTATCAGCCTGCGGCAGGCGAAGTGGGCGCGGGTGCGTTGCCGCCTTGGTTTTGCTCGGGGGCAACCTTAAGGGGTGTCGCTTGCCGCGAAGCGTTTGACAAGGGCGCAAATATAAAAAAGGCGAGAAGGCCTAGAAAAACGAGGGCGATCACGAAGACCGCCCAGCTCACGATCCGAGCTGTACCTCGCCGTTCCTGATTGCGTGAGAGATCGTTGGTCATTGGATATCCTTCCAGGATCCAATAGTCGGATCCGAATCGGCTCCCGAACTTCAATTAGGCGCTGATGTTCCTTTCGTTTGGGAACACCAAAACTATTTTCAGGGCTGATGCCAAAGCATCACTTGCCAAGGGAGAGAGCAGCGCGCCGCGCCGGCACGAGGTCGACGCGGGCTCCCTGCGGCAGCGGCTGCATGGAACAATTCATCAGGTTCAGATTTCTCGGAGCCCGTTGGCCATAGCCTGGAGAATGCTCCAAGGCGCATTGGATGGCCAATGGTGACAGCGCTGCTGCCGCCGCGAGCCTCCGCCAGCCAACTCCGCCTCACCTTGGATCGTCAACACGCCTGAATTGCGCCAGGTTGCCCGGTGTTCTTTCGGCGATTTGGATCGGCGCGCCAGTCCACTGCCAAACGGTCGTAGCTGGTGTGCGAAAGAACTGGATGTGGCCACGGGTGCCCGCAACCTCTATGTGCGGCCATGACTCTGCGATGCTGTTCCGGTCAGTGCCGCAGGTCCGTATTGCCTGAGCAAGGACGAGGATCGTGTCATACCCTTCCAGAGCAACGAAGGAGGGCGCCTCGCCCAACGTCTCCCGCAGCTCCCTTTCGACGCGTGATCCTAGCGGGTTGAGGTGTCCGGGTCGGTAGCGCAGGAAGGGGATCGCAGCGCTATCTTCACCTAGCAATGTGGCCCATTCAGCGAATTCCGGTTGCCCAGCTGGAGCGCCGATCTTGATCGTGGACAGGCGGCCGTCATTGCGAACTGACTTCACGATTGAGATAGCTGGATCTGGCTGGCCTACCAGAAGAAGAAGGACTGTTGCGCCATGATCCATAAGTTGGTCGCACAACATTGAGGGGTCCAGCGAGCTCATACTGATGTCCGATAAGGTCGCGCCATTTGCTTGCAGGCGATCACGAAGAATGTGAACGCCAGATGCCCAATAGACACTCTGCTGCGATGCAACTGAGATCCGATCGTGGCCGGCGCGCGAGAGAAAGTCGGCATATATTTGCCAGCCGCGGGACTGCGGCGGGGCAAGACGTGCGACCCATTTCGTTGGTTTTTCCGTTAGCCTGTCGAGTACCGCCGACGAGCAGAGAAAGGGTAGGCCGAGCTCGTCGGCCCTGATAGCCGCCGCGCGAGCAACGACACTGTGATACTCTCCCGCTATCGCCACCACTCCCAAACGAGCCAGTTCATCCACTGCCGCGAAGGCCTTCTGTGGGTCGGCTGCGGTGTCTCGGACGAGCAGCTCAAGCGCCTTGCCGCCGACGCCACCAGCGCCATTGATTTCGCTAACAGCAAGCTGAAGGCCCGCAAGCAAATGTCTGCCTGCCTCAACCCAGCCGGGGCGAGTCAAAGGGACGAGTGCCCCGATTGTGGTCGTTTCTTCGCAGCCCGGACCAGTCGATCCCATTCAAAATCTCCTGGTTCCGCCGCTCGCCGGGTACCCAGCTACAGCGGATATGCGTCGACCGATAGAGACAGTCGGACCTACCTCCAACAATCTGTACCATCGCGACCACCGAGACAGTCCCCCTCGACCTCCGATGCGGCAGGTCTTGAGCGGACCGGCTGCCGGGCCGGCCTTCCCATGCGCTACTTCCGATGTGCCAGGCGGTAGCGGGCCGCCTTCGCGCGGTTACCGCAACTGTCCATCGAGCACCAGCGCCTCGGTTTGGAGCGGCTGTCGTCGATGAAAAACCCGCCGCAATTGTCAGCCTCACATCGCCGGATGTCCTTTCCTGCGGGGAACAGCACCAGCATAGCAGCGGCCGCTGCTGAGCGGCGCAGCGGCAGGTATAGCCTTTCGTTTGCCGACGAGGATTGGAGGTTCAAGATGCCGCCAAGGCCAGCCGAGCCGCCCGCTTGCGCTATCGCTTTATGAAAGCTGCGCAGGGCAACGCGTTTTGAGGCGGCGTCATGGCCGAGGTTTTTCGCACAGACATTGAGCCACGATTTGAGGGCGGCGCGTAGCGTTAGCACCTCGAGATGCACATCGCGGGCGACGCGTGGGTAAGTCACGGCACGACGCTCGAGGACCCGCCCTTCATTTTCCGACAACAACAGGGCCGGAATGCAAAAGACCAACAGATCCTGATAGCTCGGTATGCAGTCGATCTCTGCTCCGTCGCGCCAGTGCAATGTGTTGGCAAGGTCAAGGGCGGGCGCACCACCCAACATTCGCATAGGGCCGCGCGGCGAGAGGTAGGTCCGGACAAATTCTGTTGATTCCATCATCGTCAATATGTAACCTGATAAGCAGTTACTCAAGAGGGCAGGGCGGGTCAAATGAAGAAGCCACTGTTGACGTTCTTGTCCTGGTTTGCGTTTGCAGTCACTGCCCACGCAAATGACGATGTCCTTTATCGCTCAAGCGTGATCGTCACCGGAGATCGCGAGGAAACGCGCGTCCCTGCCATCCCTGAGGGTTTCGCACTGGCAGCGCAAAAGCTGACCGGAAATCCCGACATCGTGCACAATCCGGCCTTCGCTTCGCTGGCGACCGGGGCGCCTGCCATGGTTTGGTCCTACACCTATCATGACCGCATGTTCGGCAGGCCAATTCACGACGAGCAGGGCACACGCGATCGGCCTTTCGATCTCACGTTCCAGTTCGACCGCAAGCGAATGGACCATGCGATGGCGCTGCTGGGTGAGAGACCATGGTTGGGGCCGCGCCCAAAGCTGGCGCTCGTCATCGAGGTTACCGATATGGCGCGTAGCTATGTACTCGCCGCCGATGGCGTCCACGGGTCGGACCTGCGCGAAAGCTTTGAAGATGCTTCGGTGCGATTCGCGATACCGATCATATTTCCGAAGGAGGCCGATCTATCGGCGCTCGCGCTGGATAACGTCGATGCAATACCTGATGGGAGCCTGGCCAGACTGAAATCCAGATTGGGAACTGACGCGATCTTGGTCGGGCACCTCGATTGGGAAACCAACGAGCCGGGCTGGCATGCGGTTTGGCGCCTCCCACTCGTTACAGAAGGTAAAAAGTGGGAGGTTTCCGGCGTAAATTTCGATGCTGCCTTCCGCAACGCAATTGGAGGTGCCGCCAAGCGCATGCGACCGCCCAATTAGGGCGGGGTGCCATGACATTGCGGGAGGTCGCATGGCCCAGTCGCCCAACTCGCACCGCCAGCTGCTGCTGTGAAGCATCCTCGCCTGCGAATCCCGGCTGAGTGGCTATGCCATTTGTCAGGTTCACTCCCAATCCTGAGGAGCTTGCGCAAAGCGGCTCCTGTAGTCGCTTGGGGCAACCCCGAGCGATCTCATGAAAGCCCGCCGCAAAGTCTCAGGATCGCCGAATCCAACCTCATGTGCGATCTGCTGGACAGATTGGCGGCTGGTCTCCAGAAGGTCTCGTGCGGCCTCAACGCGTAGAGCCTCGACGGCTCGTCCTGGGGGCTGTCCATTTTCCTTAGAGTAGACGCGGGCAAAGTTCCGCGGGCTCATGGCCATGAAGGATGACAGTGCCGGGACGGACAGATCGGCGCCAGGATTTTGCCTGATCCAAGCATGCAGACGGTCGAAGCGGCCGACGCGGTCTCTGATTTGTTGACGAAGCGCAGTGCTGAATTGCGATTGTCCGCCGGGCCGTTTGAGGTACAGAACCAACTCCCGTGCGATTGCCAAGGCTGTCGTGTGGCCGAGATCTTCCTCAACCATCGCCAGCGCCATGTCGATGCCGGCGCTTACCCCTGCCGATGTCCAGACGGCCCCGCATCGTACGAAAATTGGATCTGGCCTGACGTCGATCGCGGGAAATCGCTCTGCAAGTTCGGCGCAACGCTCCCAATGGGTCGTGGCGCGTCGGCCATCCAACAGGCCGCACTCGGCCAGAATGAACGCTCCCAGACAAATGGAGCCAAGCCGACGCACGTCTTTTGCTTGTCTGATCAACCAACCCCGAAGAGGACGGGATTTTGCGGCTTCTAAGGCCGTCGCCCCACCTGAAATCAGGAGTGTGTCGATCGAGAGCTCACGGCAGTGATCGAAACTGACGGTGTGGAGAGCAACGCCCGCATCCGTCTCGATCGGCCCGCCTCGTTGCGAAACAAGGATGGTACGAAACGCGGGTTCTCCGCTTGCTCGCTTGGCGTCATTGAAAACTTGCAGCGGGCCGGTGACATCGAGAAGCTTCGTGCGATCGAATACCAGAAAGGCGATCAGTCGTTCGCGGTGCGCGTTGGCAGAATGCGAGGTCATAATGGCATTTATGCCACGAGAACCTTGTGCGATCCAGACGGCGAGGAAAGAGATATGGTCCATGCTCGAGATCAGGCCCAATTGCGAATGGTGCGACCGCGATCTGCCCCCGGGCAGTTCGGAGGCTCGAATCTGCAGCTACGAGTGCACCTATTGTGCAGAGTGCGTTTCGACGGTCCTGCACGACGTTTGCCCGACTTGCGGCGGAAATTTTTCAGCAAGGCCGATCCGGCCCAGGCGTGAATGGCGCGCGGGCTCTTGTCTCGGGCTTGAGCACGATCCAGCGAGCAGCCGACGAACACACTCGAAGTGGACAGCAGAGCAGGTTGCAGATCTCGCGAGGCGCCTGCACGACGTGGCGCCGGAGGGCCGATAAGAGAAAATCCAAACACAGAAGAGATATAGCAATGGCTAAATTCCACGACTACACCTGCCGCATAGGATGGACCGGCAATCGCGGCGCCGGCACCAGAACGTATCGGGGCTACGACCGGACATGGGATATAACCACGATCGGAAAGCCTGTGATAAAGTGCTCCAATGACCCGCTGCTTGGGGGCAATCCGGCGCTACCCAATCCCGAAGATCTCCTTCTCGCATCCGTTTCGGCCTGCCACATGCTTTGGTACCTGCATCTGGCGAGTGACGCGGGAATTGTCGTCCACTCTTATACTGATCAACCCGTGGGCCATGGCGAGAGCGAGCCAAACGGAGCCGGGCGTTTCGTGGGCGCCACATTGCGGCCCAGGATCGAGGTCGAAAGCGGCATCGATCTCGACGAGGCTGCAGCCATCCATCATCGAATTCATGAGATTTGCTACATCGCGCGTTCCGTCAATTTCCCAATTCGTGTTGAGGCCGATTACCGAAAATTGTGAACGAGAGAACGGCACCCGCAGCGTGCGGTCTCATCCTCCGACTGCAAATGCATTGATGTTCAGGCGGCTCGGCCGCCCAACGCCGCCCAGCGCCATGGTGCCGGTCCGACGGGTGGCAAGGACCAAACGCCGCTAGCGAAGCGGGAGATCGGGTGCCACCGGAAGCGAACGCTTGTGAGTGGTGCTTAAATACGCATCAAGGATACGCTTCCGCGCCGCTTCGTCGATTTCCTTACCTTCGAGGAAATCGTCAATCTGATCATATGTTACTCCATACGCATCTTCGTCAGGACGAAGCGGCACGAGGTTCTCCAAATCTGCGGTCGGCACCTTGTTGACGAGTTGCGGCGGAGCGCCCAGATGCGCCGCCAGCGCGCGCACCCGGCGTTTGTTTAGCCCGGCAAGGGGAAGGATGTCGGCGGCGCCGTCGCCAAACTTGGTGAAGAAGCCCATCATTGCCTCGGCCGCATGATCGGTACCAATGACCAGCCCTCGTCTGGCAGCGGCGAGTGTGAATTGGGCGATCATGCGCTGACGGGCCTTTATGTTGCCCAGCAAGAAATCTTCCCGACGAGCATTGCCGAGCTCCACGCCAGCCGACCTGATCGAGTCGAGCATCGCGTCGGCCGCCGGTTTGATGTCGAGCCTGTGCGCTTCGTCAGCTCCGATGGTCTCGAGTGCTCGCTGAGCGTCCTTCTCATCGGCCTGCGTCCCATACGGCAGCCTAACAGCAAGGAATTTGGCGTCGTATCCTGCCCTCCGCAGTTCGCTTACGGCCTGTTGAGCCAGAAGTGCCGCCGCGAGCGAATCCACACCGCCGCTTATGCCTAGCACGTACGTGCAGAGGCCGGCTGCACGCAGGTACCCGCTTAGAAAGTCGATGCGTCGGCGTGCCTCCGCGGCGGCATCGAAACTCGCAGCGACGCGCAAGGCGCTGATGATCGCTTCTTGTTGTGTCATATCCCTTTCTGCTCCCGCTGTTCAAAGAATGAAACGTCGTTGGTGCCGATTCCGGCGACCCGGTCTGCGCCTGCGTGGGAAAACCGGAAAGCGTTTTGGCCATGCCGTCAGACCAGGGCGCGCTTGATCTTCCGAAGCGTTCCGCCGCGGATACCGACCCATATGGTGCGGTATCCGCGAGTCTCTCTCGGCGAATGACAGACACCGTAGTCGCAGTTCCTAAGCTGCCTCGGCAGCGACGTTCACGGCTGACTCGGCGAGCTGCGTAAGGGCTTCGTCGGTGTCCTTTTCCTCGCCAAGGGTAAGCTCGAGAAGCTTAACCGCTTCGGCCATGCCGAGCTCGCTAGCCCAGGTCCGCAACGTACCATAGCGGGAGATTTCATAGTGCTCTACTGCCTGAGCCGCCGCAAGGAGACCAGCATCGAGAGCCTGAGAGCCCTTGTAGTCGTCCATGATTTCGGCGCCCTCCTCGGTGATGCCCATGATGGCGGCACAGGTCTTGCCCTGGGGCTTCTTGCCTAGGGCTTCGAATATTTTCTCCAGGCGCGCGACGTGCTCCTGGGTCTGGCCGCGGTGCTTTTCGAAAGCCGCCTTGAAGTCAGGGCTTTGCGCTGCCTTGGCCATCTGGGGAAGGGTTGCCAGGATCTTCTTCTCGGCGAAATAGATGTCCTTCAAAGTGTCGATGAAGAGTTCGTTCAGGCCAAGAACGCGCAGGCCGCGGCTGCGGCGGCCGCTGCCACGGCTGCCGCAGCCCAGGCTCAACTGGATACGCTGAATTCGCAGTTGAGCGCACTGACGTCGCTGTCTCAGGCGAAATCGACGGCATGACAGCCGAACAGCAGGCGGCCCTGCCCGGCCAGATATCGGCGCTGCAGGCTGACATCACTGCCCAGCAGGCGGTGGTCGACGCCGACAATACTGCGGCCGATGAGGCTGCGGCCGCGGCTGCGGCGGCGGCACCGATGATGCATCACTCGACGCAGCGCTGACCGACATGGCCAACAAGCCGGTCGACGCCGAGGTCACGGCCTGGGCCCAAGGTGTTCTTGCCGGCAAGATCGACCAGACGGCGGCCAAGCTTCAGGCTGGAACGACGCCGTAGCGGTTCGTCGCTGAAAAGGCCGTAGTCACCAGAGGAGATGCCGCTGGGCTTGGCCTGGCGGCATCCTCCTGGAGCCGTTCCCGTTCAACGACAACGCAGAACCGCTTCTCGCTTCGACCTGATTGTCGGCGAAAATCGCTAGACATTTTTCCTGGAATTCGTCGGCCGTCTCGGCCTTCAATAACGTTGACTGCAACAGGCCACCGAAACTCCGCGACTTCCGAGGTGATCTGTCGCTAGCTCACGAATGTTCGTCTATCATAGCCTAACAGCGAGATTAACCCCATCGTGCGCTGGTCGCTCGCCCCGTCTGGCAATCGAGTGCTTGAAAGAGCCCAACACGCTTTCGCCTACACGGACTGGAGAAGCGGCTGTGGACTCGCAGGACTACCTTTCCCCTAGGACATCGCCGTTTTGTGTCAAGCAATCGAAAGTTGCTGCGATGCGATCGGCATCGTCCGTGATGATCCTGAACGCGAAGCCGTAGCCCTCAGGGCGCTCAACCTCTTTAAGATGGGGGGGTGCGCCAGCGAGTTGGCGATCCGCCTCAGCGGTCGTTTCGTTAGGGCAGCGTAGCGCCGCTGCTTGGGTAAGGTCGGCGGCACATGCCAATTGTCCGCGCAAAGCCTGACAGCTATCACATGGTCAGGGCGTGCCGCGTGTCCGCCACTCGCGACCAGAATGACGGCACGGTCAGGCACAGACTAGTGGCTTGGCGTGTCGGGGTACGATCGCGACGGAAACGATCCTCGTTCATAAACAGCAAAGCCCATCAAGGGCAACATCAATTACAATACGGCGAGCGCATCTATCCCATGCCAAGCCACGATTTTATTGGCATACGCCTATCGATCCGAAGGAGAGCGAGCGCTGGTTTGCTCGCAATAAGCGCCTGGACAGCATTGCAGCCCAGGTCCTTATCGGATCGGGCTCGACCGGTGGGACGCGAGCTGCGCCGTGAAGAAAGCGATTCTGACCAGGCGTGAGCGCTTGTGCGTAGCTACGGCCGCGACACCCCGTCGACCATCATCATACCCGCAGGCCAAACGTGCCGTGTCAAGCAAGCCCGCAGCTTCGGCCGGCTTTTTTCGTGCCCGGAACTTTAGTCGTCGGTGGAGGTTAATTAAGCAGTGTCGATCCCCTCCGGGATGTTGCCACTCCATAAGGAAGGCCCGTCGCGTGGGAGCCACGCGGCGGGCTTTTTGCTGTTTCACCGCGGCACGCCCGGGCAAGTCCCTTTACTCATCCCCAGGGACGCCCGCCGCTGCCGTGAACGGGCGGCGGGCAAACGTGGTGGCCCGTTAACGGAAACATTAATCACTGCTGATATCCCAATCAGGCAGTTGAGGGGGACAGCGCCGGGCAAGATACCCGGGGGCATCACCCGACGAGGCACGATGAAGAGCCAGACCTACTCTGAACCGATTGCCGAACACGCCGAGGCGACATCAGTCGACGTGGCCATTGTGGGCGCCGGACTGGCCGGCACCACCCTGGCAACGGCGTTAGGCAAAGCCGGGCGCAAGGTCGCGCTGATTGATCCACACCGCGTACACCACGACGAGTTCCGGGCAGAGAAGACTCGCTTGGAGCAGATGCAGCTGTTCGACAGGCTGGGCCTCGGTCCTGTCATAAACACCCTGGTCACCCCAACAAACGAAATTCAGGTCTTCCGCTTCGGACAGCTCTTTGAGCGTAAGGAGAGCACCGAGTTCGGATTCTCCTACGGTCCGCTGGTGAACGGCCTGCGCGAGGCCCTGCCGCCACAGGTGCTTCTGATGGTCGGGAAGGTTGCCGAGGTCTCGACCGCCCCGAACTGGCAACGCCTTGTGCTCACGGACGGCACCATTCTCGCTGCCCGGTTGTTGGTGGTGGCTACCGGTTATAGCGAGGCGATACGGCGCGCCATCGGCGTGGAGCGCGTTGAGCAATCGAAGGCGCATTCACTGGTGATCGGGTTCGACCTAGCGGTCTCGCCCCAGCAATTCGGTCCTCGCTCGCTCACCTTCTATCCTGGGAGAGTTAGAGACCGCATTCCCTTTTTGACCGTATTCCGAATAGGAAACCGAATGCGGGCAAACCTGTTTGTATACAGAACCGTTGCTGATCCGTGGACACAAGCATTCCGCGCGAGTCCGCAACAAATGCTCTTGCAGTTGATGCCGGAGATAGCCCTTCATTGCGGCGACTTCGCCGTCAACAGCCCGGTCGAGCTGAGGCAGGTCAGCCTGACCACCACCAGCGGTCACCGGCGCGACGGTGTCATCTTCATCGGCGACGCGTTCTCCACGACATGCCCGGCGCAAGGAGACGGCATCCATCGGGCGCTGACTGATGTCGATCGCCTGTGTTCGACATACATTCCCCTTTGGTTGGCCACACCGGGGATGGGATCAGGAAAGGTCTCTGCTTTTTACGATGACCCGATCAAGATTGCTGCAGACGAAAAGGCGATGCGTTCAAGCCTCTATGCCAAGGCGATCGCCACCGAGATCGGATTGGCATGGCGCATTCGACGGCTGCGCAACAACACCGCTCGCAAACTGATGATCATCGGGCGCAAAATGCACCGTTTGGAACAGAGGCCGGCGGCTGGTATCAGCGAAGCGACCTGAGGCAGCCCTATACGTTCGAGTGCGTCCACAGCCTTGCACCTGACGAATGGATTCCAAAAAGTCTTCTGGCGCGCTATTCCCAGCGCCGAGACGCGTCGTTTGGCGATGTCGATCCTATGATGGATGGGGCGGATAGATAGATAAATAAAATCAGCCAGTTGCGAGCATCTGTGTGCAAAAATCGCACACGAAAGTTCTGCTTCTCTTCTTTTTTGGTTCCCACGACGCAGCCGTCGACTGCCCTTTTCGAACACTCTTTTGCCGACGACATTGACCGCCTAGATCCGGATGTTCGCCAGGATATCCGTGAACCTCATTGTCCGCTGCGCTTCCAGTCTGCTGGGGTTCCTGGAAGCTTTCTAACTTTCTGGGGCGCGCCTCAGCCTGAATTGCGCGTGCTTATGGACAAAGTAGGGCACTAGATTCGGTTTTTGGACATTGCGACGGTATGGGGGTTCGAGTTGTTAGAGCGCTACCGCCTTTCCCCCCACTCGGAGAGCATGCGATATCTTCTACAGTGTCGGGCGTGATGGGTCTGTCTCGGTGCTGCAAAGACCGGTAGGGAGCGGGAGAGACTGACCCGAAAGCTATCCACGACGCGAACCGCAGCTTTGCGCCCCCAACCGGACCTCGAGGTCAGCTTTGCGGCTGCTTGAACGCAGCCAAGAGGGAGCAACATCCCGAACATCAGGCGAGCGGGCTAGGTGTAGCTGTCGATGTTCCTTGGGAAACAAACGAGTGCCCGTCGGGCAGTACCCCTGGCGCAGCTCATCGGAACTCGACCCAGGCGTCAGCTGTGGCTGATCGCAATGCGATTTCATCAGCACGCTTTTTCCAGCTTCCGCCGGCCACGGGAGATCCACTGATATTCCTTTCTGATCCCGTCCTACGTCGCGTGTGCCAATGTCGGCCGCGTTTGCCGATTACGACATTCGCGTACAGCTTATCCGGATTCGATAACGCGCTGAATCTGACGTTCCGGAGGACGCGCGAGTTTCTCGGATAAGGTGTCGAGGAGGCACTGCAGAGAAGGGGCGGCTACGTCACTCGTTGCCGTTCTTCCGCATAGCCAGAAAGACATGAGACCACGCGTCAAATTGACCATTGGAAAGAATTTACCGTATCGCGCGCAACAGCAACGCTCCTGTTGAAGCATTTCTCCCCGTTCCGACGGCACCGGTCGTCTTTCACTTTGGTCCGATGTTGAACAGCTCGACGCGGCGGTTCACACCGTCTGCGGGGTTATTGGGGTCGAAGGGATTTTCTTCACCCTGCCCCAGAGGAAGCAGTCTCACCTGTTCAACGTGGAAGACAGTTACAAGCATCTCGGCGACGGCGTCTGCCCGTCTCTGGCTGAGATCCAGATTTCTAAGCCGCGAGCCGGTATTGTCGGTATTGCCGGCGATCACGAACCGATTGCCCAACAGGAGTGGATTGTGGAGCGCATCGGCAATTCGCCCCATCGTGACCCAAGATTCGGGCCGAATGACATCGGAATTCAGGTCGAATTGGATTTGCACGATGAAGTGTGGAAGCTTGGCGAACGCAGCCATCATCGGTTCGGGTCCGCTCGCGTTCGTATTGATCCGGGTTTGGATGTCCGCGCGGATCGCCGCGGTGTCTATTCCCACTTTGCCCGCAGCCTTACCGGATTGCACGAGACCCTGAACGGCTTGGCCATACGTAATCTGATTTTGAGTGTACGCCGTTCCGCCGCCAAGCACCGACGCCATCGAGAATACGGCGAAGTATCTCAAATATCTCATGTTCATGATTGTCCCTCGGACGTTTACGCGCTTGGTCGACTGCCTAATTCGACTTTTTACAAACAACGTCCAGCCAACCCGCATCGCTCATTGCTTCTTTGCATGGATTCATGAGCCTACGAAAGTTCTCGCCCGTCGTTAGGCATCTCAGGATCTTGGCCTGGCCCTTCTTCTGCGTTGAACAGTAGCGTTTGACGTCGGCGGCACATGATTTCGGCGCCGCTGCTTGCGCAGTCAGACGAGCATTCATGTTAGCCAGAAACGTAGTTGTCGCAGCTTGGCAAGCCGGCGATGCCTTGGCCGAGATACAGGGGACCAGTTGTCCGCTGCCCGGCCTGATGCCCTTGCAAACGTTTTGGCACTTCAGCGCCACATGCTTGCACCCAGAGGCCAACCGCATCGCCAAAACTTATCGTTGCGGCACCGACGAAAGTTGTGAAAGGAAGCCCCAGAACAACCAACACGGCAAGCGCGCGTATTTCCAATTTTAACATCGTGTACTGCTCCTGGCTTGGGCATCGAGATTGTCAGTCTGTCTGGACGCTGGTGGCCGAGGCAGCCAACGGTGGCACCACAACCCGTTTCTATGGAAATGGCCGACACCGCGGGTCCGAGGTAAGTCAGCCGGGCCAGCGAGATGGCGTTTGTCGAAAGCGGAGTCCGCCGCATGCTGCGCCGACATCAGCGAGTTGGCCGGTCCAAATCCAGTTGGGCATATCGAGGTCGAGATCACAGTCGCATCTCTGTGTAGGGGCACCTAAGCCAGAGAAGTAAGGTGGAAACGATATGCCGCGCCCGAGCCGGGCCTCCAGCATTCGCCCCTAGTGCCAGCATCTCAGCTAATGTAGGGAGACGACGACATAACGTCCGCCGGAGGGCTGATAATAGACGCCGCCGCAGTGCCATAGCAGGACGCCGTTGACCGAGATCTGGGCACAGGCCGCAGGCAGCTTCGTCACGTAGACAGTTGAACGGCGGATCACTCGCCGTGTGGTACGTCTGGCCACCCCGGCGGCGCTGCCAGGCGTGAGCGGATGCCCCACCCTTGCTTGAGCGTAGCCGACGAACGAGGCGGACGGCGCAACCGGATCGAGCAGGCCGACAAACATTATTGCAGCAACCCCGGCAGCGCCGGTTAGCTTTAAGCCGAACTTTGTCATTGTTAATCCTCCCAAGAGGGAAGAAAATTACCTTTCGTAGTGCAACCGCCGCTATCCGAATTGCGCAACTCCGATAAAACTGATTATCGGTACCGTGATGGCACTGCACTATTCGATCGGCGCGGGCCGGCAATCCGTTGCATCGGCCGGCTTCTGACGCGGCCACGATATTCCCGCACGAAGGAATGTTTCCTTGGGGGATTCACCGAACAGTTGCCGATAGCTCGTCGCGAAACGACCAAGGTGGGTAATCCCGACATCCATCGCAACCTTCGTGACATTCAGGCCATTGGCACGTGCAGTCGTCAGTTGCCGTCTGGCTTCGTTTAGGCGAAGAGCGCGTATGAATTCCAATGGACTTGCCGCGAATGTCGCACGAAATGCGTACTCCAGTTGACGACGACTCACGCCGACCTCCCTGCACAACCGAATGATCGGTAGGTCTTCTTGAATGTGGAAGCGGATGAAATCCTCAGCCGCCCAGGCCTGGCGGAGATATCGACGTGGAGAAACATCGATGGTGAGTGCACGACCGTCTGCAATAGCCCGAGCCTCAGCCAGTGACCCCAAATATTCCAGGAATGCATCGGGGGGCTGCTCCAGTTGAATTGAATCGCCAGCAGCTGCCACGAGATTGTTCGCAGTCGCCTCAACCTGGTCCCGGACAATTCGTGCTTGGTCGATTGAGAGCCTGACGGCCTTGGGATGATCGGCGACCTGCTCCGCGAACATTCCCACGGCAAGCGCCTGAATTTCAGCCCAGAGGGCGGTCGGAATCACGGAGGCCGCATACCTCAGACCGGGCTGGATAGTTGCGGATATCGTCGCGCCAGCGGGGATTGTGACGACCATGCCGTCCTCAAGTGGAATGCGGCAGATTGTCGATCCGCAGGCGCGCTCCACGGCCAATACGACCACTGAGTCGCTATCCAGTCGGCCATTGGCATGTACGGTGCAATTGAAGTTGGCCAGGTCAAGCGCCCACTTGCCATGAGATTGAATTTGTCGGATGCGTGATGGTGCCCCGCCGGCCGAAAGCTGGTCAATTTTCACCAACATTCCCGAGGCTGCGCTTCCAAGTTGGTCCGGGCCCAGCTGCACATCCCTGTGCGAAGGCGATGAAGGCCAAGAGGTCAAGAACCTAATCCTTTGCGCAAAGCGGATAGCAGCGCAGTTATATTAGGGATAGCTTATGATTAAATTGCGCCAGATCAATCGGCGCGAAAAACATTGACGATGCGAAGCTGAGAGGCAGAATTCCGCAGCTTCTGGGCATAGATCGCGACATAATGCGATCGTCACGGCAAGCCTAGAGACGGGCAGGGACATCGATCTGCTGTCGACCTGGACTGATCAGGGCTTACCAGCGCACCTGCAGCAAAGACATGCAGACACGCGCAAGCGCGTGATGAGATCACCCCCATCAGTGCAGGCAAGCCAGATCATAAGCCAGCGGTGTAAGCGCGTCGCTGGCTGGAGGCAGTCCGAGCTATCACGGCCGTCTGCACTGCCGCGGCTAAGACGCGTATTGAAAGCCAATCCTGATCCGATGCGTGTCAGCACTTCCACATCAAGCGCGCCAATCTTGCCACGCGCCATCGCAAACCGCGGCTTTATCCCGAGGGATTAGATGTTAGTGGCTTTGGGACGGCCTGAATGCCGTTTTCCTGAAATGCCTGCTGCACAGCGATCAAAACGGCACGGCGGATCATGAAGTTTCTGCCCGCTTTCGCCTTGAACTTGGCCCGGATGACCAGCGTGCCGTCCTCAACCTCGGCAATTCCCTGGCTCTTGAACGGCTCGAGCAGATCTCCAGCAAGTTCCGGGTTGGCCGAAATATCCTGGCCGATCTTCTTGAAAATTTTGCGGACCTTTTCGACATCGGTGTTGAATGCAACGCGAAAGGTCAGTTTCTCGATCATCCAGTCGCGACTGAAATTCTGAATCTTGCCAATCGAGCCATAGGGGATTGTCGCCAAGGCGCCGCGCTGATGGCGCAGGGAAACCGACCGGACCGAGATTTTTTCTACGGTTCCCTTGGCGCCTGACGTTTCGATATATTCGCCGAAGCGGAATGCATCGTCGATTAGGAAGAACAGCCCGGATACCAGGTCCTTCACCAGCGTCTGCGAGCCGAAGCCGATGGCTAGCCCGAACACACTCATGCCGGCGATCAGCGGCCAGACATTAATCCCGATCGTCACCAGGATCGAGAGCAGCGCCAAGGCCAGAATGCTCGATTTGCCGACCGCGTTGAGCAGCGGCACCAGCGTGCCCAGCCGTGAACGCGGCGCACCCTGCACCTCCTCGTCACCCCCTACGGCGCGCAACTCCGCGCGCAAGGCACGAGCCGTCCCGGCCCCGACCACGTTCCATAGAAACGCCGCCCCCAACATGATCAGCGCCACCCCAGATGCGCCCTTGGCGACCTCCCGGAGATCTATGCCGAACCCGGCAGCCAGCGGTGTCGCCCATAGCGTTCCCAGCATGGCAACAATGATAGCCACGACGGTGAAGCGGGCGGTCTGGCGCCCTGCCGCTGTCAGGATCGAGATGTCAGGAGATTCCAAGCCGCGCTGCGCCCAGTTCCCGATCATTGCGTCGAGATGCGGCGCCACGAGAAACAACAACGCGGTCAGCAGAACGGCCGACCCGCGAAGCGATGCTCCCAAAGTCAGCGCGGCCTGAGTGCTGAGAAAGGTGATTATCAGGAACGCGATTACGATTGCCGGCCACATTTTGGCAAGATGGGTGCGCCAGCGGCTTCTGGGGCGCGGACCGGCTACGGCGACTGCCATTGTGCGCCTGTGCCGCCATACCGCCCATGCAGACAGAAGGTAGATCGGAATTGCCGAGCCCGTTCGCAGCAGATCGTCCAAGGCCGGCCCGACGCTCCAGAGCCGCAACGTCGCGAGCAGCGTAACGGCGATGACCGCCAAGCCAACGGCAAGCGAGAGGTCGCGCACGAGGGCGACCAGATGGGCGGAGCGCTCTGCGAACTCGGTTCGCCGCGATGCCATCAATAGTGATCTGAAAGCAGCGAGAGTGATGAAGCCGAGCACGGTCGCCACCGTCCAAAGCCGAAGGGTTTGCAAAGGCAGGCCAGAACCGCCCAGCAGCCGCGCGGCAATGAAACCGATCACCAGAGCCACCACACTAGCCGCCACGCCCGCGAAGAATCCGCGCCTTCCACTACTTGTGGCGCTCGTCTTCTTGAACCGCCGGGCAAGCAGGATGAACACCCCCGCGACGAGTGCAACAAGCGACACAATCTCGAACAAGAGCACAAGACGAGGCGTTCCCCCAGCCGCAAGCGAAGCCTTCAGGTTTTCAAGTTCGACGGGGACGTCGGCCAAAGCCGCAAGCCGCGCGAACAGTCCGGAAACCAAACGCTCTGCAAGCTGTTCGAACCCCCAAATCAACGAGGGAACGTCTGTTTCCGCCATCGTGTTCACGAATTCTCCCTCACCCGCAGTAGCCGACAAGTCCTGCGCGTCGGTTCTCCAGTACGGATCAGTCGGTGATCGCATCGCCCTTCAGGATCGTCTCCAGGTCGTCGGGCGCGGGTTTGCCCGCTTTCCCCTCGACCGTCGTAATGGGCTCACTGATCGTCGCTGCCGCGGCGTTGCCAACAGTGTCGACCGTACCGGCAATCATCAGACCCAGCTTGTCACCGAGGCCTACTCGCGAGTCGGTCATAATTTGACCGGAACCCAATTGCGCTCCCAACAACTGAACGATTTCCGGGCTTTCGGCAAACTTGCTGTGGTTCAAGCGATCGTCGGTCTTCACGTCGGTCAAATCGAGGACGGTTATTCCGGCTGCCTCCAGCTTCGATTTGTACGGCTCCTTTGACGGATCAGCCTGCCCAACCCGATCGACATTGCCTGCTATCATACGCGAGACCGCAAGCGCCCGATCATCGCGTGAAACTGTGATCGTGAATTTCGGCTTTTTCGGTCCAAGTTCGGTCCACTGGCGACCAAAGACATCCACATCCAGGTCGGGAGATGCAAGGATGACGTTCCTGATCTTGGGCGAAACCTGCCCGTCCTCCAATGCCATCTGCCTCAGCGATTCCATGGCAAGCCATGTTCCCATCGAGTGAGCCATGACGGTAATGTCCGTCACGCTGCGGTCGTCCGCCAAGGCCTTCAGCGTTCGCTCGAACGCAGTCCGTGAAAAATTGGTGCTTTCCTTGTCGTAGTTGTAGCCGAGCACGCTCGCGCGCGAAGGCCACGTGAAAAGAATAGGCACGACCCTTGCTCGCGAGTCATGCACGAACTGCGCGAAGCGAAAAACCGAATCTTCATAACGGTTGTTGAAGCCATGTACGAATACGAGAACATGGCCGTTCGAATTGTGAGAATGTAGCCAATTGTGAGCCTCGGGAATCGACAGGTTCTTCACGGCAACAACAGCGAAGTCCTTTTCGGGATTCGGCGGCAGCGTTTTTGGCCATTCGACCGTGCCGGGCGCCCGCTTCGGCGGAATTGAAATGGTCAGATCGGTCATGGAAAGCGCCGGGCTGCGCTCGCCTGTAAACAGGGTCGCTGGGTCGCCGGAAGGCTTGCGGCTGGTTGCGACCAGCATGGTTACATCTGATGCCGCCGACGATACCAGATTCGCGGGGATTGGCGCCAAAACGCCTTCTGGTCCTGCTCCGCACCCCGTCAGCATGAGGAACAGAGTTGATATACTCCATACAGCCTGCCTACCCGCCCATCTAGACTGTGCCATTAGCCACCTTTGCCTTTGCGGGTATGCCAGCCGAGATTCGGCACCCCGTCCCTCACACCGGACGCACGATACAACGGAAGCCGAGGTGGCAAGTGGACGTGTCTACCGCCTGGGCCATGCGCGCGGCGGGACGATAACGCCGGCAGTAAATGGGCGCGCAGAGGAAGGACCCGCCCTTGGTGACCTTGCGCGGAATCCTGATGTCAGGCGTCAGCGGATCGTAGCTCGCGTCGCGCTGGCCGCCGCGCGGATCTGTCATCGTGCAACATGGGCTTTCGATGCGACGATGCTCCTGGTACCAGTCCGTGGTCCACTGCCAGACGTTGCCTGCCATGTCGTAGAGCCCATAGCCGTTTGGAGGAAACGAGCCGACCGGAGCGGTCCACTCGTATCCATCCTCGCAATCGTTGCGGAATGGGAAGTCGCCCTGATACGTGTTGGCCATATGCTGGCCGCCGGGGGTCAATTCATCGCCCCATGCGAACTCTGTGCCGTCCAATCCTCCACGGGCCGCGAACTCCCATTCCGCCTCGGTCGGGAGCGCCTTTCCCACCCAGTTCGCATAGGCTTCGGCGTCCTCAAATGCGAGATGGACTACCGGGTGGTTGTAGAGGCCTTTAATAGAACTCGCAGGCCCACGCGGATGGCGCCAATTGGCACCCTTCACATAGGCCCACCATCGGTAATGGTCGCTTCGGTTGGTGCCAGGCGGCGGTCGGACGAATATCGCTGATGCCGGAGCGAGCATCTCCGCCGGCGCGTTGGGATACTCGGCTGCATTGGCAGGACGCTCAGCCACCGTCACATATCCCGTCGCGGCGACGAACTTCGCAAAATCACTGTTGGTGACAGTCGTCACATCCGCCCAGAAACCATCGACCACGACGCGGTGAGTTGGAGCCTCTTCCGGATAATGGTGGTCTGATCCCATTAGGAATTCGCCACCAGGGATTCGCACCATGTTCGGAAATGGTGGGCTGTGCCGAGAAACGGAACGAACATGCTCCAAATCCTCCGTAGACGGCACAGCCATGCCTGCATCATTCATGACTCTAGTTCCATAGAACGCAAACTTTGAACCGAGCGGGACTAGTCTCCGAGTTGATTGAACATCGAGGTTGGATCCGCCGCAATTGGCGGTGCACCGAAGGTCAGCTTGATCGCCTCCCCGATCAGCAGCGGCGGTGCCATTTGCTTGGCGATTTCCACGATCTTCGCCTTCATCTCCTTGACGGTGTCCGGCTTCTTATCGGCCAGGTTAGTAGTTTCGGACTTGTCGGCGGCGAGGTCGAACAGTTCGACGCGCTCCAACACGCCGGCCGACCATACAAGCTTGATATCGCCTTCGCGGATTGCGCCGCCGGTCGGGTCGACATTGTAGACCATCTCACTGCGGGGCGAAGGCTTGCCTTCGCTGATCGTTCCCCAGACATCCATGCCGTCGAGCGGCTTGTTCTTGGTTGGCTTCGCCCCGGCAAGCCCGGCAAGAGTCGGATAGATATCCGTGACATGTATCAGGCCATTCACGTCGCCGGCCTTTACCTTGCCCGGCCAGTTCGCCAGGGCGCACACGCGGGTGCCGCCCTCATAGAGCGTTCCCTTGCCACTGCGGTACGGCCCATTGTCGGCCGGAAGGCTGTTGCCGACCTTCGATTCGCCTGCAAACATAGCGTCCCGCACGCCTCCATTGTCGCTCTGGAAGACGATGATTGTATTGTCTCGCATCTTCTTCTTCTCGAGCGCGGCAACAACACGTCCGATTTCGTCGTCCAGGACGGAAACCATGGCCGAGTAAAGCCGGCGCTGCTCATCAGCCACGTGAGCGTATTTCTTGACATATTCGTCGGGCGCCTGGAACGGCGAATGCGGGGCGGTGAATGCCAGGTACAAGAACAGCGGCGCATTGCCGTCATGTCTTTCGATTACCTTGGCGGCTTCCTTGCCGAACAAGGTATTGTCGAAACCCGGCTCTTTCAGCTGCTTGTTGTCTCGATACCAGTCCATCACGCCATGGGACGCGTGTTTGAAATGATCGATTTCACCGACCAGGGCTCCGTGGAACGAATCGAAGCCACGCTGACGCGGCCAATACTCAGTCTTTGCATGACCCAGATGCCATTTGCCCACCATCGCGGTCTTGTATCCCGCATCCTTGAGCATCTGAGGCAGGAGATACTCATCGGTGGAAAGGCCGTAGCTGCCACCCGATGGAATAACGCCCGTCTGCAGCCCGTAGCGCAACGGATAGCGTCCCGTCATTAGCGCCGCGCGGGTGGGCGTGCACATCGGCTGAGCATAAAATTGTTCCAGGCGCGCGCCTTCGGCGGCGAGCTTGTCGATGTTTGGCGTCTTGATGTCCGAGCCGTGGAAGCCCACGTCCTTCCAGCCCTGGTCGTCTGAGATGATGTAGATGATGTTGGGTCGTGCCGTCTGGGCCGCCGCCTGGTCGACGCCGGCGAGACCAGCGAGTGCGCCCGAAAAGCCCACCGGCGCGGCAAGCCGCGCTGCGACAGCCGCCGTACCGGCCATCAATGCATCACGCCTCGTCATTTTGGCGCTGATACCGGCCTCGGCCGGCAATTCCTGATCGTTGTTCATTAGCCCTCCTTGATTTGTCGGCGCTAGCCTGTATTCGGCGTGGGCCGACTGAAAATGTGGCGCGCCCTTCTTCCGATCAGTGCCCCGCCACGCAAAGCGGCATGGCAACCGTTAGGAAGACTGAGTCGCCTTCCAGACGATTTTTGGCATCGAACTCGTGGTAATATTTGATCCGAGTCGAGACTGGCAGCTTGCCAACCTGAAAGTTATAGCCCGCGGTGGCTCCGATCGCCGCCACTTCGCCTTGAAACCCGCCAAGCACTGGGGGAACTCCAGACCCGCTATCGTCGGTCAGCTGGTTGTAATAATAGCCAACCAAACCCACGTCGAATGCCTTGTTGAAATGCTGGTCGATCGTTCCCTCGAAGTGGAAGTCCGTGCCGTTCTTGTAATGGGTCGCCGTATCCTCGCCGTTGAAAGTGATGCCGGTTGCCGCCGAGAGTTCAAGGCCTGTAGCGGAGTTCAGCCACGTGCCCGATGCGTAAATGTCGGCGGCCCAGTGGTTGAACGACAGATTGGCGATGTCGCCCTCGTGGTAATCACCCACCGGGACGTTCACGCTCACTCCGGTCTGCCAGTGAAAATCGCCACTGTGCCAGCCGACAAAGCTTCCAAGCACGGGATCGCCCAGGGTCGTGATGCTGTCTGACACCGACAACGGGCTCGGGAAAATTCTGCCCGTTATATCGGGTCCGCCGATCGGCACGGTCGCAGTGAATGCCAGATTGCCGCCCATGACCTGCCATGGAGAAACCCAAAGGGCGGTCGAAAGATTGATAAGGGCCTTTGCATGGACGTCCGCAACGAGCTTTCCGCCGAGGTCGAGATCGACGCTTGCATTGCCGGAATAGATATAAAAATCGTTCTGGAAATAGACGCCTGGTGGCGGGGTGAAACCCGCCATGGGGCCGCGCGAACCGAGGAGATAGAAGCTCGCGCCACCTTCCGCCGCCTGGACGCTCGGAACCATCACCAGGTTGGCGAGCGCAGTCATGGCGACGCCCAGCAAACCCTTGATGCCGCACCTCATCGTAGCCTCGGCGAAGGTGCTGGATGCCCCGAGCACACTTGTCCGGAATACGTCTTGTCTATTCATAGTCCCCCGCCAGCCGTGAGTCGGCCAATGTTGCGCCAATTGATTTCGCGCACTTTCTTCATAGGTTAGTCTAATCTAACTGGCCTGCTATCCACTTTGCGCAAAGGAGCCATGTTTTGACAAAATGGCCGTTTGCCCGGACGAGCTGTTGGTCCGGGAGAGGATTTCCGTTGCCGCTGCCTGGCTTGGAGTCGGTCTCGACGAGGAGCGAAACCGAGAAGGCGAGGAGGTGGTCAACAATGCGGCTTCCCGCGTCGATGTCCCTGTCTTTCCGGCGGATGAAAAACGCGGAGTGGCCGCGGAGATGCTCGTCTTTCGATCTGCCGCGTCCACAACGGCTCGCGAAGGACCCTGTTAGCTAAGCCGCTGATCGCGCCCCCAACTCCCGCCGAACCAGAACAAGCGTCGCATCGTCGGGATCGGTCGTGACGGTGAAACCCATGTCGCGCTCGACCTCGATCGCGGCACGGTTTTCACGGCTCTCGATCGACTCGATGGCCTTTAGGCCGAGTTCTTCCGCTAGCTCGCAATATAGGCGAGCAGCTCCCAACCGACGCCCAGATGGCGATCCGCGCGAATGCAGATCGCGACCTCGCCGTTTCGATCGGCTGGATCGCTTGCTAGCATCGCGACCGCGATCAGCATTCCGTCGTCCGAGAAGGCAAAAAAATGGATATGGGCGTCGTCGGAACGCGTCATCGCCACCAGCCGCTCGTGTGAGTCGAGAAAGCGAAATCGCAGATCGTCCGGCGTCACATGGACGAAGAACTCCGCCAGAGTTGGTTCGTCTTCGGGCCGTGCAAGGCGTACTTCGAAGTGGAATTCGCTACGTGTGGTAAATGCGCTGTCCGCGGTCATGTGAGGACGTCTAATCCTGGGTTGTTCTGAATGGCCGGATGCGGCGGACCTAAAGGGATATGGCTTTCCTTGGGCATCTCCGTGCCACGGTTAGACGATGTCTGGTCATTCGCTCATGCAGTGGAGCGCGTCGTGCTTGACGATCTCGATGCTGCGCAGGTTGAGAAGGCGGATGACGCCCTTGTCCTTCAACCGGGTGAAGACCCGTGACACGGTCTCGATGGTGAGGCCGAGATAGTCACCGATGTCCATACGCGACATTGGCAGTTCCACCTGCCGCAAGCCGCCCTGGCGCTCCGCCATGTCGACCAGGAAGGCAGCCACGCGTTCGATGGCGTTCTGGCGACCGAGAACCAGCAGGTGTTCCTGAGCTCGGGTCAACCCCTTGAGCGCCAAGGGCAGCAGCTGGCGCGATATATCCGCGCCGGCAGTGAGCCGCAAAACGCGGATAGCGGTCGCGTTGATAGCCTCTGCGAAGAAATGATGCGTCGCGTCCGCCTCAAAGCCGAATGTCTCTCCGGCGAGGTGAAAGGCGCTGATCTGCCGGCGACCGTCGGCAAGCAGACGGTAGATGCGCACGGCGCCGAACTCGACTTGATAGAAGGCTCCAGCCTTTTCGCCCTGGGCGTAGATTTCCGTGCCAGCAGGAAAAAAGCTGACCGGCTGCAGCGGCGCCGGGTCGAACGCGTCCGGCAGGGTTGGTTGCACAGAATGGGACGGCAGTGAGATTCTGGAGCTCGTGTAGGCGTGCATGGCTGTTTTCCCGGTTGATCCGTGACACAGCAATCGCGCGAATCCGTGGCTCGCGAAATTCGGTTATGTCCCTACGGGGAACTACTTAGGACCAGTCTGCGGCGGGCGGACGTCCGGTTGAAAAACATCGATATCACGGGTGAAACGGCGCGCCGGCTTCGAACCACGTCCCGCGCTCACCTTTAACAATTTTGACGGCGTCATCCATCTTGCCGATTGCGGCAGGCTTGCCGGTTGCTTCAGCGAACTCGATTGCAGCACGGACCTTCGGCCCCATGGAGCCCGCTGGAAAATTCCTCTCGGATATTTCCATGGGAGTCACTCGCCGGAGCGCGCGAGCTGCAGCTGATCCATAATTGACATAGACGGCGTCGACGTCAGTCAGCATCAACAGCATGTCGGCCTTCAATTGACGCCCAAGAAGCGAGCTTGCCAGATCCTTGTCGATAACGGCCTCGACGCCGCAAAGACTGCCATCTTCCCGGGCTATCACCGGAACCCCGCCGCCGCCGGCACAGATGACGATCACGCCGCGCTCGACCAGGAACGAGATTACAGACGCTTCCAGGATCACCAACGGCTTGGGCGAAGGCACGACGCGCCGCCACTTGTCGCCATCGGGCGCTATCTGCCAGTCGCGCTCGCCGGCAAGCCTGCGCGCTGTTGCTTCATCGTAGATCGAGCCGACGGGCTTTGTCGGGTGCGCGAACGCCGGATCGTGCGGATCGACCTTCACCTGTGTCAGCAGGGTCGCAAAAAGCCTCTCTTTGAGCAGGTTGCCGACTTCCTGCTCAATGACGTAACCGATCATGCCTGCGCTCTCGGCGCCAAGCACGTCGAGTGGAAAGGTCCCCCCCTCCGCAGTTGCCGCTGCCTGCAGGGCCAAAAGTCCCACCTGCGGACCGTTTCCGTGCGTGACTACGATCGAGTGCCCTTCGCCGACCAGATTCGCCAACACAGCCGCGGCGCGCACGATGTTGGCGCGCTGGTTCTCCGCCGTCATCGGTTCGCCACGGCGTAGCAGTGCGTTTCCGCCCAACGCGACGACGATAAGCATCTCAGTTGCCGATCGTGGCGACGAGCAGGGCCTTGATCGTGTGCATCCGGTTTTCAGCCTGGTCGAAGACGATCGAGGCCGCCGACTCAAACACTTCGTCGGTGACCTCCATGCAGTCAATGCCGTGTTCCTTCGCAACGAAGGCGCCGATCTCGGTCTCTGTGTCGTGGAACGCCGGCAGGCAATGCATAAATTTGACGTGGGGGTTACCGGCTGCGGCTATCACGTCGCCGGTGACCCGATATGGCGTCAAAAGGCGAATGCGCTCGGCCCAGCCCGATTTGTCCTCGCCCATCGACATCCAGACGTCGGTGTAGATGAAATCAGCATCCTGGACGCAGCTCGTCACCTCCTCGTCGAGCCGGAAGCGGCCGCCGCTGCGTTCCGCCAGGTCCCTGAGATGAGCGCAGAACTCCTCGTCCGGCCAGAGTTCCTTTGGCGAGGCGATGCGCATGTCGATGCCGACCTTGGCTGCTCCAAGTGCCAGGGACAGCGCGACATTGTCCCGGCCCTCACCGACGAAGGTGACGATCATGTCCGAAAGATGCTTGTGCGTGAATTCCCGCATGGTCATGAAATCGGCGAGGATCTGTGTCGGGTGCGCCTCGTCGGTAAGGCCGTTGTAGACCGGCACGCCGGCATATGTAGCCAGCACTTCGGCCTGGTGCTGGCCAAAGCCGCGATACTCGATCGCGTCATACATGCGGCCGAGCACGCGGGCGGTGTCCTTCATGGATTCCTTATGGCCGATATGGCTGCCGCTAGGGCCGAAATAGGTGACGTGAGCGCCCTGGTCATAGGCCGCCACTTCGAACCCCGTGCGAGTGCGCGTCGAATCCTTTTCGAAGATCAGGGCGATGTTCTTTCTGACAAGGCGCGGAATTTCGTGACCGGCGAGCTTGGCCGCCTTGAGGTCGGCTGCCAGCCTGAGAAGAAAGCGGATTTCGTCGGCCGTTAGATCGTCCAGCGAGAGGACGGAGCGGCCATGAAGATTGATCGACATGGAGATTTCCTTTCGGGTCAGATCGGGTCGCGGACAATCGGACAGGTCATGCAGTGCCCGCCACCGCGTCCGCGGCTGAGTTCGGCGCCCTCGACGGTGATCACTTCAATGCCGGCGCGGCGCAGCAGCGTGTTGGTGTAGACGTTGCGGTCGTAGCCGATGACCACGCCGGGCTCGACCGCAACAACATTGTTGCCATCATCCCATTGCTCGCGCTCGGCCTCGTAGCGGTCGCCGCCAGTGGCGATGATCCGCAGCGACTTCAATCCGAGGGCTTCGGCGACCACCGTCGTGAACGGCTTTGTCTCATCGGTGACCTCGACCGCTGCCTCTCCATCGCCCGGCCGCAGCGAGAAGGTGCGCAGCCGCTCAACCACCGGCGGGTACATGGTCACCAGATCGCGATCACAGAAGGTGAAGACGGTATCGAGATGCATGAAACTGCGGTCGCGGGGCATCAGGGCCGCAATCACACGCGTGGCCTCACCAGCCGTGAACAGGCTGCGCGCAAGGTCGCCAACGGCTTGCGGCGTGGTGCGTTCTCCCATGCCGATGAGAACCGTTCCGCCGCCAATCGGCATGACATCGCCGCCTTCCAGGCTGGTGCCCGTTCCCGAGCCCGGCGACACGAAAGGGACGCCGCTGTCGCGAAAGCGGGGATGGAAGCGGTATACAGCTTCGACGTTGGCGGCTTCCGGGCGTCTGGCGGGCCAATACATCGAATTGACGGACACCGACCCGTAGATCCAGCAGGAACTGTCGCGGGTGAACAACTGGTTCGGCAGCGGCGGCAACACGAAATCCTGGGGGACGAGCGTCCTTCCCGTCAGGCCTTTGGGTGCGAAAGGAAGCTCGGCGCGGGCAATGCCCCCGACAAGGTAAGACGACAATTGCTCTGACGGCATCTCGTTGAGCCATCCGCGCAGCTCGTCGACCATGTCGAGCCCGACGACGCCGGGATGAACCCGGCGATCGAGAAGCCAGTCGCGGGCCTTGGCCAGGCTCATTGTCTGAGCCAGGAGCTCCCCGAACGAATGCACAAACACGCCGCATTCGCGCAGCGCATCGACGAAGACATCGTGTTCCTGGCGAGCCCGCTTGACCCACAGCACGTCGTCGAAGAGCAGCGCCTTGCAGTTTTCCGGTGTCAGCCTGCGTAGGCTGAGGTCCGGACGGTGGACCATCACCTCGCGCAGGCGGCCGACCTCGGAATGCACACCCAGGCTTGTCATCGCGTCAAATCCTCTCACAGCGGGCTGACGGCGCCGGTCCACATCTCGTAGACGGCGAGGATGGCGACAGCGATGAGGGCTGCGGCAACTGCCGCTTCGGCAGGATGGAACACACGCTGATCAGTTTCGCGGCGCGCCCAGATGTAGAAGATAATACCGGGTGCATAGAGGATCGCGCACATGAACAGGTACGCCGGCCCCGCCGCATAGACGAGCCACACCCCGTAGACGGTTGCCAGCAACCCCGCAAAAAGCGGGCCGGCTCGCGGCTCGCCACTCTCGTAGCTCTCTCCCGTCAACGCGAGCTTGGCCCCATAAGCCCCGGAAAAGATGTAAGGAACCAGGATTGCGGCCGACGCGATGTAGAACAGCGCCTGGTAGGTGCTTTGGGCGAAAAGCGTGATTACCAGAAACGCCTGGACCAGCAGGTTGGTAATCAAAAGCGAAGTCGACGGCACGCCACGCTCGTTTTCCCGGCCGAAGAATTTCGGCATCGTTCCGTCCTTGGCAGCGACATGTGGAATTTCTGCTGCAAGCAGCGTCCAGCTCAGGAAGGCGCCGACCACGGACACGACAAGCGCGATGTTGATGAGGATGGCGCCCCAGGGGCCGACAACCGCCTCAAGCACACCCGCCATCGAGGGGTTCTTCAGCGCGGCGAGTTCGGGCTGGTTGAGGATGCCGAGCGACAGCAGGGACACCAGGGCGTAGAGCGCAAGGCAGGTGAAGAAGCCGAGAACTGTCGCGGTGGCGATGTCCTTGCGGCGCTCGGCACGACCGGAAAATACGCTGGCGCCTTCGATACCGATGAACACCCACAGGGTGACAAGCATTGTACTTTTCACCTGTGCGGTGATCGAGCCGAGACTGGCATTGCCCAAGCCGTTGATGTCGAGCGACCAGACCTGCAATTTGAAGGCGACGGCAATAACCCCGACGAACAGGACAATCGGTGCGATCTTTGCCACCGTGACGATGAGGTTCACAACGGCGGCTTGCCGGATGCCGGCGAGGACGAGGACGTGGATCAGCCACAGCAGTATCGATGCGCCGAGCACCGCCTGCCAGGTGTTTCCATCGCCGAAGGCCGGAAAGAAATAGGAGAGGGCGCTGAACACGATCACCGCGTAAGAGACGTTGCCGACCCAGGCGCTGATCCAGTAGCCCCAAGCGCTGTTGAAGCCGATGAAGGGACCGAAGCCAGCCTTGGCGTAGGCGTAGGGCCCGGCATCGAGCTCGGGTTTGCGGGTCGCAAGCGATTGATAGACAAAGACCAGTGCCAGCATGCCGACCGCGGTGATCGCCCAGCCGATCAGGATGGCGAGGGGACCGGCACCAGCCGCCATATTCTGCGGCAGGCTGAACACGCCGGAGCCGACCATCGAGCCGATGACCAATGCGGTCAGGGACCCCAGTCGAAGTTTCGTTGGCGCCGCAGTCGCCACTTTCGGAACAGGGATGTTGAAATCAGCCGTAGTCATGATGCTCTCCCAAATTTGAAGGCTCTGATGGGAGGCAATGAACAGGAAGACGGCGCTGTCAGCTTTGATGCCGGTCAAATCAGAAAAGTGGGTTCCCGGTTCACGGGTCTTCAAGTTAAGGAGACTCGCTCACCCAAATCGGATGTGTCCGATCCATTCACCCCACTCGCATCGTCAGGCGAAGACAAGGCGGCGACAAGGGCGAGGTGTCGGAGCTCGATCCCGGCAAATCAGGCACATTAATCGTCGATCTGAAGCCTGTGAAATACCTGCTTATCTGCAACGTGCCAGGCCACTATGGCGCCGGCATGTCACCCGAATTCACCGTCGAGCCATAAGCCCTGAAGCCTCAAACGCATGGGGGTGCCTCCCGCCTTCCGGCTCGTCACGCTAAAGCCCTCGTGACGGGCCAAGGGCTGCATATTTGGCCATCCAGATGGACCTAGTTAAATTCGTTTCGGTTGCGCTGGGCTTGTACATATATTGCCCACTTCGACCCGTGCAGTCCTTCGGCCTCACTTTCGCAAGCCCATTTTTTTAGGCAGCATCTGCCGAAGTACATCATCCTTGCGAACGAAATGATGCAAAAGGGCGGCGGCCGCGTGCAGTCCTGCAACGATAAGTATCAGATTGGCGCAGAGGCTATGCAATTCTCTGATGAATCCAGCCGTGGCTCGATCCGGTGGATATGGGGACGGGATGGTGAACAGACCGAAGAAACTTAAGGAGTCGCCCCTGTACCAAGTCAAGAGGACGCCGAGAACCGGGATGGTCACTAGCAGTGCGTAAAGCAGAAGATGGGTGGCCTTGGCCGCCCACCGCTCGATCTGTTTCATTTCCATGAGCGGATCCGACGCGTCCATGGGCAGCTCCGGCGCGCCCCGTACCAAGCGCAGGCATATGCGCACGACGACAAGCGCAAAAAGAAGCAGGCCAAACGAAATGTGAAACCACCAGACGAGATTGCGGACGGGATCGCCCCGAGAAAAAATGTCTGCGACATAGGTCAGCCCATAGAGTCCGATGACCAGCACGAACACTGACCAATGGATGGCCTTCTGGGAGCTTGAATAAGTGGGGTTCATCCGACAATCCCGTTTGGAGGTAACTCTGATCAGCCATGATCTTGTCAAAGCCGTGTTCCGAATGAGGGCATCGCCGCGCCCGACTCAAGTTCTTCTCCAGCCGCCCATCTGGCCTGGTGTTCATGCCGGAATCCAAGGCAATAGATTGGACAGATAAGCAGCTTGGGTACACGCCCATGGCAAGCCCAAGAAGAGGGCAAGGCCCGCAATTGAAGCCATCTTTCAACTCTCGATGCCCTGCGAACCTTGTAGCCACATCACTCCATTTGCGGGTTAGGCGATGTCGGCGGGCTCGGCTTTGCGTTTTCGCCCTGTGATCATGGCTCGGACCAGGTTTTCGCGATGGCGTAAGCTTGCCAGCACAACGCCGCCAATGTGGAGGAAGACGAGTAGCAGCAGGCCGTGCGCAGCCAGGCTGTGCGCCGCTTCGACCCACGCCACGCCGAAATAAGTGTCCGTCGTCATCAGCCAGCCGGTCAGCGCGGTTGAACCCATCGCCGCAATCAGCACGATCACCATCGCGCCACCAGCCGGATTGTGGCCGATGTAGCGGGCTTCGCGACTGCTCAGTATTGCCGAGAGATAGCGCAGCACCGTCGCCGGATCCCGCACGAATTGTGAGAACCGCGCATAGCGCGTGCCCAGAACGCCCCACACGAGCCGCATCGCGACCAGCCCGGCAGCGGCGTATCCAGCCCAGTGATGGATATTCTCCGAGGAATGAGAGGTGAGCCAGGCCGCGACGAAGCTGAGCACCAGTGTCCAGTGGAAACTTCGCACGACCCGATCCCAGACGCGCACCATCTCCGGAGATGGCTGCGCGTCCGCGGCTGCCGAAGCGCTCAGATCAATTTTCGCCGGCTTCGGCATTGTCGAGCTTTTCAAGGGTCTCGGCATTGTAGGCTAGGTTCACCTTCTTGCCGGCCTTGTCCACCGCGTAGACTTCGTAGCAGCCCTTCTCCACTTTGATCTGGCGGACGGTGAGGCCTTCGCCGATCAATTGCGTCTCGAGCGTTGCTTTCGGCTTGAACTGTGATTTCGGGGCGGTGCTGCAACTGCCGCCGGCGGCGAGTGCTGGCCCTGCAATCAAGCCCGCGAGGGCGGCTAGAACAAGTGTGCGGTACATGATGGCTCCATTTTGAAGAATGGGCGCGGATGTTGCGCCTGTGGGTGGGATTTCGATCGCTTCAGTCAGACGGCGACATGACCGTCATTGGTGCGGCATAACCAATTCAACCTGACAATTGGCTGACAGCTGCACGGGCGTCGCCGATCGGGTTCGCGCCGGCCGGTTTGATCTGGCGCAAGGACAGTGGGGGATGTTCATGAACGGGATGATGGCTTGGATATGGAGCGCTCTGCTGCCATCCTGAAGGGAGATCGCCATGAAGGGCATATCAAGAAAGGCAGCACTTGGACTCGCTGCCGCATTGTTCATTGCCGGCAGCGCCGCTGCCGTCCGGGCCGCGACGCTTGTCCAGATTTCGATGTGGGACAAGGGCGCGAGTTCGGAGATGCCGATGGGGCTCGCCTATGCAACACAAGGACTAGATATCGCCAAAGCGACTATGGGCATCAAGGCTTTGCCAGGTGCGGTGAAGGCCGGAGAGGTCACATTCAATGTGAAAAATAACTCCAAAGACACCGTTCACGAAATGATCGTGATGTACCTTGCTGATCCCGGCAAGCCGCTCCCTTACCTTGAGGCCGAGAACCGGGTCGACGAAGACAAGGCCGGCGATAAGGGTGAGGTTTCGGAGCTCGATCCTGGCAAATCAGGCACATTGACTGTCGATCTGAAGGCTGGAAAGTACCTGCTTATCTGCAACGTGCCAGGTCACTACGGGGCCGGCATGTGGGCCGAATTTACCGTCGATCCATAGCCCTAAAGCAGGCAGCCTCTTGGCCGGAACCTGCGACCGTTGCAGTTTCGAAGCTCGCCTGGGTTGCCGTCTTGCCGGTTTGGGCGCCGCATAAGGCCTGGTGGCTCTGGCTTTGTTTGCGGCGCCGGCAAAGGATGGCTTTGAATCGCTGTCCCGGTTTCTGCAGGCTAAAGCCCTCGCTCACCGAGCTTGCGCATTTGTCCGATCCATTTCGCGCGTGTCGGATCGCTGGCGCCCGCGACCATCCCGAACAGGGTCTCCCGCACCGGTCTAATACCGACAAAGTGCAGGATGCTTCGCCGCAACCCGGCGACGCCGTGGCTGAGAAACCAAAGCCGGTAAAGAACCGAAGGCATGCCCATCGTCACCACGACACGAGCGGAACGACCACCAAGCAACGTCCTGGTAAAGCCACCGCCGTTGTCTGGGTAGGCGAAAGCCGTTCCCGGCCGCATCACCTGCTCCAGAAACGCCTTGAGCATTGCTGGCATTGTTCCCAGCCACAGCGGAAAGACAAAGACGACATGCTCCGCCCAGACGATCGCTTGAGCGGCCTCCTTGAGGCTGTCGGGCAGAGCACCGTGCTCAAACTCCTGCATCGTGCGCAGCATCGGAAAATCGAGCGCTGCCAGATCGACTCGGCGGACGACATGTCCCGACTGTTCCGCGCCCTCGCCATAGGCTTTCGCAAGACCACGGCAGAGCCGGCCAGGGGACGGGTCGGGATGACCGACAACGATGAGGATGCGTCGTGACATGGGGTGCCCCGGGGAAGCCTGGCGTCGCAGCGTTAGGGGCGCTCGACCCTTGCTACCCGATAGGTGTGCATGGCGCCATTGCGCTCGATCGACAGATATTCACCGGTCTCGAACCGTTCGTCGCCGAGATGAAAGCCTATCTCGTCGTCGCGATCGCCTTCGGCGTAGTCGAAATACCACTGCCCGCCAGGCTTGCGTCTCAGCCTGCCGATCAAATCTTCCTCGCCAATGCGAAATCGGCGAACACGGCAGGAGGCCTTGTGCGATTTCCACTCTTCCGCATCAATCCGGCCTTCGCCAGTCAATGGAGCAAGCACGTCGTAGCCCTCCTCGCGTTCGCCTTCCGGATGGCCTTTCTCGGGGGCAAGCAGCAGCCGAATATGTCGGAATTTCGGGGTGAGGTCCTTCAGACTGGTCATGGCGAGCTCCTTTCAAGGAGTTCTAGAGCGGTCGCAGGGCCTGGCCCTTGATCCGCATCAAAGCAGGTTCAAGAACCGCGTTTCAATCAAGGGCTAAGCCACAGCATCGCGCAGGTGCCCGCAGTCGCGGCGGCCAGGGTTGCGCCGGCCAGCGGCAACCAGAATCGGAACGGACCAGTGGAGATTGCGAGCAGCAGGCGACCGATTGCGTTTGCCGCCAGCGCTCCCAGCACTGCCTGCCCGATAGTCTCGACGGGGACCGACTGCTTGACCAGCCGCAAGGCACTGAGCACCGAGACATCGACATCGAACGTGCCGACCAGCGCCGAGGTTACCTGCACGCCACGGCCGCCGAATTGAGCTGCCAATCCAGCGCTCGCGGTTGCGACACTCGCAAAGAGCAGGGCGAAGAGCAGCAAGGGGCCCAGTTCGAATGGATTGCGCGCGATGGCGCTACTTTCGCCACCCCCGCTGTCGCGGGCCAGCAGCAACGCTCCGCAGGAAGCGAAGGCGAGCGCAGCGGCAATCGCCGGTATGCCGACCGAAGCGAACACGCCTGGCTCCACGATCAAGACCACGGCGCAGACCCGAAGCAACGAAACCATTGCACCCAGCGATGCCGCCCCGGCGAGTGGCAGTGGATTGGTTGCCAAGGCGGCGTCGCGGGCAAGCGCCAAGGTCACGGCGGTGGAAGAGACGACCGCACCAGCGAGCGAACTGACCAGCAGACCACGCGTATTTCCCAGGATGCGAACTGCTACATAGCCGGCGAACGATATCGAGGCCATCAGCACCGTTAGGAACCAGATTTCCCAGGGATTGAAACCGCCCCACGGGTCCATCGTCCGGTTTGGCAGCAACGGCAAGACGATTGCCGTCATCACCGCCAGGATCAGCGCCGAACGGAGTTCGATCCAGGTCAGTCGCTTCAAAAGACCGTGCAGGACCTCTCGGCTGGCCAGGATCGCCGCCAAAGCCGCCCCACCGGCAGCGGCCGCGCGATAATCTCCGGCGACGGAAAGCGCGCCAAGCGCGAAAACGCCAAGGCCAGCGATCACGCTCGTGACGCTGAAATCCTCATCATGGGCAGCCTCACGCGCCTTGTACCAGGCGAAAATTGCCGCAAAGGCAATGAACCCGCCCACCAGCACGGATACCGCGCCGAACGCGTTGGCCAGGGCGGCGAGAACGCCGCCGAGTAGGCCGGATATGCCGAATGTCCGAATGCCAGCCGTGCGGCTGCGATCGGGGGCATCCCTTTCTTGCCAGCCACGCTCCAACCCGACGAGCAGACCTATTGCCAGGGCGAGCCCAAGCCGGGCGATGAGCGGATCCATTGACGCGGCGACTTCAGGCGGCGACCGTCGGCAGGCGGTCGCGAACCCACCTGACGATCTGGCCGGCCGTCATTGCGCCTGATGTGCGCGCGACTTCGCGCCCGCCATGAAAGAGGATCATGGTCGGGATGCCGCGAATGCCGAGCCTGGCCGCAACAGCCTGCTCATTGTCGGAATTGAGTTTGATCAGGCGGACATGCGGTTCCAGGTCAATTGCTGCCGCTTCGTAAGCCGGCGCCATCATCTTGCAGGGGCCACACCAGGGTGCCCAGATGTCGACGACAACGGGCAGGCTGCTGCGCGCGATCTGATTATCGAAGATCCCGGCATCGACATCTTCGGGATGCCCCGAAAACAGCCTGTTCCCGCACTTTCCGCATTTCGCCTCCGTGGCATTGCGACCCGGCGGCAGGCGGTTGACCCCACCACATATACTGCAAACCACCAGATTCTGCTGTGCCATGGTCCTTTACCGATTGTGCTCTCAACCACTATGCGCGCCGCAGATGGCCATCGCCAAGGGTGCGCAACGCGTTCAGGATAACCGCCACGTCGATCCCTTCCTGAAGCAGCGCTCCGGCAACCGGGGTGATGTGCCCCATCGCAGCCGCGATCATTGCCAGCCCCGACAGTGCCAGCCCGGCGATGATGCTTTGCAAGGCGATCGATCGCGTACGCCGTGCAATCCGAACTGCATCGGCGACGGGCTGCAGCCTGTCGGTCAGCACAATGACGTCCGCTGCCTCGGAGGAGGCGGTCGCACCACGTGCGCCCATGGCAATACCGACCGTTGCGGCCGCCAGGGCAGGGGCATCGTTGATACCGTCGCCGACCATCATCGTCGGCACCGAAGCTTTCTCGGATGCGACCGTCGCGACTTTTTCGGCAGCGGTCGCTTCGGCGACAATGGCGTCAAGGTCGAGCCGGGCGGCGATGCGCTTGGCTGCTACGCCGTCGTCGCCCGTGAGCATGATCATGCGCGCAATGCCGGCGGAGCGCAGCTTGCCGAGTGCATCATGCGCATCAACACGCAGGGCGTCCCCGAACGTGAAAACACCGGCAAGCCGTCGGCCGAGCGCTACAAAGACCCTGAGCACCGGCTCGTCCCGATATTTTTCCTCGCCGATTTTCGCCCAGCCGGGCAGCGGCTTGTTGGCGAGCACGAGAGCCCGTGATCCCGCCGCGATCGACATGCTGTCGACCTGGCCCTTCAGGCCCGCACCCCGATGCTCGCGGACATCACGCGGATGCGAAAGCATCAGCTGTCTGCCGCGCGCCGCCCGGATAATCGAGTCGGCGAGCACATGGTGCGAGGCTTGTTCCAGGGATGCCAACAGCTGCAGCATTTGGTTCGCGTCACGGCCAGGTGCGGTCTCGATTTCGATGAGCTCGGCGCCGCCGATGGTCAAGGTTCCCGTCTTGTCGAAGATCGCGGTTCGGACCTGCGCAAGCGCCTCCAGAGCTGCGCTGCCTTTCATCAGGATGCCGGCACGAGCGGCGCGGGACACGCCGCCGATAAAGGCAACGGGTGCCGCGAGGATGAGCGGGCAAGGTGTCGCGACCACCAGCACGGCCAGCGCGCGGATTGGATCGCCGGAGATGTACCAGGCGGCACCGGAAACCAGCAAAGTGGCTGGCAGCAGGAACAGGGCGAAGCGGTCGGCCATGCGGATGAATGGGGATTTCGCCGTCTGCGCTGCAGCCACCATGCGTACGATCGCGGCATACGTGCTCTGCTCTGCCAAGGCACAAGCCTGCATGCTGAAGGTCTCCCCCGCATTGATGGTGCCGCTGAGCAGCATATCGCCCGCTGTCCGCCGTTCCGGCAGCGGTTCTCCACTCACCGCGGACTCGTCGAGGGAGGCCGAAGCATCGAGCAGGATGCCGTCGACGGGAAGCAGTTCGCCGGCCCGAACCAAAAGCTGATCGCCGACAACAACGTCTTCGACGGAGATCGTCTCTGTGCCCAGCGTTGACGTCCGATGGGCGACACGCGGCGACCGGTCCGACAATGCCTTGAGGTTTCGTTCCGCGCGGCCGCGGGCAAAATCCTCAAGCACCGTGCCGCCGGCATACATGATTGCGACCACCACGGCCGCCAGGGGTTGACCGAGCAGCAGCGCGGCGGACATCGACACCAAGGCAATCGCATCGACACCGAAGCGGCCTATCCAGAAATCACGCAGAATGGAGATGGCGAGAGCCGCCACCACGGGCAAGGTCGCCACCGTCCAGATCGTGTCGGCTTCAAGGGGGCCGACCCCGGTTCGCCAGGCTCCGATTCCAACACCGAGACCCAGGATGGCAATGACCAGCAATGCGCGCCGCAGAGCCGACTCGTTCATGCAATGTCCCACAACCCTGATGGCCCTGGCGCTAGAGTTCGCGGACCATCTCCTCGAGCAGGCGCCGCACATCGTTCGCGACCTGCGCAAGCTCACGATTGCCGATAGCGCCCATTGAAGCGACCGGATCCACCGCTGCGACCTCTACCTTTCCTGGTCCAACCTCCGTGACAATGACGTTGCAAGGCAGCATGGTTCCGATCTTGTCTTCGGCCTGAAGCGCCCGCCATGCGAAATGCGGATTGCACGCGCCCAGAATAACATAGGGCCTGAACTCTGCACCAAGCTTCGCCTTCATGGTCTGCTGGACGTCGATCGAGGTCAGAACGCCAAACCCCTTGCTTGCGAGCTTGTCGGTCACGTGGTCGATTGCCGCCGTGAACGGCATGGCGACGATCTTGCTGAAATAGTAACTCATCTAACTCTCCAATCGTTGATCGCAACCGCTCGTCGCCACTTTGCGAGCGGCCGCCTCGAACTTTGCCCAACAGCTAGTCGCGATGACCTGAGAGCGCTTTGATCCATCGCAACGAACGGGCAAGATGGATTGGCGATGATCGCCAGGAACAGGAGACCTAAGGGGTGACGATTCGGAATCTCGAACATGCGTTCGCCCCGAAGTCGGTTGCCGTGTTCGGGGCATCGGTGCGCGACGGCTCTGTCGGACGTGTCGTCTTCGACAACATCGTCAATAGCGGCTTCGAAGGAGAGATCTGGCCGGTCAACCCGAAATATTCGCAGGTGGCTGGTAGACGCTGCTACGCGAAGGCGGCCGACCTGCCAGTGATTCCCGACCTCGGTGTCATCGTCACGCCACCGAACACGGTTCCCGGCATCGTGCGCGAGCTCGCTGACAAGGGGACGCGGGCAGCGGTCGTGATCACCGCCGGGCTGACACGCGAAAACGGCCTGCGCCCAGGCGGTGCTCGACGCCGCCAAGCCAACCCTTTTGCGGATCATCGGGCCGAATACGGTCGGACTGATGATCCCGCCCATCAAACTCAATGCCGGATTTGCGCATATGGCCGCCAAGCCTGGCAATATCGCGCTGCTGTCGCAATCCGGCGCCATTGCCACGTCGCTGATCGATTGGGCGGCCGACAACAATGTCGGCTTCTCGCAGATCGTCTCCTTAGGCGACATGGCGGATGTCGATGTGGGAGATTGTCTCGACATGCTGGCGGGGGATGCGCACACGCGCGCCATCTTGATGTACCTCGAAACAATTCCCAATCCGCGCAAGTTCATGTCGGCTGCCCGTGCGGCGGCACGCATCAAGCCGGTGATCGCGATCAAGGCGGGCCGGAACAAGCAATCGGCCAAAGCGGCCACGACCCACACCGGCGCGCTATCGGGCGCCGATCGCGTCGTCGATGCGGCATTGCTGCGCGCAGGCATCCTGCGGGTCAAAGGCCTGGCCGAGCTGTTTGATGCCGCTGAAACGATAGCCCGCTTTGCGCCACTCAAACAGACCCGCGTCGGCATCGTAACCAATGGCGGCGGGGCGGGGGTATTGGTCATCGATCAACTCATCGACTGCAAAGGGGAGTTGGCCGCGCTTTCGCCTGCCACCATCGAACGCCTGAACGCGGTGTTGCCGCCGACATGGTCTCACGGCAATCCGGTCGACATCATCGGTGACGCTCCGCCGGAGCGCTACGAGGCTGCAGTCGAAGCAGTGGCGGCCGATCCCGGAACGGACGTCGTCCTGGTGATGAATTGTCCAACGGGGCTGAGCTCGCCGCTTGCCGCGGCAAGCGCGGTGGCGGACCTAGCAAGGGAAGGGACGATCGCCGGCAAACCGGTCCTGACCTGCTGGCTCGGTGAACACATGGCGCGCGCCGGGCGGCAAATCCTCCAGGATGCCGGCATCGCCAGTTTCGAGACGCCCGCTGATGCTGCAACGGCAGTTTCATACCTGAGTGAATGGTCCCGAGCCCAGCAGGCCTTGATGCGCACCCCGTCGAGTCGCGGCGAGGACATCGCGAGCAACCGGGAATCCGTGCTTGCGATATTCAGGCAGGTCGCCAAGGAAGGCCGCCGAATGCTTACCGAGCCCGAAGCCAAGGCCGCAATTTCCGCCTACGGCGTCCCGGTACCCGAGACGATCGTGGCCAGATCTCCTGCCGAAGTGGAGGTGGCGGCCGGCCAGCTCCTCAAGACTTCTGAACATATAGTCGTCAAGCTGCTGTCCAAGGCGATCTTGCACAAGTCGGACATTGGCGGGGTGGTGCTCAATCTTGCCGCTGCCGCTGCAGCCGGGGAGGCCGCACGTTCAATAGAGGCGCGTGTCCGCAGGCACGCACCGCAAGCCAATGTTGAAGGCTACGCCGTTCAGCCGATGGTGGTGCGAAAACAGGCGCACGAACTCATCCTCGGCATGAACCGGGATCCGATCTTCGGGCCGGCCATCCTGTTTGGAGCCGGCGGCGTTGCGGTCGAGGTGATGGATGATACGGCGATCGCGCTGCCACCGCTCGACGACGTTCTTGCCGGTGACCTGATCGGGCAAACGCGGATCGGCCGCCTGCTCGCCGGGTTCCGCGATCGCAGGCCGGCAAATCGGCAGGCGATCATTGCAGCGCTCAACGGCTTGTCGCAGATGACCGTCGACTTTCCGTGCCTCGTTTCATTGGATATCAATCCGCTGCTGGCCGACGCCGAAGGCGTGATTGCGCTTGACGCCCGGATCGAGATCGAGCCGGAACGTGTCGAAGAGCCGGGGCCGAACCCCGCGTTGACGATCAGGCCTTATCCGTCGGGTTGGGAAAAGACGTTTTCGGCGGGCGGCACGCACTATTCCATCCGGCCGATCAAGCCAGCGGACATCGCGCTCTATCCCGAATTCCTCGCCAGGATTTCACCCGACGATATTCGCCTGCGTTTTCTGTCGCCGCGCAAAAGCTTCTCCGACCAGATGTTAAAGCGGCTTACCCAGCTCGACTACGACCGCAACATGGCCTTCGTCGCTATGGAGACAAGCACCGGATTGCTGGCGGGTATCAGCCGCGTGTCTTGCGATCCGGACCACGCTGTCGCCGAATACGCATTGCTGGTGCGCACGGATCTGCAGGGTCATGGCCTGGGCTGGGAATTGCTCAGGCAACTCGTAGTCTACGCGAAGGCCGATGGGATTGGTCGAATCGAAGGGATAATGCTCAGCGAGAATACGACGATGCTGGCCATGTGCCGCGAGTTCGGCTTCTCGATAAGGCGTCATCCGAGTGAACCCGGCCTTGTCGAGGCAACGCTCGAACTGCGATAAGGCCGATCATCCTGCCGGACCCGTCAGGAGGCTGTGCGCAAGGCCTTGGAAGTATCGCGCTCGGAAAACCCCCTCAATTCCGTGACGATGTCGACGAGCTTTCGATCGGCGTTGATCCTGCGCCAGCTGGACTGGGTGGCGTTTCGCAGCAATTGCCGCGAGAGGATATCTATCGTGGCGTCCGAGGGACCGCCCTTGCGTTCACTGACCCGCTGCCAA
This sequence comes from Mesorhizobium sp. B2-3-15, assembly GCF_006442875.1. Classification (NCBI taxonomy): domain Bacteria; kingdom Pseudomonadati; phylum Pseudomonadota; class Alphaproteobacteria; order Hyphomicrobiales; family Phyllobacteriaceae; genus Mesorhizobium; species Mesorhizobium sp. B2-3-15. The sequence continues at coordinate 297,177 of NZ_VFVO01000004.1, read as the reverse complement.
AGGATGAGCGGATCCGCTTCCAGCCAGAAGCCGGAGAATGCGATACCTCGATGACGCGCTGCCTTTTCAATCCGCTCACGATCGGCCGGTCTGTCGAAAACCGCATCAGCGACAACCGAACCCCCCTCGGAGAGGATCAGGCCGGCGCGCCATGCCATTTCGTTGTAGACCCGTTCGGACACCTCAGGTCGATAGGCCTTGTCCGGCAGCCTGGTCTCGGCGGGCACGCCGTGCATCGCCTTGCGGATGCGGTCGCTTTCGACAATGCGTGCGCCGGGCGGCGCTCCAACATAGGCAGCGAGCGCCTCGGCAATGGTCGTCTTGCCGGAACCACTGAGGCCGCCGATGGCAACGAGCCGCGGTCCTGTCTCCTGGAGAAATGTCAGGGCCAGTTCGAAATAGGATCTCGCCTCGGCAATCAGCTTGTCGCTGTCGGCGCTGCCTTCCTCGACCTGCGTTGCGGTGACATGGGCGCGCACGGCAGCCCGCACGGCCATGAAAAAGGGCAGTAGGATGAAACCGTCTTCATCGTCGGCCTCGTCGAGATAGCGGTTCATCACGAGATTGGCGAGTTGGGGGAAGCCGCGATGCCAAAGGTCCATCAACAAGAAGGCAAGGTCGTACAGAACATCGATGCTGGCGATCTGGTCATTGAATTCGATGCAATCGAAGAGGCGAGGCTTACCATCGAAAAGGCAGATGTTGCGCAGGTGCAGATCGCCATGGCACCGGCGAATCTTGCCCGCGGCCTCCCGGCGGTCTAGCAATCCGGAATGCCGGGCAAGCGCGGTGCGGAAGGCCCCGGCAAATGTCTCAATCTCCTGTTTCGTGAAAACATGGCTGGTGCCAAAGCCAGCCTCGTTGATGTCGAGCACGCCCATCAAATTGAACGAGCCGGTGCCATTGTGGACCTCCGGCGCTGCGCGATGATATTGTACGATCATCCGTGCGACGGCGGTCATCAGCGCCGGCGTCAGTTCTCCCGCGGTTGCCATTCGATCGAGAAGCTTCGACTGGTCGAAGCGGATCATCTCGATCGCCGCGTCGATTATTTGGCCGGTACCGTCAAAAGCCATTTTGTCGTCGGCTTCCCGCGTGATGCGACGCACCCTCAGATAGAGGCCGGGAGCGGTTTTCGAGTTGAGTTCCACCTCTTTCTCGCAAGCGGCCAGCCTGAGGGCTGGCGTCGAGAAATCGACATAGGGCAGCTTGACCGCCCGCTTCATCTTGTAGGCGCGTTGGCCAACAAGGAAAATACGCGAAATGTGAGTCTCGATCGCCTCGACGGGCCCAATCGCGCCATGGGTAGCAGGATCAAGCAAAAACACGGCTGCGGCTTGCTGGTCATCGACGATCATGGCCGGCCTTCCCAGTGTGTCTTGGCAAATTCGTTTCCGCGATCTGCGCTCATTGCTGCAATGTCTGGACATAACCTGCCAACTCATGGATGCGTTCCCTGGTGACGATTTCGCCTGCGTTCGGGCCAAATTTCTTCACGTCGGAAGGCAGGAATCGGCTGCCCCACACTGGCATGTCGCGCTCGCCATGCGCCGGCACCATGGCGCGCCCGTCGATCACGGCATAAAGGCGCCAGTAAGGGAATTCTCCGCCATTGCGCCTGGAGAGGCGTGTCAGGTCGCTCGGCCGCTTCAACAGCTCGTCGCCCAACGGGCCATCGCCCTTGCCTTCGGGACCATGGCAGACGGCACATGAGTTCATGTATTCGGCCTTGCCGTCGCCGAGTTCCTGGGCGCCGGCCGTATTGAAGGCCAATGCTGCCAGAGCGCCTGTGATCAGGAATCTCATGTGTGTTTCCCCGATTGTTCGGCCGAAATCTAAAGCCTTGCTTTGGCAGTGCGTTGATGCGGATCAAATGCCGCTGCGGTCACGGTGTTTGATTCAGCGCAATGAAGGCATCGAGCGCCCTTGCTAGTCAGTGAAACCACGACTGACCCTTCAATCGAAATCAGGAGTTGCCGCCGTGACTTTCAGAACACTGCTTACGGTTACCGGGCCGAACCAGGGTGAAGGTGATCTAAAGCTAACCGCATCGCTGTGCGAACAGGTCGGCGCTCATCTCTCCGTGCTCGTTCTCGAGCTGGCCGCGCCGCCCTCTGGCGGTGAGTATGCGGCTGTCGTCTCACCGGCCTGGCTGGAGGAACGCCAGGCCGAACTGAAAAGGCTCAAGAAACGAATTTCCGACGTCGCTGGCTTTCTCTCCCAGACCGCCGTATCGGCCGATCTGAGCGACGACTATCCCGACATGGGATGGGCGGACGACGTCATCGGAAGGCGTGCCCGCTACGCCGATCTGGCCATTCTCGGACCGGATTTGCTGGCGAGCCATACGCTGAAGCATAAAGTTATCGAGGGCACGCTGTTTTCATCGGGAAAGCCGATCTTGCTCGTTCCCGAGGGTGCGCGGCCAACGCTGAAGCCGAAACGCATCCTCGTTGCTTGGGACGGCCGTCTCGAGTCATCGCGCGCCGTTCGTGAGTCGCTTGATATGCTGAAAGGCGCCGAAGATGTGCGCCTTGTCATCGTCGATCCAGTTGAAGATGAGTTCCATCATGGCGAGGAGCCAGGTGCAGATGCCGCGGCCTATCTCGCCCGGCACGCCGTGAAGGTTACGGTCGACCGGCTGCCGAGCGCGAACCATTCGGTTGCCGACGTCCTTCGCCAGCATGCCGGCGATGTTGCGGCCGAGCTGATGGTCATGGGCGCCTATGGCCATTCCCGGTTGCGCGAGCGCATTTTCGGCGGGGTCACCAAGTCGATGCTTGCGGGTCAATCGCTGCCGGTCTTGATGGCGCGATAGCAATTCAACGGGAGGAGAAAGGGCCGATGCGGATTGCGTCGGCCCTTTTTTCTCGCAAGACTTGATGTCGCGACTACTCGCTTGCTTCTCTTCCAGACACCTGCTCGATCAGGATCCGGAAGAAAACGTGCGGTGCACTGTCGGCTGTAGGAGGATCGACCGGTTTGAGTGCGCCAGGCTCCCACCAGTCGGAGTGCTTGCTCAAGACCGACCAAGCATGATCCCGCTCAAGCTTGTGGCCAATTCGATCCGGCAACTCTTCGTATCGGCCGTCGGCAACGACACTTTTCCATCCTCGCCCCTGGCCATGTTCATCGACCTGGACGGACACCAACGGATTGGCCCGCATCCATTCGATCTTTTTGCCCGGCATGGAAAACGCGTAAAGATGAGCGTCCGAATGGGCGTAGTAGAAGGGCACGACATAGGGTTGCCCATCCTTCGCGCATGCCAAGCGGCCCACGCGATTGGCCGTCAGCAATTTGGTACATTCCAAAGCAGAAAGCGTGCGGATTTGCATCAGTGCGATCTCCTGTTCTTCACGGCTTTTGAATCAGGCCGAAAACGTGCCGCTGGCCAGTTTTGTACAGCCGGCAGCCTCGTCCATAGCGTAGACAACGTCGTTGTCAGAGAGTCGTGGGAACCGCAGATAGTGATGGCTCAAGGCCCGGAACTGTCCTGGCTGACTAAGGCAGACCACACGGTCCGCTTCCTGCTCCAGCGCGGCGACCGTCTCTTGCGGTGAAACGGGAACTGCCACGACGATTTCCCTCGGTGATCGGCGCTTGAGGGCGCGGATCGCGATTTTCATGGTTGTACCGGTTGCGGCCCCGTCATCGACGATGATCGCGATCCTTCCCGCGATCGACATCGGTTTATTCTTACCTCGATAGGCAACGCGCCGGCGTTCGAGTTCAGGACGCTCATTTGCAATCAAGACACGTAAGGCGTCGTCGTTGAGGCCATAAGTCTCAACAATTTCACGGTTCAGCACGACCTCGCCAGGGTCGCCATCGACGATTGCGGCAACAGCCAACTCGGGATTGCCCGGGGCGCCGACCTTGCGGACGATGAGCAGGTCAAGAGGAGCGTTGAGGGCTTTGGCCACTTCCACTGCGACGGGCACGCCGCCACGTGGCAATGCCAGTACGACGGGCCGATGCAGTTGAAGCCTGCTCAATTCCAGGCCAAGCTTCACTCCAGCGTCTTCCCGGTCACTGAACATCGATCAATCCACCGGCCACAGTTTTCGCAGCGACTTCTTCATCGAGTTTCTCACCTGCACGATCTCGCCATGCGAAATGTGACGGTCGAGAAGCTTGAACACGGCGCTGATCGCGACATCGAAATCGATCTCCTCATCATAACCGAAACTGTTTCTGACGCTGACAATGAAGTCGCGCTTCGTGCGTTCACGCGCAGGCGCCGACGGATTCCAGCCTTCGAAATAGATGCCGCGGACCAAAACAGGCAGTTGCGCCGACAGATCGGCCATTTCCGCCGGCGACAGCCAATCCCGCACCGTGTGCAGGACGGATCTCAGGAGGCGGCACGCGCTCGGCTCGCTCCAGCAGAGATCCTTGGCGAGCTCCTTGACCCATTGTTGCGCCTGCTGGCCAGCGTGCGTGAAGTCAGCAAAGGACGTGTGGGTAATATGACCCATGGCGATGCTCCTCGAATATTTTAACCCATTCTCAGGCATCGAAAGGCTTTGAGCATTGAGCAGGATCAAATTGCCCATAGGCAAAGGAGATGAAGGCCGTCTGAGCAGGCGGCGGGTTTCAGCCGCCGGATTTCTGCACCAGCAGCGGAATAATCCGGTCGCTCTTGGCCACGGCCGGCCGGCCCGCCGAACCATAGGCGATGCCGAGCGCGTCCCAGGTTTCGACCAGGGCGTCCTGCAGCTCGGCGATCAGCGCATCGGAATGGAACGGCGTCGGCGTGATGCGCAGCCGTTCGGTACCGCGTGGCACCGTCGGGTAATTGATGGGCTGGATGTAGATGCCGTGGACGCCGAGCAGGCGGTGGCTCGCCATCTTGCAGAGTTCAGGATCGCCAACCAGCACCGGCACGATATGTGTCGGCGACTCCATCACCGGCAGACCGGCCGCCGAAAGGATCTGCTTGGTTCGGCTCGCCTGTTGCTGCTGGGCGTCGCGCTCGGCCTGCGAGCGCTTGAGATGGCGAATGGAAGTGGTCGCCGCGGCGGCGATCGCCGGCGGCAGCGCCGTGGTGAAGATGAAGCCCGGCGCATAGGAGCGCACGGCGTCGATCACGGCACTGGTGCCGGTGATATAGCCGCCAAGCGTGCCGAACGCCTTGGCGAGCGTCCCTTCGATGATGTCGATGCGGTCGGCGAGCCCTTCGCGCTCGGTGATGCCGCCGCCACGCGGTCCGTACATGCCCACGGCATGGACCTCGTCGATATAGGTCATGGCGTTGTAGCGCTCGGCGAGCTCGACGATCTCTCTGATCGGCGCGATGTCGCCATCCATCGAATAGACGGACTCAAAAACGATCAGCTTGGCGCGTTCGCGGCCGGCGGCCTGCAAAAGGCTTTCCAGATGCGCGACGTCATTGTGGCGGAAGATCTTCTTTTCGGCGCCCGAGCGCCGCACGCCTTCGATCATCGAGGCGTGGTTCAGTTCGTCCGAGATGATCAGGCAGTTGGGCAACAGCCGCGCGATGGTCGAGATCGAGGCTTCGTTGGAGACGAAGCCGGAGGTGAAGACCAGTGCCGCTTCCTTGTCGTGCAGGTCGGCCAGCTCGAGTTCAAGCTCCACCAACGGGTTGCTGGTGCCGGAAATGTTGCGGGTGCCGCCGGCGCCAGACCCCATCTTTCCGGCTGCGTTCTGGAACGCGGCGATGACGTCGGGATGCTGGCCCATGCCAAGATAGTCGTTGGAGCACCAGACGGTGATTTCCTCGGCGCGGCCGTTGGCGCGCCAGATGGCGCGCGGAAACTTGCCTGCGATGCGCTCCAGGTCGGCGAAGACGCGGTAACGACGCTCGGCATGGAGCTGGTCGATCGCTTCCTCGAAGAACCGCTGATAGTTCATGTCCGAATTTCCTTGTTTTCTCGCCGTTGCGCTGCGGGCATCGGCTACACCGTACCTGGCAAGGGTTGGACGTAACCCTTTGAGGGAACGGACGACCTTGATTCATGTCAAAATCACGACTCCGAGGCTCCTTCCTCAGTTCGATATGAAGCGATGCAATGATCCGCTGCGCAGCACAGAACGCGTCACGCCGCCAAAGGTCCTCTCCAGTACCCGGCTATGACCGTAGCCACCGAGAACAATGAGATCGGCCGCAATATCCTGTCCGATCCGCAGGAGGATTTCCGCCGGTTCGGAGCGGCGCGCATCCAAGATTTCCGATCGCGCCTTCACCCCGTGGCGCGTCAGATAGAGTTCGACATCCGCTACATTTTCCCTGGGCCCAGTGTTCCCATTGTCTACGGTGGCGATCACGACATCCCTGGCGGTGATCAGGAAAGGCATAGCGTCGATGACGGCACGTCGCGCTTCTCGCGTGTCATTCCATGCAACCAGGATGCTTTCGGCCTTGATCGGCGCCAATGGGTCGGATGCCACGAGTATCGGACGGCCGGCCGCAAGGATGAGACTTGCCGAATCCAGCATGCGATGACGGTCGACCACCAGATCGGCCGAAGGCGAGCCAGTGAGGATCAAGTCGGCGGCACGCGCGTTGAGTGCAAGTTGGCGCGTGGGATTGCCTATCTCTCCGCGCCACGAGGCACAATTGCTGCCTTCGACGATGCTCAGGAATTCCTCTCTCAGGCAGTCGAGGCGACCTTCTATCTCCTCCACCTGACACCACAACGCCTTGGTCGCGGCCTGGTCATCAGTGCCGGTCGGCAGGACAAAATGCGGCTCGGCAGCGCAGAAGCCAATCAGGTCGGCCTCGAGCCGTTGAGCAAGATCCCATGCCATCGCGATGCGTGGCGCGGCGATCGCGTCCGCGTCCAGTTGAACCATGATCGTCTTGAAAGCCATCGCGTCATTCCATCTGCGGTCGACGCGACTTGGCCATCAAATAGAGGGAGGCACCTTGATGCGGGTCAAACGCGCAACGAAACCGGTTGCTGCCGGCACGCTCGTACAGTCCGCAAGGCGATAGGGTTGATCCTGATCAAGGACATGACGACGAATGGCGTCAACGTCCCGCTGTGGAGATTCAGAACGGAGTAGTCGATAATGCACACCCAGCCCGAACCATCCTCATTCGGCACACAATTGTTGCCGATTGCGGGAAATGGCCAGAAGTTCTTCCTTGCTGCCGCGTCTCTTCAAGTGCACGCCTTCAAGGCGATGATGCGCTACAACGTCGAAACGCTGGCATTTCTGAAGCATCGTTGCGAACAGGACGTCAAGCTGGCCGACGATCTCATCACCGGTCCGGAATTCAATGACGCTTTCGACATCTGTGCTGCTTTCCTGCAGAATGCGACATCGCAATATGTCAGCGAAGCCGGTAAGGTCGCCACACTGACCTCCAGGCTTGCTTCGGAAACGGCCAAGCGGGTCCGCGAGGAAGCCAGAACCGCGATCGAGGACGCAGCGGCGAAGACAGTCGCGTAGATCGGCAATGCGGAGGTCGTCAAACATGACCAACTTTTGCAGTCGTCGTCGTCTGCCGGCTTCCGTCCTTGCACTGATGCTGTTCGGACATATGCATCCAGCCCTGGCCGATAGCTTAACTGATCACGGAAAGGCGTTGGTGGAAGTCAATTGCGCCCGCTGCCACGCCATTGGAAAAACCGACAAGAGCAGGCATCCTGACGCTCCGGCGTTTCGCACCTTGTCAAAGCGATATCCGATCACCGATCTCGAGGAGGCCCTCGCTGAGGGGATTTCGACTGGCCATCCAGACATGCCTGAGTGGATCGCCAGCCCCGACCAGATCGACGCAATTATCGCTTACATCAGCACCTTGCAGCAACCGTGATCGGGGGTGTGGACGCGACAGCCCACCGAACCTGACGCCTCCATCGCACGATGGAAGCGTCAACCGATGGTGGCTGTTAACGCGCCAGCAAAACGGCGCGTACCAAGCTAGGGCAACATCCTGTCTGCTGCACGGAAGAACGACCGAGCATGCGCCACGATCTGAGCCTCCGTAGGATGATCGGCAGGTTCGACGCCGATGATGCGATCCTTCAAGTGGGCATGGTGGTCGCGTATATGCTTTGCCAACTCGTCTTTTGCCAATCCTGGCCCTACGATCAGCCATTCCTTCGCCGGCTGCAGCGCCGCGACGATGTCTTGGTAGAAGGACTGGTTTTCCGGTGCACGCTTACCGTCGACGGTGCCTGCCTTATTGTGGGTCTGATGATGCGCAAGCGTGGTGGCAAGCCTAAGGCTCTCGGCCGATTCACGATTGAAGAAAAACACCTTGGCTTCGCGATGGTCCAGCCAGGCAACGGCATGTTGGGTCTGCATCTTGATACATCCTTGAGGCTATAGTTGAGGAAAACCCGACGAGACGTCCTCACGCGGGCTAAGACTCCAGCATCGCCAGGATCGAGCCGGGCTCGATGACGGTATTCGCAGTGGCGACAATCGTCGCGCGGCCACCTGCCGGCGCGACAATCTCGTGCAGCGCGTCTTCGACGCGAACTTCGGCTATTCGCTCTCCGGCCTTGATTGTGTCACCGCTCGTAATGAACCAGCGCTCCAGGATGCCCTCCGGCAACATGCTGGACGCCCACAGGGCTTCATCGACCTTGATATAGTGCATCGCAATTCTCCCTATGCCGACGAATGATATGCGCTTGCGCAGCACGGTCCTTGATCCCGATCAATCGGCGTACGACGCAGGGTGCTGCAATCGCGCGGCGTTTGACGACGATCAATTTCTGATGCGGCAGCAGTCCGAAGATGGCCGGCCGTCGACGGAGTGAGGTCATGAAGCATTACAGGGAAAGGCAGCCGTCGCGATGAGCGCCCGATCAGATATTGGCGCTGCGTTCGCAATCAATTGGGTTGCCCGCGCCGTGCATGTGATCGGCACCGATGACGATATGGCGTCGGCCGCAAGAACTGTTAGCCACGTCAGCCCGACGCCCGGCAACGCGTGTGCTGGTTCGGCGATTCCAGAAAATGATGCAGATCAATGCGCAACACATCGTTTGCGAAGATTTTGATGCGATGTGGAACCCTATCCTAAGCGCGCCTTATGGTCGCCATCTCGAACTCGCCGTCTTCGACGAGGAAGGGGCGCATGCGCTGGTATTTCCCTGCATAAAGAGCCGCGAAGGTTGGAAAAATGCCGCCACCGGCGCCCGTGTCGACATCCGTCCGACCCACTGGCGCGAGTGGGAAGAGGAGAAGGTTCAGGCCAGCACTGGCAACCCTATCGAAGGTTCTCCCTAGGGTCGGGATTCCACGATCAGCGCCATGCGCACGAGATGTGACAGGCTGCTTGCGGCCATTTTGCTCATGACATTGGCCCGGTGGATTTCGACCGTGCGCGGGCTGATCCCCAGATCGTAGGCAATCGTCTTGTTCGGCAGGCCCGAAACAAGTCCATCCAGCACCTGCCGCTCGCGTTCTGACAAGGTCGACAGACGCGCGCGGATATCCGCAGACTGGGGATGCGCCGCGTTCGCCTGGTTCCGGTTGGCCAGCGCGGAGCGGATCGCCTCGATCAGAATTTCATCGTCGAACGGCTTCTCGATGAAATCGGCAGCGCCTTCCTTCATGGCCTGAACGGCGAGCGCCACGTCGGCATGGCCCGTCATGACAATAACCGGAATTGTATGTCCGCCCGCTCTGAGCTGGCGCAGGAACCCGATGCCGTCTATGCCCGGCATGCGTACGTCGGTGACGATGCAGCCGTCGAGATGGCCAGTCGCCGTTGAGAGAAAAGCGGTGGCCGATTCGTGCAGGCGGACTGCGAAGTCTGCTGTTGCCAGAAGAAAACCGAGCGATTTGCGAACGTCGACATCGTCGTCGACCACGTGCACCAGATCACTGTCGGCCATTTGTGATCTCTTCCTTCTCTACGATGCGCAAGGTGAAGCGAAAAGCGGTTCCGCCGGCCGGCATGACCTCGGCCCATATATGGCCACCGTGCGATTCAACGATGGTCCGGCAAATGGAAAGGCCGACACCCATGCCTTGCTTCTTGGTCGTTACAAACGGCTGGAAGAGCTGGGCCGAAACCTCCGGCGCGAGACCCGGGCCTGTATCGATCACGCTCACCTCGGCCATCCCATCATCCCGGGCAATGGTTCTGACCTTCAATTCGCGGCGCGGCGCGTGCTGCATGGCCTCCACCGCGTTGCGCATCAGGTTGAGCAGAACCTGCTGAATCTGGATGCGATCGGTCAAGACCAGTTCGGCGGCAGGGTCAAGCTTGTAGCTGACGAGAAGATTTATCTCCCTCGCGCCGACCAAGGCCAGCGATGCGGCTTCCTCGATCAGCATCGGCAGCCGTTCGACCTGGCGCTCGCTTTCGCCCCTGGCTACAAAATCCCTCAGGTGACGGATCACGTCGCCTGCCCGCAAGGCCTGCTCAGCTGCCTTTTCGACCGCATCCCGAAGCATAGGCGCATTCTCGTCCTGGCTCTTCTCAAGCAGCCGACGACTGCCTTTGAGGTAGTTCGTAATCGCAGTCAGAGGCTGGTTGATCTCATGGGCAAGCGTCGAGGCCATTTCGCCAAGTGCTGTAAAGCGCGCCATGTGGAGGAGCTCCTGCTGCTGCTCCTGGATTCTTGCCTCCGCCCGGTGGCGTTCGGTCAGGTCGCGGCAGAAGCCGGTAAAGAAGCGTCCGGTTCCCGGATGCATCTCGCCGACGGAAAGCTCCATCGGGAAAGTCGTGCCATCCTTGCGCGCGCCGGTAACCGTCCGGCCGAGCCCGATGATCCGGCGCTCTCCTGTCGTCAGGTAGCGAAGCAGATAGGCATCATGCTCGTCGCGGTAGGGCGAGGGCATCAGCATTTTCACGTTTTGACCTATGACTTCGCTTGACTGATAGCCGAACAGCGTTTCGGCAGCGGTGCTGAAGGATTGAATCCCACCCTGTTCGTCGATGACGACCATCGCATCCGGCACTGTTGCCAGGATCGACCGCAAATGGTCCTCACGCAGCCGAAGTGCTGCGTTTGCAAAGGACAGGTCGCTGACATCCGTGCCTTCAACGAAGATCGCGGTGATACGGCCATCGTCGGCCTTGACCGGCTGATAGACAAAATCAAGGATGCGCTCCTCGACCGGCCCGTCGGCTTTGTTGCGAAGGCCAACCTTCACCCCGTGGCCGATGTAGGGCTCGCCGGTCGTGTACACGTGGTCCAGATGTTCGAAAAAGTCATTCCCTTCGAGCTCGGGAAAAGCGTCCCGCACTGACTTTCCAATCACTTGTCTGTGGCCGATCAGTCGCTGGTAGGCGGCATTGGTCAGTTCGAAAACGTGACCTGGCTCGCGCAGGAGCGCTATAAAACCCGGAGCATGATCGAACATTTGCGACAACAGTGCTTTCAGCGTCGTTCCGCCGGGCGACAAACTGAGCGCTTCGTCTTTGATCACTTGAGGTTCCTAAGTTCGAGACGGTGCTACCTGGGCTAACTATCACTTCTCGCCGCATGCGCAAAACGGATGGAGACTATGTTTTCGGACGCGGGTGCAGTCGGCGGTCTTTGACGCGCATCAAGGCATTGGACGCGGGCGAATGCAATTCATCACGCATTCCATCGTTCAGCGAAAGGCGTCCGCAATGTCTTACAAGTCAATCATCGTCAACCTCGCCATCGATGCGCCTCCTGCGCCCATTGTAAAGGCGGGTGTCGAGCTCGCGGAGCGGTTCGGAGCCCGTCTTATCGGCTTGGCGGCTGCGGATGTTCCGCCCTTGGTCGCGACCGGCGAAGGCATGGTCTACGAAGGCGAGATCATGCAGATCCAGCGGACCGAGATCGAAAAGCGGCTTGCCGAACTGCGTGCTGAGTTCGAGAGGCTGGTTCCTGCGTCGATCTTTAGCGAATGGGGCCAAGCTGTTTGCAGCCCGACCCGGTTCCTCAGCGTTTCGGCGAGAGCGGCTGATCTTATCATTTCCGGCCAGGCAGGAGACAACGTGTTTCGCGCCGTGGATGTCGGCAGTCTGACACTGGGTGCCGGGCGTCCGGTTCTGGTCGCCGCAACCAACTTCGAGCACGTCCTTGCAAAAACCGTTCTCGTGGCGTGGAAGGACACCAGGGAGGCACGGCGAGCGATTGCTGATGCGTTGCCTTTCCTGGCCACAGCCAGCGAAGTCGTGATCGTCACGATTGACAACGACCGCGACGAAAGCATTCGTGACAGCCTCGCCGATATCGCGGTTTTTCTCGAACACCATGGCATCAAGGCGCAAACCGAGCTGATCGCAGGCGAGGCTGATGGCGACCGGTTGCTGACATTCGCACGCTCGATTCATGCCGACCTCATCGTCTCGGGCGCTTATGGCCATAGCCGTTTGCGGGAGTGGGCGTTCGGCGGCGTTACTCGTACGCTGATCGAAGAGAGTGGCATCAACCGTTTCATGTCGTACTGATGATAGGCGAAGCCGGCCAGCAATCCGTCTCGCCACAGGAAGGTGGCTATTGGTCGATCGAGACCAATGACCTCCTGCTGCGTCTTGAGACCTCGGTCTCGGGGCTTGCTTCGTCCGAAGCAGCATCGAGGCTCGCAAAATTCGGCCGAAACACGCTCGCGTCGACGTCAACCGCGTCGGCCTTCGCAGTGTTTGCCCGTCAGTTCCGCAGCCCGCTGGTCCTGATCCTCATTTTCGCGGCAAGCGTGTCGGCCTTCGTCGGGGAGGGCCAGGAGGCTGCGATCATCGGCGCGATCGTGCTGGCAAGCTGCGCCCTGAGCTTCACCCAGGAGTATGGTGCGTCGCGGGCGACCGAAGCGCTGAAACAGCGTATTTCGCGCAAGGCTATTGTATTGCGCGACGGCGCCGAGTGCTTGGTCGCCGCCGAAGAGATCGTGCCGGGCGACGTAATCAGGCTTTCAGCCGGAAACCTCATCCCCGCGGACGGTATCATCCTGGATGCGCGCGATTTCAATGTCAGCGAGGCCGTGCTGACCGGCGAAACCTTTCCCGCCATGAAGACACCGGGACGATCGGCGCCGGATGCCGCGCTCACACTGCGCAGCAACGCGGTCTTTACGGGAACATCCGTCCGCAGCGGCACCGCAACCGTGCTTGCAGCATCAACCGGCAGCCGCACGGAATTCGCGTCTATCGCCGCAGCCCTGGAGCGACAAATCCCCGAAACAGGGTTTGCCCGAGGCATCCGGCTGTTCGGCTATCTAATGACCGAGATCATGCTGGCGATCGTCATCCTGGTGTTCTTCGCCAATCTGCTGCTGCATCGACCGCTGATTGAATCGCTGCTGTTTTCGCTGGCACTGGCGGTGGGCCTCACGCCGGAGCTTCTCCCGGCTATTATCAGTGTGACCCTTGCTCGTGGTGCCCGCGCCATGGCGGCCAATGGCGTCATTGTGCGTCGTCTCGATGCCATTGAGAATCTGGGCAGCATGGATCTGCTGTGCACCGACAAGACCGGCACGTTGACGGAAGGCGTCATCCACCTCGATGGATGGCTTGATGTCGATGGCAATACGTCAGCCGATATCCTGCTTTGGGCACGTCTCAACGCGACCATGCAGACCGGTCTGAAGAACCCGCTGGACGAAGCGATCGCTTGTACGCCGGGTGAGGGCGCATTGTTGGCGGCCTTCATGAAGGTCGACGAGATCCCTTACGACCTTATCCGCAAACGGCTGTCTGTTGTAGTTCGGACCAAGGACGCCGACGACCTGCTGATCACCAAAGGCGCAGTCCAAAATGTCCTCGAAACCTGCAGCTTTGTGCGAACAGCCAAGGGCCTGGAACCTCTCGATGAAATGCACCGTGCGGCAATCGACGAAAAATTCCGGCGCTGGAGCGCGGACGGCTACCGCGTTCTCGGCCTGGCAATCCGTCCGTTTGAGGGCCAGAAAACGTTTAGCAGGGAAGACGAGATAGATCTTGCCTTCGCGGGCTTCCTGCTTTTCCTCGACCCGCCAAAGAAAGGCGTGAAGGAAACGCTTGCCGAGCTCGCCCAGCGCGGCATCGCCGTAAAGGTCATTTCTGGCGATAACCGTTACGTTGCCGCGCATCTCGCCCAGGCGATAGGCTTGCGCGCCGACAGGATCATGACCGGCGAGGATCTGTCGAAATTGACCAAGAGCGCGCTTTTTGCGGGCGTGCAGCACACCGACCTCTTCGTCGAGATCGATCCCAACCAGAAGGAACGCATCGTTCAGGCCTTGCGGAGCAGGGGCCATGTCGTTGGTTATCTTGGCGACGGGATCAATGATGCGCCTGCCCTTCATGAGGCAGACATAGGAATCTCTGTCGACAGCGCTGTCGATGTCGCGCGCGAAGCGGCCGATATCATCCTACTCAAACAGGATCTCGGCGTCCTTGTGCGCGGCCTCGACGATGGCCGCAAGACATTCGCCAACACGATGAAGTACATTTCCATCACCACCAGCGCCAATTTCGGCAACATGATCAGCATGGCTGTCGCCTCGCTGTTCCTGCCTTTCTTGCCGCTTCTGGCCAAGCAGATCCTGCTCAACAATTTCCTTTCCGACGTTCCTTCACTCGCTATTGCAAGCGACAACGTCGATCCTGACCAACTGCGCCGGCCTCGCCACTGGGATATCCGTTTTGTGCGGCGGTTCATGATCAGCTTTGGCCTGGTAAGTTCGCTGTTCGACTTCGCGACCTTCGCATTCCTTCTTTTCTTCGCGCACGCCACGGAGGCCGCATTCCAGACCGCATGGTTTGTCGAGTCGTTGCTGACGGAGCTTGCCATCGTGATCATTGTGCGCACGCACAGGGCTTTCTGGGCAAGCCGTCCAAGCCCGTTGCTTGCCTGGCTTACGTTGGCTGTCGGGATTATCGCGATCATGATCCCCTATCTGCCGTTTGCAGCCTGGTTCGGCTTCGTGCCCTTGCCTCTGCCCGTGCTTGCCGGGCTTGTCGCAATTACCGCGTTCTATCTACTCGCCTCCGAGGCGACCAAGCGCTGGTTTTTCGGACAAGGGAACCCCAAGTCGCACCGGAAGAGGGCTGGGCAGACGATTGAAAGAGGGGCAAGCCTCATGCAGCCTACCCGGGATCATAGGCCGTGCGGAGGCTTGAAGCGATGACGAAAGGAAGCGCAGGCATTCTGCCTTAGCGAGGATCGCGGAAGGGGCTGCAGGTGCTGCTTGTTCATCCTGGAGGCCCGTTCTTGCAAGACGCGATCTTGGCGCTTGGTCGATTGCCAAAGGCGAGTATGACGAAAGCGAGCTGCCCGAGGCAGCGGCACGGCGCGAATTCAGCGAAGAGACAGGCTGGGAGCTCAAGGGAACCCTGCTCACTCTGGGGCAGTTGCGCCAGCGAGGAGAAAAACTCATCACGGCATTCGCGTTCGAAGGCGACTTCGATACCACGACGTTGCGCAGCAACCTGTTTGAAATGGAATGGCCGCCACGCAGCGGTCGGGTACAATCCTTTGCCGAGGTCGATCGTGGTGAATGGCTGGATTTAGCACTGGCCATTGACAAGCTGGTTGTCGGTCAACGGCCTTTTCTCACCGCCTCGTCGCTTCGGTTTAGCGCTCAAGAGGTTGTCAGCTGATCGCTCGTTGATCGAGATCAACGCCGCCCGCCGCCAACATGCCAATGATGGCCAGTAGGCAGGAGTGATCCCCATGACCTTTCTCGATTACCTGATTTCAGTTGATGCCAGAACCGCCCTGATGGACCGCATGATGCGGAAGTTGGGCGTCGACAGACAATTGAAGGTCGTGGCAGACCATGCGGCCGTCACGAACCGGGCGGTGGACCGCTGCCGTTCCTGCGGGCATCAGGATGAATGCTCGGTCTGGCTCGACGAACATCAGCAAGCCGATAACCCGCCGGACTATTGCCGCAACAGCGACCTGATCGCTCGACTGCAGCATGCGGCCGGCCAACGCTAGCCATTCGAGCACTCAGTCTGGACGATATCGTTCTGCCCGTGTTTTGACGAGAGTCAACGCAAACCGCGTTTGCCAGTTGATAGGTTGCATTCCACGGGACCAGGCAGTTGAACGCTCTATCTTTTCTGGAAGCATTCCTGCTCTTTGTCGCACCAGGGCCTAGCAACGCTCTTTTGCTGGCGGGGACGGTCAAGCGAAAGAAAGCGGTCAAGCTATTGGCCGCTCAGGCATGCGGATACGGGACCGCATCCGCGTGCTGGTTTACGCTGCGTCCCTTCGTGTCGCCTGATACTATTCAGATACTCAGGCTGGTAGCAGCCGGGTGACTCGTCATTGGCATGCGTCTAACGGTGAGCGCTCGGATCAACGCTTCCAAAAGCGGCGACGCCATTTCTGTTGCGGTGACCAGTGCTCTCAATCCGAAGGCCTTCGTCTATTGCCTAGCTATCGTGCCGATGAACATCGAGCCGCGCGCCCTGGGGATCTTCTGGGTTGCGCTACTGGTGATGACAGCTGCCACCGGATCGGTGTGGCTTTTGCTGGGTCGGCGCTTCAGCGGTGGCAAAACACTGGCAGAAGAAGTTGCGGCGCGGCGCGTATTGGCTTTGCCCTGTTGCTCCTTCGACCGTTGATACCCCTGGTCACGCCCTAAGCGCGGCGGAGCCCTGGGCGAGGACCAGCAACACGGAGAGGCAATGGTGCCTCGTAGCGGATCAATGGTCTGCTCCGCTACGAAACAAGGACGACCGAGACGGGATCGACGCAGAAGAGATTATCCTTGACCGCATTGACGCCGGAGACGTTTTCGGCAGCGACTATTGCTGCCTGGCGCTCGCGTTCGTCGAAGATGGCGCCGCTCAGTGTCACCACGCCTTTGTCCACCATTACATTGATCAAATCGTTGCCAGCCCATTTCTGCCTCGCAAGCTCGGTAACGATGTTCTGCCGAATCTGTTCGTCATCGATGACCGTAGCGGCTCCATTCGGAAGGACGCCGAGCAATGCCCGCAGAAGATCAGAGCGGGTGATGATGCCGACGATTTTCCCAGCTTCGACGACCGGAATGCGTTTGACATGGTGACGCGTCATGAGCTCGACGACTTTCGCGAGCGATGCTGCAGGGGATGCCGTGACGACATCTTGCGACATCACCTCCTCAACCCGTCGACCATTGGCGCGGACATATTCGTCGGCGGCCTTTCCGGGGCTGACGAGAAATTCCAGCCAGCGCGAGCGCTTGCGCTCCGTGCCCAGTTCCCCGCGTCGCAGGAAATCGCCCTCGCTGACGATCCCCACCAGCCTGCCGTCGTTGCGAATGACGGGGAGGCCGCTGACCTTTTTGGAAAGCATCAACCCGGCAGCCTCGGCGATCGATGCCGACGGGCCTATGCCGACGACTGGCTTGCTCATGATGCCTTCGGCTTGCATGTTCGCTCTCCGGAGTTTTTCCAACGTCCGGCTTTCTTAGATTTCACATGCGCGAAGCGCCTTGATCTGAATCATTTGTCGGCGGAGGCAAATGATCCAAACCTGGGCCGGGAACGACCGGGCGCGAACCGGTCAACCAGCGATCGCGGTCTTGGCGACGTTCACGCCAAGTTCGTAGACAAGTAGTCCACCATAGTAGGCCGTCGCAGTGACCAAAAATGCTCCGCAAACTTCGATTAGAGGAATGGCGATGGTCACAGCCCGAAACTCGCGATTCCGTATCCAAAGCGTGAGCCTCACAAGTCCCCAGATCACGAAGGCAAGGGCAGTGATACCTCCCAGGCTTTCATGGATCTCCGCGACATCGCTGCTGAATCCGGCCGCTTCGGCATGATCCAGCGCAAGACCTCCGAAGAACCAGGTCCCCATAGCGAACATTCCGGCAGCCAGGGCCACAAAAGTAGAGATCGTACCGGCTCCCGATCTCCTAGTGACGGCGCTGCCGCCAACGAGCGCTACAACGTCGATAGCCACAAGCAGGTAGATCAGAACAATAGGAAAATGAACGAGCATGGGGTGGATATGTTGAATGGGGATCACGAAACTCTCCAGAAATTGCAGGGGACTTTGGGTAATTGCAGTGCGCCTTGGTTCACGACATTTGCGAGCGCTATGAGCTGTGGCGGGCCACGCGCCGCGAACGAGCGACCTAGTCGTTTTCGTCGGCTTCATCGCCTTGCTGGTCGTCACACGCATCGTCGCCACCCTTGATGGCTTGCGGGGTGGAGGCGTCCTGCATGGGGATGGCCTGCAGATCGATCGGACCGGATGGGACAACAGACGATGACGCCCCACATGATCCTTCGTTCGATTCAGCGGCCACCGGCAGGACAAAGATCGTGAGGCTTGCAAGTGCTGCAAGGACAAGCATGGGGTTGCGCATGGTCTCGTATCCTTCTCAGCGCGGCCATGATTGGACGCGATGATGCCCTGATATGGACCCTTTGCTTGCTGTGGGCTGAGGATAACTGACAGCAAATTGAAAGCTGCAACGTGCGACATGCCTTGCCGATGAAAAGCCGATGGAAGCGTTTGGCGGTGCTGGGTCTCGCGGGACTTGTCCTGGCCATGCCTATCGCTGCTCGTGCCGACGAGGACGATGACGGCGACCATGACCGGGCGCGGGATTTGTACGAACGCGGCGAAATCAAGGGACTTGCCAATATACTGGACGTTGTCCATGCCAAAGCTCCTGGCGATGTTGTTGGCGTCGATCTCATCCGCAAGGCCGACAGATGGGTCTACCGTTTTCAGGTCGTGGGTGCCGATGGCCGGCGAAAGACCGTCGACGTCGACGCTGGCGCCGGTGTCATCATGCGCGATGGGGAGGGTGACTGATGAAGATCCTCCTAGCCGAAGACGAGCCCCGTATCGCTGCCGATATCGCGACCGCTATCAAGGCATCCGGAATGGCGGTCGATATCGTAAAAGATGGTGAAGCTGCCTGGTTCGCAGGCGATGTTGAGAATTATGACGCTGCAATTCTGGATCTCGGATTGCCTAAGCTCGATGGTCTTACGGTCTTGAAACGCTGGCGGGCCAATGAGCGCAGGTTTCCGGTTCTCATCCTGACCGCAAGAGGCATGTGGACCGAACGCGTCGACGGCATCAATTCCGGTGCTGACGACTATCTTCCCAAGCCTTTCGAAATGGAAGAACTGCTCGCCCGGTTACGGGCAATCCTGCGTCGCTCGGCCGGCCAAGCGGCACCCGTGCTGAGGTCCGGGCCGCTGCTCTTGGACACACGCCAGATGCGCATTTCGCTACGCGGCGTCCCCGTTGCGCTTTCGCCGCTGGAATACCGGCTCCTGGCGTTTTTGATGCACCACGCCGGCCGGGTGGTGGCGCCGACCGAACTTGCCGAGCATTTGTACGATTCAGGCAACGACCGCGATCCGAACACGATCGAGGTGATCGTTGCGCGCCTGCGTCGCAAGCTCGGGAGCGACGTCATCGAAACGAGGCGCGGATTCGGGTATCTGATGCCCGACGATTCCCGCTGATGGGCAACTCGATCCGGTTCAGGCTCTGGTTGGCGGCAACGATCTCGATCCTGGTTGCTCTTGCCATCGCCGGCGTTGGATTGCGCTATCTGTTCGAACTGAACGTCGAGCGGCGCGTTGTCAGCGAGCTGACAGTCGACCTGAACGATCTCATCGGCGCGACCAATTTTGCCGCCGATGGCCGTCTTTCGGTCCAGGCGACCTTGGCCGACCCTCGTTTCGCCATCCCCTTTTCCGGCCACTACTGGCAGGTGCAGGATACCGGTTCCGGCAGCCTTGTCCGCTCGCGTTCATTGTGGGACGCGACGCTTGCCTTGCCGGATCGCGCAACCAGCGGCGAACTCAGGGAGATCAAGGAATTCAAGGGGCCGCAAGGGGAGCTCACCATCGCAGTGGAGCGCTCGATCATTGACGCCAGTGGCCGATCGTTTCGCGCCATCGTGGCGGAAGACCACCAAACGGTGAACGAATCCGTCGATGGGTATGTCCGCGACCTTGCGCCAGCCCTGATCCTGCTCGCCATTGCGCTCATGGCGGCCTTCTTCATCCAGATCACCGTTGGACTTGCGCCTCTGGAGACCTTGCGGGTCTCGGTCAGAAACGTGATTGGACAACGAACGGCACGGCTTGAGGTGGCGGCACCAAGCGAGGTCCAGCCGCTCGCGGACGAAATCAATCGTCTTCTCGATGCCCAGGAGAAGGCGCTTGCGCGAGCCCGCTCGCGCGCCACCGATCTGGCGCATGGCCTCAAGACACCGCTGCAAGTGCTGTCGGCCGACATCCGGGCCTTGCGCACGAAAGGCGAGACGGATCTGGCGGACGAGATCGAGAAAAGCGCCGGAGCGATCCGGCGCCATGTCGAGCGGGAGCTCGCGCGCGCCCGCCTCGCGCCCGGCGTTTCCGAAAAGGCATACTGCCTTGTGGCGGACGTGGCGGCTGGCGTCATTGCCGTCGTCAAACGGACACCAAGCGGCAAGCAGCTTTCGTTCAATCTGGATGTCGCGGAAGATCTGACGGCGCCAATCGACGAAGGCGACTTGTCAGAAGTTCTCGGCAATCTGGTCGAGAATGCCGCGCGCTATGCAAAATCGTCAGTTCGTGTCGGTGCATCCACTGCCTGGGACGAGGTGACCGTCAGTGTTGCTGATGATGGCGCAGGTATACCGGATGCTGATCGGGAGTCCGCGCTCTCGCGCGGTGTCCAGCTCGACAGCAAGGGCGGCAGCAGCGGTCTTGGCCTGGCCATCGTTTCCGACATCGTCGAAGCCTATGGTGGACGCCTTGCCATGGCCAACGCCAATCCGGGTCTGGTGGTCACCATTTCCTTGCCGCGACACAGTTGAGTTTGCTTCAGGCAAAACCCGGGAAATAGTCGACCTTTATCTTCGAGCGGCGAACGCCCATGGCCAACAGCTTCTGGCGCAGCGCCTTGACCATCGCCTGCGGGCCGGAAATGTAGAATGTGCGCTCGAGGTAGTCGGGTGTCGCCAGACGTATCAGGCGCTCGTCGATGTATCCGGGATATTGCCCGCGCTCGCCACCGCGCGCCACCGCGTGGATCGTCTTGATCCCAAGTTCCTGCCAGGCCGCGCCAAGAACATCGCGATAAGCGATGTCCTGCTGGCCTTCGGTTCCGTAGAGGATGACGATCGGTCGCCGTTCCTTGCGGTCGAGGAGATACTGCAGCATCGAGCGGAACGGCGTGATGCCGATGCCTCCGGCCAGGAACGCGATCTTGGTTTCACGCCGGGCGGGCAGCGTGAAATTGCCGGCCAGTTGCGCGGCGTGGATCGTGCTGCCCGGCTTCATAGTCATCAGCTCGCGCTTGAAGGCACTTGATTGCGGATAGAACTTGACGCCGAGGCGGACTGTTTCCTCCGTCGGCGCCGAGGCGACCGTGAAATAGCGGCGGTTGCCGCGATTGTCGGCACGATCGAGGCCAAGCGTCCATTCGAGATACTGGCCGGCCTCGAAGGCGAGCTTGCGCGGCGACCGGAAGACGAAGTCGAAGCTGTCGACGGCCGATTGCTCAATGCGTTCAAGAGTCAGCACGAAGCGTCTCTTGGGGCCCGCCGCATAGGCAAACAGGTTGCCGGCAAGCAGCGCCAGTTCCGGCGTGAAATAGAACGAGCCGATATGGATGTTGGGAGCAAACAGAAAGCCGACGATGGCGGCAAAGGCGATGCGCGGCCAACGCATCGTCGGCGCGGTCAGCGGCTCGGTCAGCATCACGAAGGCAAAGAACAGCAGCGGCGATGAACCCAGTGTCTCTGCGAGCGCGGTCCAGTACTGCGCTGGGTCCGTAGTTGCCAGAATGGTCGCCAGCGCCACGAAAACGAAGATCGAGACAAGGTCAAGCCGGCGCAGTTTCCGGACGATAAGCATGCCGCCGACGAGCACGATCGGAAGCAATGGCCGATTGCCGCCCACCCACCATGTGGCTGGTTGGTCGAGCAGCAGCGCGGACAGCGCCACGCCCAGCGCAGCCGGGTTGAAAAGGTGCTTCCGGCCGATGGCGAGAATGAATTTCGATGAAATCGCCCAGACGGACACGAATGCCACCGCCGCGATCCTCTTAATGTCCGTGACCGCAACCGGATCCAGGATAAGCGCCAGGATGAGTGCGGTGATGTAGACGGACTCGTTGTTGGCCGGGACTGCGAAGACATGCGCAAAGACCTTGTTGGTGATCCAGCAGGCGGCCAGCGCAAGCGCCGTGGTGAACGCAAGCGCAATCGGATCATGTGGCACCAGCCTGACGAGGCCGAGAACGAACGCCGCGCCGACCAGCGCCATCAGATAGTAGAGGACCAGCCGGTACATGGTCAGGTGATCGAGAAATCGGTCGATGGTCTTGATCATGGCGAGCAAAGGGCTCCGAACCCGGTTGTCGGCGTGGCGCGGCCGTTGGTGTCGACGACATATCCCTCCAGGCCAGGGGTCTGCTCGATAAAGACAATGCCCTCCCGCCCCATGGCGAACGCCGCGGTGGCGAAACGATCGGCTTCGAGCACATCGGCGCCGATGACGGTCAGGCTGACGATGTCCTGGATCCAACTGCCAATCCCATGTGGATTGTAGATGTGTTGGCCGCGGACATAGGTGCCGGAGGTCGCGACACCGCGACCGCGGGGATAGACGATCTTTACGATCTCGTCCGCGTTGAAGGGATTGCGGATGCCGACGCTCCAGTCATGACCCGAAGCATTCTTGCCGCAAGACTGGATATCGCCGCCCGCCTCGATGAAGAAATCGCGGATGCCGGCCCGTTGAAGAATCCCGGCCGCATTGCGGATGGCCCAGCCCTTGACGATGCCGGAAGGATCGAGCGACCCGTCGGGCTTGCGAATGTCGAAGTATCCGTCCGTCTCGTCTTTCGTCTGCCTGGCGAGAGCGAGCACTTCCATCATCTCGCCACTCCAGAAGGCGACCGGTACGTCGCCGCGGTTGATGGCCGCGATCTCACTGTCGTCCCGGTATGTGCTGAAGCGCCGGTCGACATGCTCGAAATAGTCGAAGACCGTGTCGATCAACCCACCGTCCGAAGCGCCGCCGATGTCGACCGTGATGGGCATGCCCATCAAAATTCGCGTGTCGCGCATGGTTCTACGACGACGCTTTCTTCAGCGCGCCGCGCAGTGACTGGATGAAAGCCCTGCTGGTCAGCGTCGCGCCCGAAATAATGTCGACATTGGCGCTTTGGGCGCTGATCGCTTCGTCGCGCAGCATCGGCAGCGCCTGCCTGTTGATGTTGATGGAGGTGCGGCGATCGGAGGGATATTTCAGTACTTTCAGCGCCGTAAGCTGCCCGCCCTGTACGAGGGCCTGAATCTGGATGATGCCGTAGTAGGCATCGGCGGTAGGCCCGGTATAGACGCCGTCGGCATAGCCCTTTGCCGCCAGCTTCATGCCCACCCGCACGACACGTGCTGGCGCATCCCGATATGCCGGCCTCGGCTGCGGAACTGGTATGTAGACGGCGGGGGTTACGGCGAATGCAGGTGCTGACGACGCAGGATCGGAGACAGCCGGAGCCACTGGCTGGGCCGGTGGCGTTGGCGATGGTTGTGGTGCCACCGGAACCACAGTCTGCCTGACTCGATCAATTGACCATTCAGCGGGCTTGGCTATCCCTGCCGTCGTTTCGCGGGCAATCGGGAACCTTGTGCTGAACCGGGGATCGAGGGTTGCCGGCTGGGTCCGAAGCACCGGCAAAGTCGCGGCGGATGACGACTCTTTTGGCTGCACGGAAGGCGCTCGGCCAGCGTCGGCCGGCAGCGCTTCGCCAAGCAGATCGTTTGCCGGATCCTTGCCGGCCTGATCCCAGACATAAGCGCCGGAGGCGGCGATCACGAAAAGTGACAAGGCAATCTGTTTCATCGGAATTGTGTTTCCACGTTCGATCTTGCAGGGCGATCCATCTGGTCCGCCCGGACGCAATATCCCACGACCAAGCTGACAACTGGCTGTCAGCCGCGTTGAAGCTGCGAGGGCTCGTGAAATCTTAAGGGGAGACAGGAAATGGTTTGTCCTAGATCAACATGGTCGCATAAGCAGCGAGGTAGGAGGGGTCTCTCAAGCGAGGTAGCTGCCTATGACTGTTGCCAACGAGCCGGCCGGATACACCGGAACCCAGATACTGCTGCACTGGACAATCGCGGTGCTGATCGTCCTGCAGCTTGTAATCGGCGAGGACATCAAGCCGGCTTACCGGGCATTCTCACGCGGCGCCGAGCCTGCAGCTGGCGACATCTTCAATGCGAACATTCATGTCTATGTCGGCTTGGCCGTCCTGGTGCTGGCGGTCTGGCGCCTTGCCATCCGCTTGCAGCGTGGCGTCCCCGCTGCCCCGGCAGAAGAGAGCGCCGCTTTGAAGCGGATCGCGACGGCAACCCACTTCATGCTTTATGTGTTCATTTTCGGCATGCCGATATCGGGAGCTTTGGCATGGTACTTCAGCATTGGCGCCATGGGCGACATCCATGAACTCGCCAAGCCGATTATCATCGTTGTCGTCTCCCTCCATGCGGCCGCCGCTCTATGGCAGCATTTTTATGTGAAATCGGGTGTCCTCATCAGGATGCTGCGGCCTGCCGCGCGGCGTGCGCGGTGACATCATGAGCCGTCTGCATGCGGAAAACCACCTCATATCGCGCATTGGCTGGCTGCGGGCCGCAGTGCTTGGCGCCAATGACGGCATTGTGTCGACGGCCAGCCTGATCGTTGGCGTGGCGGCAGCCAATGCCGCGGCCTCCAATGTTCTGGTGGCCGGTATAGCGGGTTTGGTAGCCGGCGCGATGTCGATGGCGGCCGGCGAGTATGTCTCGGTCAGTTCGCAGTCAGATACCGAACGAGCCGACCTTGCCCGCGAGAAAGAAGAGTTGGCCACGCAGCCAGACTTCGAGCGACTGGAACTTGCGGACATCTATGTCAAGCGGGGCGTAGAGCCAACGCTGGCATTGCAGGTCGCCGACCAGTTGATGGCCAACGACGCGCTCGGCGCCCATGCACGTGACGAACTCGGTATTTCGGAGGTGACGACGGCCAGACCGATCCAGGCGGCGCTGGCCTCTGCGGCTGCATTTTCGGTTGGCGCGGCCATGCCATTGGCGATGGTGCTTGTTTCACCTTCAGCCTGGCTTGCAGCAACCGTGTCTGTTGCCTCGCTCCTATTCCTGGCAGTGCTGGGTGCCATCGGCGCGAAAGCCGGCGGCGCCAATGTGATGAGGGCAACCCTTCGCGTCACATTCTGGGGTGCGCTGGCAATGGCGCTGACGGCCGGCATTGGCGCCGTGGTTGGTACCGCCATCTGACCTGGTCCGGCTTCGATCTCGGTAGATTCTATGAGCGCTATTCTTGCGCAAAAGAATCCGGCCCTGAGGAGTCAGCGCTACGAAGTTGCGAAAGCGCAACGAAGCAAGCCATAGCCGGATTTATGAAGACGCTTCGCAAATCGCGGAGATTTCATCGTGAAACAGCGCAGTTCGATCAACCCCGACATGGTCGTCGACGACATCATGAGGAAATGGCCGGCAACGGTAGCGGTGATGCTGAGACACAAGATGCTCTGCGTCGGCTGTCCGATCGGCACATTCCATACCGTGACTGAGGCGTGCCGC
This sequence comes from Mesorhizobium sp. B2-3-15, assembly GCF_006442875.1. NCBI lineage: Bacteria > Pseudomonadati > Pseudomonadota > Alphaproteobacteria > Hyphomicrobiales > Phyllobacteriaceae > Mesorhizobium > Mesorhizobium sp. B2-3-15. The sequence goes on along the minus strand of NZ_VFVO01000004.1, from coordinate 271,731 downwards.
GAACATCGGATCGATGAGGGCGACTTTTTGGACGAACTCGAAGCGGCTGTTCGACGAAAATGGTGACGGTCAGCCCTTGTCCCGGTTCTCGGCCAGAACCACAAGGCGATGCGCATCCTTGACCGTGACTTTCTGGCGCCCGCTGATGATGATCCCCTTCTCTTCCCACTTGCTGAGCAGCCGGCTGACTGTGTGCAGCGTCGTGCCCGTCATCTCGGCAATGTCTTGCCTTGAGATCGGGAAATCGATTTCGATGCCGCTGTCGGTCATGCGGCCAGTCTGGTTTGCCAGCCGCAACAGTGCATGTGCGACCCGCTGCTCCACCTGTTCCGTGGACATCTCGACCACCCGCGTCTGGGTCTCCTGCAGCCTGGTTCCAACCGTCTTGTATGTGGTTGCCCCAAACACCGGGAACCGGCGCGCCAGTTCCGCCCATAGGGCATTGGCCCAGGCCAGCACCACGCAATCCACCGCCGCGACAGCGCTGGCGGGGTAGGTTGTCCGGCCTAGCGCTGCGGCGACGCCAAAGATCTCGCCTTCGCTGATGTATCTCGCGATGACCTGCTGTCCGTCAGGCGTGGTGCGGACCACCCGTATGTGCCCGGCGATCAGCACGAAGAAGGAATGGGCCTCGGCTTCCTGCTCGAAGATCGTTGAGTCTTTGGCATAGCGTGACGATCGAGCGCTTCTGAGAAGCTCGCTTTGCTCTTCGGGGGCCATCCCCTGGAAGAGGGGCAGCCGCGATATCAGCGATCGATCCAGCGCAGCCAAGCGAATTTCCTCAGGACCCTGCCGCGTCAATCGTGCGGCAGCCCTTTCTTATCCCGAGTTTGCGCCAGCGCAAATTGTCCTCTGCCGCATCAGGCTAAATGGCATGGAACGGCGCAACGCCGCGAAGACGAAACAAAGGACAAATCGATGAAACTCTCCATCCTCGCTGCCGCAATCTCCCTCCTCGCGCTCGCCGGCGGCGCAAGCGCGGAAGAGCACGTGGTGCAAATGCTCAACAAGGGCGAAAAGGGCGCCATGGTTTTCCAGCCGGCCTTCGTCAAGGCAGCACCTGGCGACACCGTCAAGTTCGTCCCGACCGACAAGACCCACGACGCCGAGTCGATCAAGGGCATGCTTCCGGATGGCGCTGAGCCTTTCAAGGGCAAGCCCAGCGAGGAGATCACCGTTACGCTGACGAAGGAGGGCGTTTATGGCGTCAAATGCGCGCCCCACTACGGCATGGGGATGGTCGCGCTGATCGTTGTAGGCAAGCCGGTCAATCTCGATACCGCCAAGGCGGTCAAGCATCCTGGCAAGGCAAAAACGGTGTTTGCCGACCTGTTCACCCAGGTACCCGCAAACTGACCACCATACAGTCTGCCTGCCGTAAGGGGGCGGGGCACCGGCCGGACGGACCCAGGGTGGCGGTTCATCCGGCCCTTTTCATTTGAGGATTCAGTCATGGCAGTTTCACGCCTGCGGAGCTATTCCGGTCCCCCGGTTCTCTCCTATGGATTCAGGCCCTTCTTCCTCCTCGGGTCGCTGTCTGCCGGGCTCTCCATTCTGGTCTGGCTGCCGATGTATGCAGGCGAGCTTGTTGCCCACAGTGCGTTTGTCCCGGTCGACTGGCATATCCACGAGATGCTGTTCGGCTACCTGCCGGCGATCGTTACCGGGTTCCTGCTGACCGCCATCCCGAACTGGACAGGCCGGCTGCCCGTGCAGGGACTGCCGCTGCTGGCGCTGGTTGTCCTGTGGCTTGCCGGCCGCGCCGCTGTCTTCTTCTCGGCGGATATCGGCTGGCAAGCGGCGGCCGTGATCGATAGCTCGTTCCTGCTTGCGGTCGCTGCGGCGGCGGCACGCGAAATCGTCGCGGGACGGAACTGGCGCAATCTCAAGGTGCTGCTGCCGCTTGCCGTCCTGGCTGGCGCCAACGGCGCGTTCCACATCGAGGCGCACCTTCAAGGCATATCCGACATCTGCCGCAGGCTCGGCATGGCTGCGGCGATCATGCTCATCTCGCTGATCGGTGGGCGCATCATTCCGAGCTTCACGCGCAACTGGCTCGTCCGCGAAAGTCCTGGCAGGCTGCCTGCGCCGTTCGACCGTTTTGACATTGCTTCGATAGCCATCTCAACCGTCGCGCTGGGAGCATGGTCGTTCGCCCCCGACAACAGTGTCTCAGGAATGCTTATGGCCGTCGCCGCAATCTGCCAGGCGTGGCGTCTGTCGCGCTGGGCTGGCGAGCGCACATTGCGGGATCCGCTCGTGCTCATCCTCCATCTTGGATATGCCTTTGTGCCGATCGGTCTCGCCCTCGTCTCGGCGTCGATCCTATTCCCCGATGCCGTGCCAGCGGCGGCGGGACTTCACGCGCTCGGAACGGGTGCGGTCGGCGCGATGACGCTTGCCGTGATGACCCGCGCAACACTCGGGCACACCGGGCGAGCGCTCAAGGCTGGAAGAGGCGCCTCGTTCATCTTCGTAGCCGTCCTTCTCGCGGGATCATTGAGAATTCTGGCCGCCTTCGTCCCCTTTGGACTGTTGATCGACATTGCCGGTGCGGCCTGGGTGGCGGCATTTGCAGGCTTCATCCTGGTCTACGGCAACGCATTGATGACGCCAAAGGCGCGGTGAGCCGGCGGGGAGAGCCGGCGACCGTCGAAACGCGAATGAAGCAGTTGCTTCAGATCTGTCAGGCAATGCCGAGGTAGCCGACGATACGGTTCACCCATCCCCGATGGTCCCGGACCAGCCTGAAGCCCAGATTGTCGGGAGGCGTACCAACGGCACAGCCGCCGCTCTTTCCGTCGCTGACGAAGTTCGACATATAGGCTCTGTGAAGTCCTTCAAGGACGTGGACGCCGCAATTGTCGATCGAACTCGCAACACCGCTTCCATCGGCAGCCAACGTCGTGCGGACATAGCAGGTCGAGGTCCACTCCCAGACGTTGCCGGAAAAGTCGGCGAGGCCCAGGGAATTCATACCAAAAGAGCCACGACTCCTGGGCAACGGGTCCGGTTTGCGATTGAGGTCCACCTCGGCCTTGTAGCTGGTGAGCCAACGCCTGGCGGGGTTGCTGGCGTCGTTTTCGACGCCCTCAAATTCGCCGGCGAACCGCTCCGCCGCGGCAAACGCCCATTCCTCGTCTGATGGCAGCCGCCATTGGTCGCCGGTCACGTCCGAATACCAGCGCGCGTAAGCATTGGCATCGAGATAGCTCACGCCGGTTACCGGAGTATTGCTCGGGATTGCGCGCATCTCCTGTGCCGGCTGACAGCTTCCAGCCGACACGCAATGCGCATAATCCGCCGCGCCAACTTGATAGGTCATGATTTCGAGAGGTCTGTTGAGGTGTCGCTTGAGGCGGGGATTGGCTTGCGGGCGTCCATCCCTAAGGAACTCGCCCGGCGTCGGATAGGTGATCGAACCGGAAAGCAAGACAACCGTCATAGCGGTTGGGTGGGGTTGTCGATCCCCGACCAGCGCCGGTATCGAGAGCCCTACCGGAATAGCGGCGGCGGCCAGGGCGACTAAGGCAACCTTCAGGATGTAAGGAGACATGGTTTTTATCCATACCCGGACAGCGTCGCTGTCCGGGTAAATTGGAGTGCCGTCAGTTGACGGCGATGGGTTTAGGCGCCTCGACCTGCGTCATCAGGTCGTCATCCCACTCGCCCTCGACCATGAAGTGAGCGGTCGCCCCGAGTTCCACGGCCTCAATCAGATTGTGATTGACGTAGGCGTAGACACCCGGCTGGAGGAACGTGTAGAGCGCCGAGCCCGCAGAACCACCGCGGATGAACCAGGTTTCCAGATCCTTGGCCGGCGGATTGGCGAACTTGCCCTGTTCCCAGACATAGTCGCCGTGACCGCCGATCAGATGCGGCCGCGTATCGCGGTTGGCCTGCGAATGGACGATCAACACGGTCTCGCCGACTTTCGCCTTCATGGCGTTGTCGCCGGTCAGAGATCCGACCTTGCCGTTGAACACGACATGCGTCGGGATCAGCCCGCGCATGACCTTGACGATGTCATCGTAACCGTCGCCAGCTGATTCATAGCTCTTGAAATTGCCCTTCTCGTCGCGCGGGATGTAGAAGTCGCTCTCGCCGACGTAGAAGATCTTGTCGTATTTGACCGGTTCGCCCTTGTCGTTCCTGAGTCCGTCGCGCGGCAGCACCATGATTGCGCCGTTCATGCCGGAGACGACATGCCACGGGATCATCGGACCACCGGGCGCGCAGTGATAGACGAACGTTCCCGTTCGCGTCGCCTTGAAGCGCAAGGTCACCTGTTCGCCGGGATTGATCAAGGTGAGGGCGCCGCCGCCGAGCGCACCGGTCGCGGCATGGAAGTCGATGTTGTGGGCAAGCGTGTTGGTGTCAGGATTGATGAGCGTCAGCTCGACATAGTCGTCCTGGTGCACCACCATCAGCGGGCCGGGGATCGAGCCGTTGTAGGTCATCGCGTTGAGCTTCGTGCCATCGGCATCGATGACGACAGGCTTTTCTTCGATTGTCATGGTGAACTCGACGATTTTTGGCCCGCCCTTGGCGACCTGATCGTGCGGGTGCACGAAGGGTGGCGCGACGAGCTTGATCTTTTCGCGGGGTAGCCCGCGAATGTCTGCCTTCGTCACTGTTGCCGACAATGCGGGCAGCGCCGCCACGGCGGCAGCGCCAATCGCTGCTCCAAAGAGGGCTTCGCGTCGCGTGATCATGTCAATCTCCTATCTCTCGACCGTTGCGGATGAGCAGAAGCTAAATGACCCGACGCATCGTTTCTTTGCGCTGGCGCAAATTGGTAGACGTTAATCGCAGAAACAACAGTTCTCGGAATGCGGCCATGTTATGCGCGAGATTTGAGATGGAGCAGTTTCGTGTCGCAGTTTTCTGCAACCCTGCGCAGTCACCGGCGGCTTCCTGAAGATCAGCGGCCGCTTTTGTTTTCAAATCGATCACAATTCGCGCGGCGGCCCCGTCGAGATCTTCGTACTGGCCACTCTTTCTAGGCCCAACCAAAGCCACCCAGGCCCGAGCGCACTAAGAAAGGTGAGGGTGGTCCCAACGAACAGAAGTCGGTCGGATCAGCTATACCGGCATTCTGCGCGATCTGTTTTGAGACAGGCAGGGCGTTATAACGGAGTGCGCATGGACGGCACGCCAAGCATGACGAGCGCTATATGCCGAAGGAAGTCGCCGACGGCCTCCAGTCCAAAGGATATGGGAGGAGAGCAGAACTCGGCTTTGCGTCCCCGCTTTTTCGCAGCTACGAAACCATCATCACCGAGAACGGATCTGTGCGGAGGAAGAGGCCGTCCTTGACTTGCCCAATGCCGGCAACGTTCTCCGCCGCAACGATCGCTGCCTTCCGTTGACGCTCGTCGACAATCGCCCCTGTGAGTTCGACCACGCCGTCGCTGACCCTCACACCAATCAAGTCAACACCGTTCCACGATTGCCGCTGCAGTTCGGCAAGTATGGCCTTACGGATCTGGTCGTCATCGGGCGGCGTGATGCCCGGTTTCGGCAAGGTGCGGATCAGGACGCGCAGCAAATCAGTTCGCGTGATGATGCCGACGACCCTTTCCCGGTCGACAATCGGCACATTATTGATGCGGTGTTGCATCATCAAGTTTACAATGTCTGCAATCGAGGCGCCTGGAGGCGCCGAAATGACCTTTGTAATCATCACCTCATGGATGATCCGTCCGTTCGAGCGCGCATAATCATCGGCGATTGTGCCCGGGCCAAGATCAAACTCCAGCCAGCGGGGACGCGCTCGCTGAGTCCCAAGTTCCTCTCGGCGCAAGAAGTTGCTTTTGCTTACTATGCCAACCAGAGCACCGTCGCTGCCCGTTACCGGGAGGCAGCTGATCTTGTTTAAAGCATGAGCTCGACCGCTTCGGCAATCGTCGCGTTCGCATCCGTCGTGATGACTGGCTTCGTCATTATGGCTTCGGCTTGCATCCTCACCTCCTGATTTTTCGTCAGACGACGATGGGACATTGCGAGCCGCGGCGCTTTGATCTGAGTCACTTGGACCGAGGGGCATTCTCAGCGCCGTCGTCGCCGTCGATGAGAATGCGCTCCGCCGCGCCGTCGAGATCCTCGTACTGACCGCTTCTCAACGCCCACAGGAAGCCGGACAGGCCGAGTGCCCCAAGGAATAGCGCTACCGGGATGAGATAGGTGAGCGTCGTCATGAGGGTTCGGCCAAGGCGTCGACCCGCACGGGCCTGTCTTGCCGCGCGGTTTCGGAAGACGCACTCGTTGCGAAGCTTTGCAGGCGCAAGGCATTTCCAATCACGAGCAATGACGAGGCAGACATCGCGACCGCCGCGATAAGTGGAGTAACATGGCCCAGAATGGCGATCGGCACGGCCACGGCATTGTAAACGATCGCGATTGTTATGTTCTGTCGGATCAGGCGTCCCGCCTTGCGCGAAACGTCCAGCGCCAGCGGGACCGCCAAGAGGCTTTCGCGCAGAAAAACGAAATCGGCTGCGTTGCGGCCAATATCGGCGGCCGTAGCCGGTGCGATCGAGACATGCGCGGCGCTCAGCGCCGGTGTGTCGTTGAGCCCGTCGCCAACCATCAAAACCTTGTGCTCGTCTCTCGCCAGGCTTTCTATGCGTTCAACCTTGCCCGACGGGAGCAGGCAGGGAACGAAGTCATCGACACCCAACACGTCCGCAACCTCGGCGCAGGCTTTCGCGGTATCGCCCGACAGCATTTCCACCGACATCCCAGCATGCTTCAATTGATCGACGGCCGCACTGGCGTCGGCACGCAATGCATCTTCGAAAACGAAGGATGCGACAATCATCCCGTTTTTCGTCAAGACCGTTCCGCCGTAGCCGTATTTGCCCTCACCGCCGGTTCTCGCCTTCCAACCAGCCCATCCGCGTCGACCCAGTCGCCAGGTGCTTGCGGCGTCAGTGGCTTCGATCCCGAATCCCGGGTGCTCGGTGACGGCATCGAATTTGTGTTGCCCGCCAGGAGCGGCAAAGCCTGCTATGGCCTTTGAAAACGGATGGCGGGAATGCGCGGCCATGTCTGCCGCGATTGCCAGCATGCCCGGATCGATCGAGGCCGCATTGACCAGCCGGGGCTGGCCGAGCGTGAGCGTTCCGGTCTTGTCGAACACGGCGGTATCAATCGTTGCCAGGCGCTCCATCGCCGAACCATCCTTGACCATGATGCCATTCTCGAACAGGCGCCGCGCTGCGACCACCTGAACGATCGGCACGGCGAGGCCGAGCGCGCACGGGCACGTGATGATAAGAACGGCAATGGCGATGGTTATCGCCCGGTGCCAGTCCCCGGTCGCCGCCATCCAGCCAAGGAAGGTCACGAAGGCGGTTAGATGAACCACGGGAGCATAGAGCGCTGAAACGCGATCGGCGATGCGGCGATAGTGCGCGCGGCCGCCCTCTGCAGCCTCCATGAGCCGAACCATTTCCGCCAGGAACGAATCCTTGGCGGCGGCTGTCGCCTCGATCGTTAGTGGGCCAGAGAGGTTGAGCACACCGGCCCGCACGGCTTCGCCTGGCGCCACGTTTCTGGGCGTGCTCTCACCAGAGACCAGAGAGCAATCCAGATCCGACGCGCCATGAATGATCTTGCCGTCGACGGGGATTCTCTCGCCGGCTGCAATGAGCAGCTGCATCCCCCGTTCGATCTCGCCAACCGGCAAATAGTCCCGTGCGCCGTCGCCGCGCAGCACCATGGCGCCACGCGCGCCCAACTGTGACAGATTCTTCACCGCAGTCCGGGCCCGCTCGCGCATCACGTGATCGAGCGTGCGACCGATCAACAGGAAGAACAGCAGCGATACCGACGCGTCGAAATAGGCGTGGTCGCCATGGGTGATCGTCTCATAGAGGCTCATGGCGTAGGCCAGTGACACGCCAACCGCGATCGGCACGTCCATGTTCATGCGGCCGTGGCGCAGCGCATTCCACGCCGATTTGAAGAAGATGCCGCCGGCGAAGGCGAGGGCGGGAATGGCGATCAGTGCCGAGACCCAGTGGAACAGGTCGCGGGTCGCGCCTTCGGCCCCGGACCAGATCGAGACCGACAGCAGCATGATGTTGCCTGCCGCAAAGCCGGCAACAGCGACCGCGCGGATCAGCTCCGAAAGCGTCTTGTCCTTGTCACCGACCTCGGGGTCGAACAGATGCGCCTCGTAGCCCAGCCTGCCAAGCGCGGCGACGAATGGTGGTACCTCATCCCCACGCCACCGGATCGCGACCCGCTTCGTCGAAAGATTGACACGAGCGGCCTCGACGTGATCGAGCTTTCCAAGCGCCGTCTCGATCGTCTGGATGCAGGCAGCGCAATGAACCGTCGGCACCGAAAGGTCGGACTGGCGAAGATCATCGCCAATCGATCGGCTTGCCAGCCTGATCTCCTGGCTGGATGGCAGGACCGATGAGGTGTTGACCAGATCCAGCGCCATTTCGGCGCTCGGTGCACAACAGCTCATTTCTGCGCTCCATGAGAAATGATGATCCTGCGGACTTCGCGGTAGGGCTCTGCCAGACCCGCTTCGGCGTCGACTTCGACGATCCAGACACCGTCCTTCGGCATGTGCTGCGCAGCAAACTCCTCGCCCGAGGCGAGAGCGAGCGTGACGGCCTCATCCTCTTTTTCGTAGGCGGGATGGCGAAACAGCACCTTTACGCCATGCAAGGGAACCGGCTTGCCGGCGGCATCGGTGAGGCTGTAGCGGACTTCGCCCCATGCGATGGTCAGCTTGCCGGTCCAGCCGAGGGCTGCCTGCGCGCGCCCTTCCTCGGCCTTCTTGTTGAACTGCTGGCTCGCCACATAGGTGTTTTCGACGACAAGGCCGGTCCAGCTTGTGTTGGCGAGCGTTGCCATTGTCAGATTGACCGCGATCACCACCCCGAAGAAGGCAAGGATGATGGCCAACATGTGCCTGCCGGTGAATTCGCGGGATTTGTGAGCGTTGGAGGTCATCTGGCAATCTCCGGCGCGTTGAAGGTGGCTGTGTATTGGTCCGACTCGAAGCTCGCCTTGTCCTCGACACGGAACGTGAAGGTTTGCGCTGTGCCGTGGATTTGATCGGCGGGCTGGCGCACGAAGACCTTCAGCATTTTCAGGCGGTCGGGTTCGACCGCAATGGCAAAAGAGCGGCCTGCCTGGACGTCGTCGCCGACCATGCTCATTTCGGCGCCTTGCAAGCCTTGCATCGTGACGACGATCGTCCTTGGCTCGGGGATCATGTTGAGTAGTTTGACGGTATAGCCATTGCGGATCGAACCGTCGGACAGCGTGACGAACTGCGGATTGCGGTCATGCAGCACGTTCACTTCGAGCCGGTCGCGCGTCAGCAGCGAATAGAGCAGGCCCAGGCCGATCAGCGACCACATCCCCATGTAGACGTAGGTGCGCGGCCGAAAGATCTTGCGGATATGGAAATGCGCAACCTTGTCGGAGAACAGGCCATCAGCCTTCCTGACCAGCGACGGATTGACCGAACTGACGCCGCCTGCGGTCGCCAGCATCATGTTGGCGTTGTAGTCGGAGAGCGTCGCGTAGGAGATCAGCCCGCGCTCCTTGCCGAGCTTGTCCATGACGCCTTCACAGGCGTCGATGCAAAGCGCGCAGGTGATGCATTCGAGCTGCTGGCCATCGCGAATGTCGATCCCCATCGGACAGACGGCTACACAGGCATTGCAGTCGACGCAGTCGCCGACGGGCTGCCCTGCGGCAAGAACCTTCTTGGCGTGACGTGATCGCGGTTCGCCGCGCCAGTCATTGTAGGTGACGGTGAGCGAACTTTCGTCGAGCATGGCTGCCTGGATGCGCGGCCATGGGCACATATAGGTGCAGACCTGCTCGCGCATCAGCCCGCCGAACGTATAGGTCGTCGCCGTCAGCACGGCGACGGTAATGTAGGCGACAGGCGCCGCGGTGCCGGTGAAGAGCTCGCCGACCAGCGTCGGCGCATCGGCGAAATAGAAGATCCAGGCGCCGCCGGTCAGCGCACCTATGACCAGCCAGATGGCGTGTTTCGACACCCGCAGCACGAGCTTGCGGGCAGTCCAGGGCCCGGCATCGAGCTTCATACGCGCGTTGCGATCGCCCTCGATGGCCCGCTCCACGATCAGGAACAGGTCGACCCACACGGTCTGCGGGCATGTATAGCCGCACCAGGCACGGCCGACAGTCGACGTGATGAGGAAAAGACCGACGCCGGCCATCACCAGAAGGCCGGCCACATAGTAGAATTCCTGCGGCCAGATCTCGATGAAGAAGAAATAGAAGCGCCGGTTGGCGAGATCGAGCAGCACCGCCTGGTCCGGGGCAAATGGACCCCGATCCCACCGCAACCACGGCGTCAAGTAGTAGATGCAGAGCGTGATCGCCATCACCAGCCATTTGAACCGGCGAAAGCTTCCCGAGGCCCGCTTTGGGAAGATCTTCTTGCGCGCGGCATACATTGGCTGGCGCACTTTGGCGGAGTTGACCGCCTCCGCTTCGGGCCGCTCTACCTGCGTATTGTCAAGCACTGGTTTCTCCCGTCGTGCAGCTTGTGATTTCGCCGGGCAAGTGACCTTGCTGGGTGCAGACAGTGCGCGAAATACAGCGTCGACCGGATTGTGCCGCTGACTGGATTGCGCCGCGTTGATGCAGGTCAATCGCCTGGACCACGGAAACAAATCGAGGCCCGGCAGAGCCGGGCCTCGTCGCTTGGGCGGTGAAGGGCCGGGAATAGGCCCCCGTTCCTATTCCCCACCGCCTAGCGAATGGACGTAAACCGCCAGTTCCTTGACCCTGGTTTCGCCAAGGCGTCCGACCCACGCCGGCATCACGCCCTGTTTCGGCGCACGGACCTGGGCGGCGATTGCTGTTTCGCCTGACCCGTAGAGCCAGATAGCATCGGTCAGATCGGGGGCGCCGAGCTCCTTGTTGCCCTTTGCATTGTCGCCGTGGCAGGCCACGCAATTTTCGGCAAAAACCTTGGTTCCGGGTTCGACCAATGCTTGATCGCTAACGGTGCCCGACAGACTGGCGACGTAGGCGCTGACCTGTTTGATCTGATCTGCGGTGATGATGTCGCCAAAGGCCGGCATTTCCGACAGGCGCGTATCCGGATCCGATGCGAAGCGGATGCCATGCGTGATCGTCTGCTGGATCTGCTCGGCCTTGCCGCCCCACAACCAGTCGTCGTCATTGAGGTTGGGAAAGCCCTTGGAGCCCTGAGCGCCGGAGCCATGACATTGGACGCAATTGACCTTGAAAGCGGCGCCACCGGCAGCGACCGCGAATTCGCGCAACGCATCGTCGGTGGCAATCTCCGAAACGGTTTTCGATTCTACCGCAGTGACATATTTGCCCTTCGCAACTTCGGCCGCCGCAAGCTCGTTCCCGACATCGTTGCGGCTGGAATAGCCGAGCACACCCTTGGTTGCCGAGTGCAGGAGAGGCCATGCCGGATAGGCAATGGTGTAGCCGATCGCCCAGACTATGGTGATGTAGAACGTCCATACCCACCAGCGCGGAAGTGGGTTGTTGAGCTCCCTGATGCCGTCCCATTCATGGCCGGTGGTCGAAACACCAGAGATTTCATCGATGTGCTCGTCGCTCATGATCACTCGTCCTCAAGGGGAATCCGGGCAGCTTCGTCGGCCAGCTTGCGGCTGCCAGGGCGAAGGGCGAAGGCGATAGCGCCGACGAAGAAAAGCGCCATGGCGACCAGACCCCAACTGTCGGCAAACTCCCGCATCAGATTGTAATTCATGGATGAAACTCCTCAGCGGTAGCCGGCGGCTTCGTCGTAGTTCTTGAAATCGACCAGCGTGCCCAGCATCTGCAGATAGGCGACCAGCGCGTCCATCTCGGTCACCTGTTGCGGGTTGCCGTCGAAATCGCCGATCTTGGCTTTGGGGTAGCGGGCTTCGAGGCCGGATGTGTCGGCGTTGGGATCGGCCTGGGCCATTAAATCCGCATTGGCGTGCGCGATCATGTCATCGTTGTAAGGGACGCCGACCCGCCGGTTGGCAACCAGATGCGTGGAGAAGTCCTTCACGTCGATCGGCGCGTCCTTGAGGAACGCGTAGCTGGGCATGATCGATTCCGGGACGACCGAACGCGGATTCGAAAGGTGGTCGACGTGCCATACATTCGAGTAGCGGTCGCCGACGCGCGCTAGGTCCGGCCCGGTTCGCTTCGATCCCCATTGGAATGGGTGATCGTACATCGACTCGGCTGCCAGGCTGTAGTGACCGTAGCGCTCGACTTCGTCGCGGAACGGCCGGATCATCTGGCTGTGGCAGAGGTAGCAACCCTCGCGCACATAGATGTTGCGCCCGACAAGTTCGAGCGGCGAGTAAGGGCGCATGCCTTCGACCTTCTCGATCGTGTTGTCGAGATAGAACAGCGGTGCGATCTCGACGATGCCGCCGACGGTCACCACAAGAAGCGAGCCAACGAGAAGAAGCGTGGCGTTCTTCTCGACGAGTGCGTGTCTGTCCATCAAGCCCATTTTCTGGCTCCTTATTCGGCAGGCTGAAGGGCGGGTACAGAGCCGGGCATCGGCTCCTCCTCGCGCTGGTATCCTAGAATGGTCATGCCGATGTTCCAGGCCATGATCAGGGTGCCGGATAGGTACATGGCTCCGCCGATCGCGCGCATGACGTAGTAGGGGTGCATGGCGGCCACGGTTTCGGCGAAGGAGTAGACCAAGAAGCCCTGCTCGTCGTATTCGCGCCACATCAAGCCCTGCATGATGCCGGACACCCACATGACCGCGGCATAGACAACGATGCCGAGCGTCGCCAGCCAGAAGTGCCAGGTGACGAGCCGCAGCGAATAAAGCCGTTCGCGGTTCCACAGCTTCGGCACCATGAAGTAGATCGCGCCGAACGAGATCATGCCGACCCAGCCGAGCGCACCAGAGTGCACATGGCCAATGGTCCAGTCGGTATAATGCGACAGGGAGTTGACTGTCTTGATCGACATCATCGGGCCTTCGAAGGTGGACATGCCGTAGAAAGCGATGGCCATCACCATCATGCGGATGATCGGATCGGTGCGCAGCTTGTCCCAGGCGCCCGACAGCGTCATCAGGCCGTTGATCATGCCGCCCCATGACGGCATCCACAGCATGATCGAAAACACCATGCCGAGCGTCTGCGCCCAGTCGGGCAGGGCGGTGTAGTGCAGGTGATGGGGCCCGGCCCAGATGTAGAGAAAGATGATCGCCCAGAAATGGACGATCGACAGGCGGTAGGAATAGACCGGTCGGTTCGCCTGCTTGGGCACGAAATAATACATCATGCCGAGGAAGCCGGCGGTCAGGAAAAAGCCGACGGCATTGTGGCCGTACCACCACTGCGTCAGGGCGTCCTGGACGCCGGAAAAGGCGGAGTAGCTCTTGGAGCCGAGGAAGGAGGCCGGCATCGACAGGTTGTTGATCACATGCAGCATCGCGATGGTCACGATGAAGGAGAGGTAAAACCAGTTGGCGACGTAGATATGCGGCTCCTTGCGCTTCAGGATCGTGCCGAGGAACAAGATGAGATAGGCGACCCAGACGATGGTCAGCCAGATGTCCACGTACCATTCGGGTTCCGCGTATTCGCGGCTTTCAGTGATGCCGAGCAGGTAGCCAGTCGCGGCCATGACGATGAAAAGCTGGTAGCCCCAGAACACGAACCAGGCGAGATCGCCGCCGAACAGGCGGGCGCGGCAGGTTCGTTGCACGACATAGAGAGACGTGCAGAGCAATGCGTTGCCGCCGAAGGCAAAGACGACGCCCGACGTGTGCAGCGGTCGCAAGCGGCCGAAATTGAACCACGGCTGGATGTTGAGATCCGGGTACGCAAGCTGCAACGCGATGACGACGCCGACAAGCATGCCGACGACACCCCAGAACATTGTGGCGATAGCCCCGTAGCGGATGGGACCATCCATATAGGCTGATGGATCGACCGCGACTGCCGGCGCGAAACTCGTGTTGCGAAGGAGAATAGCGACAAAGCCGAGCAGCACCAAGAAGAGCACCCACATATGCTGTCGGAATGGCTCGTCAACGCCGAAGCCGGCAGCCACAAAAGCTGCAAATGTGAACAGGCTCAAAGCGAAGATGTGCGTGCCGAACTTCATGACATGTCCCCGAGGTCGACTCCGATGCGCGGACGTCAATCCGCAGGAACAGCAATTCAGCAGTCGCCCCTTCGCCGCCTTGATCCATGTCAAAGCCATTTGCATTTGGATTGGGCAGCCTCGAACCGCAAACGATCAGGAGACTGTTATTGAACAGGGAGAGGGAGCCGGCATCGTCGCTGTTCGAAACAAGTCGCGCCAGTTCGATACTGGCAGGTCGATCTGACAGAGAAACGGTCCCGGCGGCGGTGATGAAGCGTGCGCATCTGGAAAAGCTGCAGCTCTGCGATGCCCTGGAAAGCATCGCCGACACCCTGCCCAAGGTCGATTGCCTGGCATCCCTGGCTGCAGCAAACGCGATAGTTCCGCTGTTGCGCAGCATTCATCGATACGAAGAGACGGTGATCTTTCCGGCCTACGAGGCCGCTTTAAGCGGCGGCGATGCTTCAACCCGGCGACTGCGTGCCGAACACGTCGAGGACGAGTGCTTTGCCGGCGAGGTGACTGAAATCCTGCTGGCGATTGGCCATGGCGAGCCGGTCGAGAATGCCGAGGCTGTCGGCTTCATGCTGCGCGGTTTCTTCGAAAGCATGCGCCGGCATATCGCCTTTGAACGCGAGCACGTCTTGCCGATGATCGGCGTCGTCGATTGAGCCTAGGCGCCAGAGCGTCGCTGCAGCCGGGCCAGGCTGTCGACGGTCACTTCCCTGTTGTTCTCTATCCGGATCACGTCATCTGATCGCAGCCTGGTCAGCTGGCGGCTCACCGTTTCGATGGTCAGACCAAGGAAATCGGCGATGTCCGCGCGGGTCAGCGGCAGATCGAAACATGTCGACTGGGCGGCCGCGTCAAGCGTGGGGTCGATGTTTTTGGCGATCATCAGGAGAAAACTCGCCACTTTTTCCGAAGCGCTCTTCCGCCCCAGCGTCAACATCCAGTCGCGGGCTTCGTCGAGTTCATTCAGCGCCTGCTTGAGCAGACGATGCTCAAGCTCCGGTGATTCCTTCATCATCCGTTCGATGGCCGCCTTTGGAAACGAACACACGGAAACGGCGGTTGCGGCTTGGGCGTTGATCGCGCTTTCCACCTTGAAGGGCCTGCCTAGAAAATCGGGGGCGAACTGGAGGCCAACAATCTGCTGGCGTCCGTCAGAAAGGCTCTTTGTCAGCTTGACGACGCCAGAAAGCACGTTCGAATAGCTGTCGACGGTCTCGGTGTCGCCAATCAGTTCAACGCCTGGTTCAACACTGTGCTTCGATGAGCTCTTGGCCAGCCCCACCAATTGATCGGGATCGAGCGCGCCGCAAACGCCGCGGTGCCGTGCTTCGCACGATTGGCAAAGCACGGGAATGCCGGCGCTGTGAACATCCTGACGCACTGTCACCACGATCGCCCGAGAAATTCGAAGTTCCAGCAGGATATAGCATCGGTCCGAGAAAAAGCCTTGCGGCAGTTTGTCCGCGGCAAGACGGCATTGACCGAAATCAAGGCTTCCGGTGTCCAATGCAATCATTGTCGCGCCATGCAAAGTGGAGCGGGTAGAGACATGCGGCCGGAATTGCTTGCCAGACTTGCTGAGAACGTGCCGCGCTATACGAGCTACCCGACCGCGCCGCACTTCCACCCGGGCGTCGGTGCCCTTGTCTATCGAAGCTGGCTGGAAGCGCTTGAGAACGGTGATGAGATTTCACTCTATCTGCATATTCCTTACTGCGACAGGCTCTGCTGGTTCTGTGCCTGTCACACCAAGCAGACACGTCACTATGAACCGGTGACGGCCTATCTCCGCTCGTTGCATGCCGAGATCGCCACCATTGCCCGTATTGTCGGCGGCAAGGCGGGCGTGCGCGCCGTCCACTTCGGTGGCGGCTCTCCGACGATGCTGAAGCCCGAGGACATGGTTATGCTGGGTGAAGCATTGCGTGCGAACTTCGATTTCCTTCCGGACGCCAAGATCAGCGTCGAAATCGATCCCAATGATATGGATGATGCTCGGCTCGATGCGCTTGCCGAGATCGGCATGACCCGGGCAAGCCTCGGCGTTCAGGATTTTGACCCGAAGGTGCAAAAGGCAATTAACCGCGAGCAGAGCTTTTTGCAGACCAAAGCGGTGGTGGACGGCGTTCGTTCGCGCGGCGTCGCTTCGGTCAATCTGGACCTGCTCTACGGCTTGCCACACCAAACCAGGGAGAGCGTCTCCTCCACCGTCGCGCAGGCGTTGACCCTGGAGCCGGATCGGATGGCATTGTTTGGCTACGCGCACGTGCCCTGGTTCAAGAAGCATCAGACGATGATCGACGAGGCATGGTTGCCGGGTCCGGCGGAGCGGTTTGCTCAATCACAACTGGCCGCTTGTCTTATGCTGAACGCGGGATATGAAGCCGTCGGCTTCGACCATTTCGCCAGGCCCAACGATGCGTTGGCCGTAGCGGCCCGAACCGGGTGCCTGCGCCGCAATTTCCAAGGCTACACGGAGGATCGCTGCGAAACATTGATCGGCCTGGGACCATCATCCATCAGTCAATTTCGCCAAGGATATGCGCAGAACATGCCGTCGACCGCGGAGTATGGACGCATGGTGTCGGACGGTGGATTGGCGGCTGTGCGCGGTATCGCGCTTTCCGACGACGACGGCGTTCGCGGTTGGATCATCGAGAGGCTGATGTGTGATTTTGCGTTCTCGGCGATCGAACTGGTGGAGCGCTTTGGCGCAGCTGGCCAAAGGCTTCTGCTCAAGGCAAGCTCCACCGCCCTGCGTGATCCCGAGGGGTTGCTTGAACTTGATGGTGACCGCTTCGTCGTGCCGGTGGAAAGTCGCCCCTTTGTCAGAAGCGTCGCGGCGAAATTCGACAAATATCTCGAAACCGGCAAAGCCAGGCATTCGGTAGCGGTGTGAACATCGGCCCGGTCAGAAGTGTTCGCCAGCCTTGAACGGGCCGATGCGGGTGCCTGCCGCGATCAGATAGGCGGTCGACCAACCGTGCCACCAAGTATCTCATCGCATGCGTGACGGCGATCAGACCAAACGGGTGGATCAAGACCGTTAGACTTATGACGACGGTGCCGATGAGCAGATTGAAGATCATCGTCGGAACGTAAAGATCGATACGGCGCCTTCCTTGCTCGAAATCAAAACCGGCATGTTTTCGCCTATACGGCGCAGATCGTCGACCGGGTCAGGAACCGCTTCTCCCGTCTATTGTCGAGGAAGAACATACCGCCGCGACCAGGCACCACGTCGATGATAAGATCGGTATGCTTCCAGGCCTCGAGTTGCGATGCCCCGATGTAGAACAGTGCGTCGCCGATGTGGCCAAGCAGCACGTCCTGGTCGCCGACGATGAATCCGGCCGACGGATAGCACATCGGCGAGGACCCGTCGCAGCATCCGCCGGACTGATGGAACAGCACCGGGCCATGACCGGCAACAATCTCCGCGATCAGTTCAAGGGCAGCCGGCGTCGCCGAGACTTTCGCATGCATGGTCTTTTCCGATTTCAAAATTATGGCGCGGCCGTGCCAGGACCGCGCCAATGAGCCAAAGAGTCGATCAGAAGAAGCCGAGCTTCTTGGGGGTATAGCTGACCAGCATGTTCTTGGTCTGCTGGTAGTGGTCGAGCATCATCTTGTGGGTCTCGCGGCCGATGCCGGACTGCTTGTAGCCGCCGAAGGCCGCATGCGCGGGATAGGCGTGGTAGCAGTTCGTCCAGACCCGGCCGGCCTGGATCGCACGGCCGAAGCGGTAGGCACGGTTGCCGTCACGCGTCCAGATGCCGGCGCCGAGGCCGTAGAGCGTGTCGTTGGCGATCGACAGCGCCTCGGCGTCGTCCTTGAAGGTCGTGACCGAAACAACCGGTCCAAAAATCTCCTCCTGGAAGATGCGCATCTTGTTGTGGCCCTTGAACACGGTCGGCTTGACGTAGTAGCCGCCCGCCAGATCGCCAGGGAGCACATTGCGCGCGCCGCCGGTCAGCACCTGAGCGCCTTCCTGGCGGCCGATGTCGATGTAGGACAGGATCTTTTCCATCTGCTCGGACGAGGCCTGTGCGCCGATCATCGTGGCCGGATCGAGCGGATCGCCCTGCACAATGGCCTCGACACGCTTGAGGGCACGCTCCATGAACCTGTCATAGATCGCTTCATGGATGAGGGCGCGGCTCGGGCAGGTGCAGACCTCGCCCTGGTTCAGTGCGAACATGACGAAGCCCTCGATCGCCTTGTCGAAGAAATCATCATCCTCGGCAATGACATCCTTGAAGAAGATGTTGGGCGACTTGCCGCCCAGTTCCAGCGTGACGGGGATCAGGTTCTGGCTGGCATACTGCATGATCAACCGGCCCGTCGTGGTCTCGCCGGTAAACGCGATCTTGGCAATGCGCGGCGAGGACGCGAGCGGCTTGCCGGCCTCGAGGCCGAAGCCGTTGACGATGTTCAGCACGCCCGGCGGCAGCAGGTCGCCGACAAGGTCGGCCCACAGCATGATGGCGGCCGGCGTCTGCTCGGCAGGTTTCAGGATGACGCAGTTTCCAGCGGCAATTGCAGGAGCAAGCTTCCAGCATGCCATCAGCAGCGGGAAGTTCCACGGGATGATCTGGCCGACCACGCCGAGCGGCTCATGGAAATGGTAGGCGACGGTATCGTCGTCGATCTGGGAAAGGCTGCCTTCCTGGCCGCGCAAAGCGCCGGCGAAATAGCGGAAATGGTCGATGGCAAGCGGCAGGTCGGCCGCGGTGGTTTCACGGATCGGCTTGCCGTTGTCCCAGGTTTCGGCGCACGCCAGAAGATCGAGGTTTTCCTCCATCCGGTCGGCGATGCGGTTGAGGATGAGCGACCGCTCGGCCACGCTGGTGCGTGCCCAGGTGTCCTTGGCGGCATGCGCGGCGTCGAGGGCAGCCTCGATGTCCTGAGCGTCAGAGCGGGCCACCTCGCACAGCAACCGACCATTTACCGGCGAGAAGTTTTCGAAATAGCGACCGGAGCGCGGCTCGGCCCATTTGCCGCCGATGAAATTGCCATAACGCTTGTCGAAGGGCACCCTGACCGAGCGCGAGAATTCAACCTTGTTCACATCTACCTCCCAAAGCTGACGCCGCGGAATGCGACGCGTGGAGGAGATATGCTTGCGCAGATGCTGATTGTCAGGCCGCCGAAACCAGGTCGTTCGTGCGAGTGTCGCAGAACTGAGACACTTCGGTCGCAAACTCAGTGAGAACGCCCCAACTCGAAGCGCTTCAACTTGCGATGCAGAGTCGCCCGACTGATTCCGAGCGCCTCGGCGGCCGCTGAAATGTTCCCCGAGGTATGAGCCAGGGCTCTCTGAAGCGCAGCGCGCTCGGCCCGGTCGAGGCTGCCTTCCATCCCTTCGGCGCCACTCAGCACGTCCATTGCGGCCAAGCTTCGTGTCAGCGATCCTTGGGAAATGCCCAGCGCGATCCGCGCCGGTCGCGTCGCTCCGACCACGAGATCGTCGGAGTCGATCGCGATGAGCCCGCCGAGCCCACCATTCGTTTCCGGAAGGAGAAGGACGCGCGCACGGGGAAATGCCCGGCGAAAGTTCTCCGCCTCGATTCGCTTTGCGGCGTCCGCGACCGCGACCGAGATCAGATTGGTGAACGCCTCGGTGAGATCGGCGCGACAAGACGATACGTCAAGCGCCGCTGCGAGGTTGCCTTCGTGATCGTAGATCGGCGCTGTCGTGCAGCTCAGCAGCGTATTGCGTGCATAGAAATGCTGATCACGATGGATTGTCAGCGCTCGCCGCTCGGCGAGACATGTTCCGATGCCATTGGTGCCTTCGCTCTCTTCGCCCCAGACCGAGCCCGTCCACAGTCCCCATTCCTCGAAGGTCTCGTTGTCGGAGGCAGCGCCACGGCGATCCACCGGAACTCCGTCGAGGTCGGCCAGAAGCACGCAGCACCCAACGCCGCCAACCGCGAGATAGAGCCTGTCGAGGCTGGACTGCGCCGCCACTTGCAGCGGCTCTATCCTCTGCCTGGCTCTTCTGAACTCGGCTTCCGTCAGACGCTTGGGCGATTTGCGCTCGGCGGGATCAAGCCGGTGCAGGTTCGAGGAGCGTTGCCACGAAGCGACCAATGCCGATTTTGCTGCCGCGTCGGAATTGATCGCAGCCTGGACGCGATCTTCATGATGGCCGGCCGAGTGCCCGTTCACGCTGTCCTCCCGCTCTCGAAACTTTCCCTTGTCTGTTCGGTCACATTCTTTTTCAGGGAAATGCCCGTCATGGTGAAGCTTGTTTCCCAAGTTGGTCACCGAGCTGTCAATTCGTCGAAGGAACTAGTTTGTGCCATCCGGCGGCTCGGAGACCGTCCGCGGGAGTTCCATTGGCACGCCATCGGCCGCCAACTGCACACGTCTACAGGTGATAGGAGCCGTTGATATTGATGTGCGCAAATCAGCGTCAAATCGTTGGTCTTGCCGCAAAAAAAGAGGTCGGAAAACTTGTCAAACCCGCACACGATTGTGGCGCAAGGCGATTGCGCTCCGTCGGGGCCAGTAGGTCGCGGCCGAAAGAAAGCAACGGGCCCATCCACGCTTAGCCCGCACCTCCGAAGGCCGAGGTCACAGGTTTGAATCCTGTCGGGTGCGCCAATTGTAGCATAAATAGCAGATAGTTAGCCGAGGATTATTTAGCAATTGTCCTCGCGCTTGCGCGGAAGCGCTACGGAAGCACAAGAGGGCAGTACCAATTTCGATGCACCCCTCCTGTGGAAAAAATGCCATTGGTGTCTTATTGAGGGACTGGAAGAGGCCGCTGGTGCTCGCAAGGTACTTGTTGAGGCCGCAAAGAAGGCCGGTATTCTGGTTGAACGGGATTCTTGGGTTGAGTGCCGGTCGCTTTCCATCGGGTGTCGGCATTCCGTAGTATAGACAGAGCACTGAGGTCGGACCCGTCCATGTGCAACGATTACGAGCAGCATGTCGTTTGGTCCGACTATTGCCGGATGATGGCGTCGCTTGCGCTCAAAGTCCCCGCCCACCAAACCGAACTCGATTTGCCACAAGCAGACGACGTCCGCATCAATGATCCAGCGCCGATAATGCGCGTTGCAGACGATGCCATCGAACTGGCATCGATGACGTTCGGATTTCCACCGACAGGACCAAAGGGCGGCCCGGTGTTCAACTTCCGCTCCGAAGGCCGGCAATTCGGGAATAGCCAACGCTGCCTTGTTACCGCATCAGCGTTCTTCGAATTCACAGAAACGAAATATCCGAAGGCGAAACATCGCTTCACGCTGAACGGCTCTCCATTCATGGCCGTCGCTGGGCTTTGGCGCGAAGCTGTCGGCAACAAGCCGCCCACCTTCACCATGCTGACGACCGACCCCGGGCCGGATGTTGCGCCGTACCACAATCGATAGGTCGTGGTCCTTCAGCCCGAGAACTGGGCGGCTTGGATCAACCTGACGAAGGCCGAGGCTGAGCTTTTGCGGCCGCTTCCAGCCGGCTCGCTGTCGGTGGAGACAGTTCGCCCCGAAAGCTCGTGACTCAGCTGCGCAATATCTCCGGCACGCTTAGGGGACCAAGATTGACAACCGGTGTGTATTCGCCCGTACGGCGCCAGGCGCCCCGCACCTTTCCATTCTCCCGATCCCGCCTTGGATCGAACATCAGCCCATCGAAGTGATTACGGAACGCCTGTGCAGATGCGGCATCGCCGAAGCAGTGGAGCCGATAGGTTTCATATTTGCCATTCGGCCATTTCGCCTGCACGTGCCGCGTTTGGTGCTTAAGCCCTCGTTCCTGGCAGAACTTCCCGATCATGGTGAAGTTCCGCTCGGTGCAGAGATCGTCCGGCAACGCAACCTGGTGTGGCCAGTCGCGATCGATCGCCGACGGCGTTGGTAAGCTCCGACCTGCGTTTGATCACTATTCGAAATGCATGGACTGGCCGCGCATCATTGCCAAGATCAGCGCGATTGCAGGATTTGCCGGCGGCTTTTCCATATGCAAGGAACCGTCGAAATCGCGCCATGCCGCCATGCGCAATTCATCATCGTCATCGCTGGCGAATGGGTCGAAAACATGGGCATCGCAGGGATCTCGATCAATCTCGATGGTCCAGTCCTTAAGCGCTTTGCGTGCCATCTCTTTAACCTGTGCAAGGTCACTGGTGAAGAAGGGGATGCGGTCGCCATCCTCCGAGAGCGGCTCAACCCGATCCAGCGTCGGCCGCTCGGGAACCCAACCGAGAACGAAGGCAATATCGAAATCGATGTGGCGATCCGGACCGGTCGAAATCTCCAGGCGTTTGACGACATCAGGATAAAGTTGCTTCCGCTGCGGCCAGGTGTCTGGATCCGCTTGAGCTTGCAATTTCGTGCGGGGAATGTCGATCAATTCCATGATCTGATGGTGCGGAACTTTTTCTTCCGGCCAGCCCGCACAACATGCAACCGCGGCAGCCTCGTCGGCCTCCAACCAAATTGTGGCGGCTCGGTCCTCCTCCGCGGTAGGCTTATCGTCCTCGGGAAAGCCCTTAATATCCCAGCTTTCCAACGCAAACAGGCCTTCCGCACCCTGCAAAGCCGTAATGCCGGCGCGTTCAAACACTGCTTCTGCTGCCGCGATACCGCGCGCAAGCTCCTGCGCCGTGGCGTCCTCAATGTTCAAGCGAAGTTCCATGGTTCGCCTCCTATTGGGCTAGTCAGCCAATAGCAAACCATGGCCGGCGTCAATCGCGCTGGCCGGCGAAGCTATGGCGAAAACAGCGGAAGACAATTTTCGGATCGAGGTATGGGATCGCGAGGAGCAGGCTTTGTCCGAAACCATTTCGCGTTCCCCTGACTCGACAGTGAGTCAGGCAGCCTGGCAAGCCGCCATCCGGCGCCGGCCGGGCATGTTGCTGATCCACTACAACAGTCGGCATGTGATGGAGAAAATCCTGACACCAGGCGAAGTGAAGATCGCACCGCAGGCCATCATCGACGGCAGCGTTCACGCCGGTCTCGATATTGCGCTCGGAGATCTTCGCGAATGGCATGTGTTGCGGGCCTGGTGCAGATCCTGTTCGAACCATGCAACGGTAAAGCCTGCCGGGCTCATCGAACGCTATGGAAAAGGCGCTCTGTTCAGTTCAGTCGAGCGCGCGCTTTTCTGCACGAGTTGTGACAGGGGCGGGCCTGTCAGGCTGGAAATTCACAAGCTGCCACGCAATTGAGGCGAGCCGAAACGGTGCAAGACTGGCGGACCGCCGCGGACGGGGACAGTCGGTCCCGCGTCCCGTCCTGCGGCCGGCGCTATGCTGACGCTCCTACGGCTGTCCCGTTTACCGCCCGCGGCGGGGGCGAATTTCCTCCGTCCTCCGCGCGACACCCGTCCACCGTTGCGGACGCGCGAAGGACTGCGGCTTATACGCCGTTCTTGCTTGAACGCCGGCAGTCGCCGGCGTGGAGATAGAGGGAGGCGAAGCGCATCGTCTGGAAAGACAGGAGAGAAAAATGCTGTGACTGCCTACGCATTCCCGTCGGCTTCGCTCTCCTCGTCGATGGTGCGCACGCCGCGCCTCGGAGCGGCCATCTCAAGCTGTGCGTCTGAAATGGGATCGGAAGGAGAAGAATCGAAGCGATGGTGGGTTGGCGGCAGCCATCGCGGCATTGCTGGTGGGTTGGCAGCGTATGGTGCGCTGCACGACGACTTCGCGCTACCCGTTGGGTATCTCGACGGGCGAGATTTCCATTTTCATCGCGCGGCGGCCTGGCTGATGTTCGCCGGGTTCGCTTGCCAAGCTGCAGCTATCTTGGTCGCGGTCGATGCTGTTCCTGAAAATGATGAGCCTAGTGTGAAGAGTGTCCGCTCAGGGGCCGTGTATGGACGGCTCTCCGTTGGCAAGGGATTCTTTGAGCGTTGCCGTTGCTGGTTGGTGCGGCCATGTATCCGACCTGTAGGTGCGGCCTATCATGTGCCGCTGGCCATAATGCCATTCGCGCGTCTCAGGTCCCGATCGTAAGCTCGCACTCGAGGTGCACGGCCCCAGTGGGTTTTCCTGATCCGGCGGTATCAACCGGCTTTGTGCATTAGCTCCTGTCCGCCCTTTCCAACCTCGTCAGCGATCGCTCGCCTTATCTTGTTCTATGCGATGACCGGCTCCCTGTAGCGCTCGCCGTTCGTCATCAGTGCCCAGACCATCCGGGCGGTCTTGTTGGCCAACGCAACCGCCGCAACCTTGGCTGTTCGCCGCGCCATCAACTGCACGAGCCATGGCCCTCCTGGTACCGTTGCGCTCGGCATAGCGGATGACCGCCATCGCACCCACCACGAGCAACTGCCGCAAGTAGCGATTGCCGGCCTTGGAGATACTGCCGAGCCTCTCCTTTCCCCCGCTCGAGTTCTGCTTCGGCACGAGTCCGATCCATGCCGATAGACAGCGCCCCGACTTGAACGCATGCGCATCGGCGACCGTAGCCACGAATGCACTCGCCAGCAGCGGGCCGACGCCTGGGATCTCCATCAACCTGCGACCAAGCTCGGTCTCACGCGCATTCGCCCGAACCCTACGATCGTTCTCGAGTATCTGTTTCTTCACGACCCCGAGCTGCGCTCAAGCATGCCAAGGCATAGCCGCGCGTCAGCTGGTATCCTGGCCTCGTTCTCGTCGTTGACGACCACGAGCAGTTGCTCAATCCCATTCCGCCCGATCGGCGCTACGATCCCGAACTCGGATAGGTGTGCCCGCAACGCGTTCGATATCTGCGTGCGCTGGCGGTTGAGCATCAACCGGACCCGGTGCAGCATCATCACACTTTGCTGCTCGGGTGATTTCACAGGCACGAAGCGCATGGTCGGCCGAGTGACCGCCTCGCAGATCGCCTCTGCATCTGCGGCATCATTCTTCTGCCGCTTCAGATAAGGCTTCACATATTGTGCCGGCAGTAATCTCACATCATGGCCACGTGCAGTCAGTTCTCTCGCCCAATAATGCGACGAGCTGCAGGCTTCGATACCGACCAGGCAACGTGGCAGGCTCTCGAAGAATGCCATCACGCGCCCACGCGTCAGCTTCCTGCGAACGACAACCTCACTCGCCGCATCCACCCCGTGGATTTGAAACACTGACTTCGCAATATCCAGACCAATCGTCGTAACGTTGCCCATTATAGATCTCCTCCAGCTTCTGGCCCAACGATCATACCGCAGGGCGGGAGGAGAGCCGTCCACCGCATCACAAGCGGACTGACAGCTACCAGGAGGAGATCATCTAAAGCTGGCATCCCGCTGTCCAACTCATCTCGTCCGGAAGGGCGATTTGATGCGATCACTATCTAGAAAGCCGAATGCCAGCCTTCGCGACTTATATTAGTCCTGACGGGGAAGTGGCCTTCACGCGCTGGGCTCACATCGGGACTCAGGGCCGTCGAATAAATGCCGGGGTTCCAGGCACCGGATTGAGCTTCACGCGAAAGCTTGGGTGCAAGCGCCCGAAGGCGTTAGCCGAAAATATCGACGAGATGCCGCCACCTCGCCAAAGCTTTTTTGTCCGAGGCGCTGTCGGCGCATTTCGAGTGGCGACGCGGCGTTGATACTTGTTCTCGTCGCAGGGTTGCTCAACCGCTAACGGGCAACCGTATTCGCGCCCGTCGTCCCACAGATATTCTATCGATATCCAGGCGTGAAAGTAACGATGTTTCTCGAAATCAAGGAGATTCACCAAGCGCACGGCAATTTTTGATGCAAAGACCGGTGTTGAGTGGCAAGGTGCACTGGGGATATAGGGAGGCGGGGAGCCTGATGTACGCAAGTATGAGCCAGAAGCTGGCCAGCTATGGCCAGTGGACATACCGTGGCGCGTGGGCACTGGAGATCATAGCTTCAATCATTGGCCTTGCCACGGGTCTTGTATTGGGCGTCCAAGCCTTCGAAGCAAGTCAGTCTGCAACCGCGATGGACCTCATTCTGGCCAGTGCGCCGTTCTTCATCGTCTCGATCGCAGAGCTTACGAAGATTCCGATAGCCACCCTTTTGTACAGCGCCTCCTGGTTATGGAAGCCGTTTATCCTGGTGTTTCTTCTTCTTTTGGCCGGTATCACTTTTGAGACGGTCTTACTGGGCCTGGAGCGAGCCGGCACCCTTCGCGAACTGCAATATGAGGAGCTGGCCGATGGGATCGACACGCTTAACAGAGAGAGCGCGAAGCTGACCGCCTCCGATCAGACCGCGCAGCAGACTGACCAGGTCGCGAAGGCAAGGGCGGATCTGGAAGAGGTGAGTGCGCTTGCCGACAAAGCTCGCAAGGAGATTCAAGACCGCATCGCCGATGTCGATTCGGAACTCCAGGCTGCCACTGTGTTGACGCCGGAGGCGGCCAGAGCAAGAGAACAGGTTCGCGAGAGCGAGCAAAGGCGAGCGGACTTGATTGCCGAACGAGACGGCAAAGTTAAGCAGGCCGTAGAGGAGTTTGAAAGACAGAGGGACAGTTTCGTCCAGCGGATCAAAGACGCTCGAGAATCTGGCGATGCTGCGTCCGTGAAGCACTGGGAAGACGAGATCGGAAAACTTGCCAATCCTCGCACCAAGATGGAAGCGAAATACGAACCGCAAATCGTCGCCATAGATCAAGAGATCGCGGCCGCCCGAACAGAGTTCGACCGCTTGAGGGCCGAAAGCCCCGAGATGACCACCGACCAGAAGCAGGTGCTTCAAAACCGGCGAAGTGACCTCGAAAAGTCGCTGGACGCCACGGCCGCGGATTGGGAGCAGCGCCTCAACCAGGCGCGGAGTACGTTGGCTGCCGCCCAATCGGCGGAGGCCTCCCAGGATAAGGTATTGGCTGCAAATCAGGCGCGGCGCGACGAAATTGCGAGCCAATTGGGCGAACTTGAAAAGAAGCGGATCCCGCTCGCTCGAACAGACCAGATTCGACGCATCGCAGCTCGCTGGTACGGCGAAAAGCCGGAGGAAGTAAGCGAGGCCCAAGCAGGAAAGGTTGCGGCAATCTGGTTCGGCTCGCTCGCCGTAATTGCCGGATTGGCCGGTCCGATCACTGCCATGGTGGCTCTCGGCTTGCAGAGAATTGCAGCACAGGCCGAAGACCGCTCTGAGAGCCGGCTGTCGAGACTGATCAGACGAGTGCTATTAAGATGGCGCTGGCGCCGTGTTCGCACCGTTAAGGTCCCTTTTGAAGTGGTTGTCGACAGGGAGGTCGAGAAACGGGTTGAGGTTCCCGTCGAGAAGGTCGTGAAAGAAATCCTCTATGTGCCGGTTTTGACCGACGATCCTGATGCTCTTCGAAAGGCGCTGAACGAGGATTTGCCTGCGGAGGTCGCCGATCTCGTCAAGGTGTCTGCAAAGGGTGGTCGCAAACGTGCTGATCCGGCATAACACGGCCCTTTTTGAGCGGGCTGTTGATCTGGTCGTCAAACAGGCGGCCATCCCGACGCTGCAGGCTGAGGCTGCAGCGCATGACAAGATAGCCCGCGCAAACGCCTTCAGGAGGATGATGACGGGCGGTGCGATCGCGATCGCTGCTGTTGGTATCGGTTACGGGGCGGCGCTGTTCTTCGGGCGAGACCACCAGCTGCCTCCCGTCGTCGACACAACGCAAACCGAAAAACGCGACGACAGGATACCAACAACGGAGAAATTACCCCAGGACAGTAAGACGGAGCGGACGGAAGCGCCTGCCCCCGAAGTGACTCCCAAACCGGACACGACAACTCCGACTCAGGCTCCAAAACCACCTGACGTCGTAACCGCGGACTTCAACAAGTTCCTCACTCGAGAAATCGACTGGCAGGGTTCGCATTGGTCCTTGGTTTCTGGCCATCATTTCAATGACGAACACGATGCGACTTGGGACCATGCCTGGTGTTACACACGCCGGCTTGTTAATGGCGTCGATGTAAATGTGGACCTGGTGAACCGGGCCTCCCCAACGGCGCGGCCGCAGGCGCCGGTGTCGCCTTCGATGACTCTCGCGTCCATCGGTGTGAATGACGCATCAGCTTTGGAACTCGCTTCGAAATGCGTATGGCTCGACAAAAGCAGCTTCAGCGCCAATGACTACGAGGCCCCAGCGGGCCGAGCCGAGGCGGCCAACAAACTCGTTGCCCAGGATGGCTGGGATGCGATGGGCTCCGACCTCCCGAGTATGCCGCTATGGAATGTATCATTCGACCAATGTCAGACCCAATGCGAGGGCGACAATCGCTGCGCTGCCATCACATACGACAAAAAGCACTCTGCATGTTTCATGAAAGGGGACGCATCTGTTTTGGTGAAGGATCCAGATGCCACCATGGCAGCCAAGCAGGTTGTTGGGGGTAAACTTCAATACTCCAGTCTCGTTTTCTACAAGAACACCGTTGTGGTGGGTGAGTCCTATTCGAACGTCCCTAGCGCATATGCCGATTGTGTCATGGCATGTGCGATGGATCAGAAATGCTTGGGCTTCAATTTCGATTCCCCGAACAAGATGTGTTCAATGCTGGATCGGGTAGACTCGCTGGCCCTGTTTAAGGGGGTGGCTTCGGGGAGCAAGACAGCGGGGAATTGATGACCGTTAGGCGACCACACCCTAGGGCGCCGGCGCGGCCTCTGTTGGCTTGTGCGGGCGGCGTCGCCTATTCCTCTTGGGGAGTGAGGGCGTGGACAAATCCCGATACGACAATCGGTCCGACCAATGGCGCAAACGCAGAGGCGCACAACGACGACGTGCACGTCTGCTGGCGAGCATTCCGAAGCGGCTGGTGTTCGTGACGATAGCGGCGATTGCCGCCTACGTGACGCAGTTCGTCCTGCAGCACAGTGAAGACGCACCCGACCTGAATGTTTCCCACTGGATTGGACGTTCACCGGACCCGATCGCCGGGATTGCTTCGGTGATCGACGGCGACACGATCGAGATTCACGGACAGCGCATCCGCTTCAACGGCATTGACGCGCCCGAGACCGCGCAGCAGTGTGACGACTCCAAGGGCTTTCGATATCAGTGCGGCGTCAAGTCGGCCGTTGCCCTCGTTACGTTCCTGACCCTCTCCAGGCCCACGCACTGCACATTCGTCTCTTGGGACCGCTACGGCCGCTATGTAGGCGACTGCTACCGTACAGACGGCAAGAGCG
This sequence comes from Mesorhizobium sp. B2-3-15, assembly GCF_006442875.1. Classification (NCBI taxonomy): domain Bacteria; kingdom Pseudomonadati; phylum Pseudomonadota; class Alphaproteobacteria; order Hyphomicrobiales; family Phyllobacteriaceae; genus Mesorhizobium; species Mesorhizobium sp. B2-3-15. The sequence goes on along the minus strand of NZ_VFVO01000004.1, from coordinate 242,520 downwards.
TGGCCGGCTGGCTGGTCGAGAATGGCTTGGCGTTGGATTGGCCCAACTATAGTCACGGGGCCTATGCAGGGCAACAGGCGAAGGCCAAAGCGGCAAAGATCGGTCTGTGGGCTGGCGCATTTCAGGCGCCTTGGGAATGGCGGGCAGAGCACAGAGACGGCGTTAAGCCATCTAGCAGCCAACCGCTCGGTATTATCGGCGGCCCTCAGGTGGCGCAGAGCTACTTCTGCCAGCCGCGCCGAACCTGCCCGCAGATCAGCTCCTGCGACGAGGCGAACTGGTATCTGGCCAACTGCCCCTGGGGCGGGAAACTCGACCGCGACAAGGATGGCATTCCGTGCGAGAGCCTATGCTGAGATATGTGTAGGGTCGCCGACGAGAGCACACGAGACTTTTGGGAATCGTTGAGCCTACGGCCTCCCCTGGCATATGTTTTTTGAATAAAGCCATCCTTCGATATTCAAACTCTGAATTTGAAGTATAATGGCTTGGGTGGAGATTTCCGGCCAAGTGGGGCTGCACGGCGCAGAGCAGTTTACAATTGAGATTCCGCAGAACTTTCGCAGTTTTGTGGATGGTGCATTAGTTCGTGTCCAAGCTCAATATCCATCCCTTCGCTTTGTCGTATCGGCTGATCGACGTCGCTTGCATCTCTTCGAATGATTTGGACGACGTGCGCAAAAGCGTGCTCCATGCCGTCTACCGAGAGAAGATCTACGTTGAGACACTGCCACTTCGGCAAGCCTTGATCGAAGCGGTGACTGCGAAATGACCGTATGGCCACTCAAGTTTCGCGAGTGTGGCGGCGGCGAATTTCTCTTAACCGACCATGCCGGCGGGTTCTTCCTCAGCGATCAGTCATTTCTCGAACGGTATGTCGGCAACAATCTAACGTCGGCCGATCAGACTTTTCTCCGTGAAAATGGCCATTCCTTCGAACGGGAAGGCGACCCCGACTGGACGGCATTTTCCTTTCGATGGGCTCGACGCCAATCAAAGAGCAGCAGGAACTTTCGTACGTTATCCTCGTGCCAACGCTACGCTGCAATTTGACGTGCGGCTACTGTCAGGTTTCCCGAGCGCCGGAAACAGCACGAGGTTTCGACTGGAGGGACGAGACGCTGAACGCGGCTCTCGGCTTATCGGAGAAATGAAAGGGCCACGGATTAAGGTCGAGTTTCAAGGCGGCGAACCTTTGCTGCGTGTTGATCTGCTTGAATAGATACGCTCATTCACCCGGGCGACGTTTCCGGGCAGCCAGTTTGTGGTCTGCACAAATCTGCAACGCCTGGGCGATCGAGAATGGGCTTACCCAGAGCAAGCCGATACCTTCGTCAGCACCTCGCTCGACGGAGATCGAGATACCCATCAGCGCCAGCGCACCCACGATGATCCGACAACCGACACGTTCTTCAAAAACCTCGCCGAAGCCGTGCGTCGTCTTGGACCGGGTAAGGTATCCGCGCTTCCGACGATCGACGTTGATGAGCCGCCGGATTTCGAGGAGCTAGTCGGCAATTTCGAGCGCTACGGGATGCAATCGATCTATCTCAGGCCGATAAACCACCAAGGATTTGCTCGCCGCCGAAGAAGCGATCCGCATTCGATAGCCAAGTGGAATACGCTTCATTCCAGCTTCATCGACTACCTGATTGATCGCAACCACCGCACTGGTCGTTACGTCGAGGAATATTCTTTCAGCCACTGCCTAAGGAGATTCCTCAGATCGGGGGTTGACGATCATGTCGATCTTCGCAATCCCAACTTCTTCGCTTCGGACTACATAGTCATTGATCATGACGGGCAGCTTTACCCGACAGACGAGGCAAGGATGCTTTCGCGTATAGGGTACGTCGATCTGTCGATCGGCACGGTGACGGCCGGCATCGACCAGGCAAAGATCCGGTTGCTCAATAGTGCCTCGCTCAACACCTTTGATCAGGACTGCATCCACTGCGTCTATCAGCCCTTCTGCGGGACAGACGTTGTAGACGATCTGTCGAGGGTCGGACGAATTGACCTCGTTCGCACCGATACTGGTTCTGCCAGCGACATCTGCGCCTCTTCGACAAGGTTGTGGAGGTTATCAGTCGGCGGGATGAAGCCGCGCTTCGATCGGTCGCCAAATGGACCCGTGTGCCCTCGTGGGGGGATCACATGATCCCTGTGCATACATGATCCCTGTGCATACATGATCCCGCTCCGGCTCAAGATCGAGACTGACGTTGTAGATCCATATGTGGTTCGGCTGCGGTCGTGCGAAGGAATGCCTGAGCCGCTGGGCAACGTCAGTTGTCTGGATGCAGTATTGGAAACCGCCGACGGCGAAAAGGCGCTCTTTACGGGGGCGGCAGGCAGCCTTCACCTGTTTGGGGTCGATCCATCCGAGGTGGACGGTGATGTTGTGTTTGTCGTGCCATCCCGCAAAACGGCACATCGGCTAATCCGGGCGAACTCTCGCCACAACACACTTTTGAGCACCGAACGCTGCGACCAGCTGTGCGTGATGTGCTCGCAGCCACCGAAAAAGCAGCACGTCGACATGTTTCTTTTTTTCGAGACGGCCGTGCTTCTGACGCCGGAGGATTCAATCATTGGCCTGTCAGGTGGAGAGCCGACGCTTTTCAAATCGGAGCTATTCCACTTCTTGCGAAAGACGATGGAGCAGCGGCGTGACATCAACTTTCACATCCTGACCAACGCGCAGCATTTTGAACGCGATGATCTCGCTAGGCTCCGTGATTTGGATTTAAGCCGAATCCTTTGGGGGGTTCCCGTCTACTCGAGCGACAGCGCGACCCACGATCATGTCGTCGGAAAGCCAGGAGCCTTCAATCAGGTAAGGAACAACCTTTCTATCCTTTGCGAGGCTGGGGCAAAAATCGAGTTGCGAACCGTACTTATGAAGCCCAACGCACCCGGGCTGCTGGACCTAGCCAGGTTCGTGACGGTTGCCCTGCCATTCATCGACACGTGGGCAATCATGCAGCTCGAAAATATCGGCTATGCTCGCAAGGACTGGGATTCTCTGTTTTTCGATAGTTCCTTGGGCTTCGACTTGGTGAGCAAGGCGCTGGATTTATCGATCAGCCGTGGCATCGACACCAAGCTCTACAATTTCCCGCTGTGCACTGTTCCTCCTGACTATCGCGCATTCGCACCATCCACGATTTCGGATTGGAAACGGGCTTGAGGAAGCGAACGAAAATCGAGGACATCCGGCGTGTCGAACTGGTCGCGGCCGCGCACCGTGTGTTCCTCGTGCATGGGCTGCAAGGTATGACTTCGGCCCGCATATGCCGTGAAGCCGGCATGTCGCCGGGCATCCTGGCTTATTATTTCAAAGGCAAGGACGAGGTTCTCTTCGGGATAGTGCGGCACAACAATCGGATCCTGATGGAGGACGTCGTCGCGAAATTGAGGGCAGCGAAGACACCCTGGCAGCGGTTCATCGCCGTGGTCGAGGGAAACTTCCCCGAGAATGCATTCGAACCGAACGTGGCGAAGGCTTGGCTGTCCGTCTGCGCGGCGGCTGCCAGCAGTTCTCAATTCGCGCTTTTGCAGGCGATCTTCTATCGGCGCCTGAAGTCAAACCCGAGTTCGGCGTTCGCGGGTGTGCTTGATCCCACGAGCCTGCGCGCAGCTTCGTTGGCGGTCGGTGCGCTGATTGACGGCATGTGGCTCCGCAAGGCTGCGGGTGACGACGTTTCCCGCGATCAGGCCATCGAGATAATCGTGGCGCATATCAAAGGCACTTTGACCGGCGAGGCGCTGGAATGGCTCACCAGTGCCGAAGGTTGAACTAGTTTCGGTCAAGGTCGTCCAAGCGGGGATAAATCTTTGCGCCGCACTTCCCGTCTCCAGGCATCGGGTCCATCGAGAAAGATGGCGATCACTTCAAATGGGTGCCCAGAGACAAGCCCAAGTAGGCATGCCATCAGAACGACATAGCCATATTCCTTGGCGACTTCGCCACCGGCCGTCATCGAAAGTTTCGTGGCACCTTTGCTGGCTTAAGTCCAGGAGATGATGTCATCACGAAGCGGTGACGACTGTAACGAACACTGGGCGGGCTGCGAAGGTTGGGTATGAGCGGCAAGCGTTTGCGGCTCGCCTCGCTCGAAGTTTCGATGCGAGTTGGATTCAACTCAGCTGTCCTCCCAAGGAACCCACAATCATGATCAACAGGCGTACTTTCTCGACCGCGCTTGCCGCTGGAATGGCAACAACCCTGCTGGCCGGCGCCGAGAAGGCCCGAGCGCAGACAGGCTCCAAAATTCGCAATGTCGTCCTGGTGCATGGCGCGTATGCCGATGGCTCGTGCTGGTCGGAGGTAATTGGCATTCTTCAGAAGGCCGGCCTCAACGCAACCGCCGTCCAACATCCGCTGACCACTCTGGAGGCCGGTGTCGAGGCAACGCGGCGCGCGATCGCGCTTCAGGACGGACCAACCGTGCTTGTCGCACATTCCTTTGCCGGCATGATCGTCACCGAGGCAGGGGTGGATCCGAAGATCGCTTCACTCGTCTACGTCGCGGCGCGTGCACCCGACGCCGGCGAAGACTATACCGCACTCGCCAAGACTTTCGCGGCGCCGCCGGCCTCTGCCGGCCTCGTCTGGTCCGGAGGCTATGGCAAGCTCAACGAGGAGGCTTTCCTGCGGGATTTCGCCGGCGGTATTCCTCGCGAGAAGGCGCGCATTCTTTATGCCGCCCAAGCACCGATTTCAGACAAGCTTTTCACCGGAAAGACGACACAGGCGGCCTGGCGCTCGAAGCCGAGCTGGTACGCCGTCTCGGCCCAGGATCGCACGATCAACCCGGATCTCGAGCGCTTCATGGCCAAGCGCATGAACGCAAAGACCATCGAAGTGAAGGCAAGCCACTTGTCGCTGATTTCTCATCCGCACGAGATTGCCCAGCTCATCCTGGAAGCTGCGGGGCGGCAAAGCGCCTGACGCGGCTTCGGATTGAGGGCGGCGCGCAAGCCGCCGCCTCCGCGGTGCGTCCCAGTCAGTCAAGCGAACTGGCGGGACCTGTTCGCTAACGCCGAGACGCGATTCATCACGTCCCTGCGATTGGCCGGTTCACACCTTAGAAAGACGACGGCCAGTCGTTTGTTGCCAGAGAAGCCACAAAAATGGAGCCAATGATGTTTCAAAGCGACGATGGTAGCGAAATGGGCGACTTCCGGAGTCGAAAACGGAAACTCTCCCACGAGCCCAACCGGCAAAGGCGTTGGGTCCGGAGCCTTCCGGATTGTAGCGCCCGCACATCGTTCGGAGCGTGTCGGCTGCGATCTCGATATGGTCTGACGGCTTTGGCCCCGTGATCCGCAATCTCCCGCGGCTGCCAGGGCGTGCAAGGCTGGCCAGCAGCGTCCACGAGCCAGGAGGCGGCGGTATCTCTCCACGCCTCGAAATCCAATTGTGGCGCTGCGATCCCCTGCAAATCCGGGGTGGCGAGCGACGGATCGCTCTTCCAGAAGAAGGTCGCTTCTCCGCCGCTGTTGCGAAGCGGGAGCGGCGTCCGATATTCAAAAACGCAGGGAACCGCGATGTGGTCCTGAAAATTGCGCCCAACGCCCGGGAGATGCTGCACCACCTCGATGCCGGCCGCGGTCAGGTCGCGCTCATCGCCGATACCCGATTGCATCAGCACCTTGGGCGTGTTGATGGCACCGAGCGAAAGAACTGTCTCGCAGCGTGCCAAGGTCCGATGGATAACGCCCTCGTGGACAAACGCCACCCCGACGGCGCTTTTACCCTCCAGGAGGACGCGCGTCACCAAGGCGCCGGTGAGCACGGTGAGGTTCTGCCGGTCCATATAGGGGTAGATATAGGTGCGAAAGACCGACTGGCGGCGGCCGTCGCGGATGCGGAGATTGAACAGGGCGGCACCGCCGTTGCCTTCCATCATTTGGCCGTTGTGGTCGTCGAAGGTCGGAATGCCGACGGTTCTGGCGGCGTCCACTACCGCCGGCGCCACAGGATGCGGATCACGCGCCGGCTCGACATGGACGAGACCGCCCTTGCCCCGCCGCAAGGGGTCCGGCACCCCTTGCCAGTCCTCGATGCCGCGAAAGATGCCGAGAACGGCATCGTAGCCCCAACCCGGATCGCCGGCTTGTTTGGCGAAATAGTCCCAGTCGTTCCGGTGCCCGCGCGCCCAATTGGTGACGTTGACGCTCGAGCCGCCGCCCAGCACCTTGCCCATGGAGAGCGGCAGCCGACGGCCGTTGAGCAATGGATTGGGCAAGGCTTCAAATCCCCAATCACGTCTCGTGCCGAAATTGGCCGGCCATTGTCCCGGGTCCCAGACGCGTTGCACGTCATCGGTCCCGCCGGCCTCGAGCAACAGCACCGAGGCGTCGCCGGTCTCCGCGAGACGGCGCGCCACCACCCATCCCGATGATCCTGATCCGCAAACGATGAAATCGTAGGACGGTCGGATATCGGCCGCGAGTTGGCGCTGGTTGGCGTGGATACGAACATCGAGCTCGGATGTTGCGGTGGTTCTTCCCGACGTCATGCTGGATCTCCGTGTGGGCGGGTGTGCGCGGACATTTTTGAGAATGGCGGCACGAGCTTCGCCGCCCTCCAGGTAGGGCCGAGATTCCGAATGATCGAGATCGGCGTCCGATCGTGCACTATTTCGCCAGGTGCGCTGGCTGCTGTTCCGGCAGACGGCCGTGTTGAACAGCCGCGTAAAGGATCTCTCCGCGACTTAGGCCGATGTCCGCAAGCAGGCGGTCGTCCAATTGCAGCAGTTTCATGATGTCGCGCCGGATCTGACGCCGATGCCTGAACCAAGCCGCAAATTGTCTGACTGGTTTCAGCAGACCCGCGCCCCAAGAGGAGATGCTGGGATCCGGCCCTGTTGAACCAATGCGGGGGTGACGCGTCTCCGAGGAGACGCTTGCGTCAAACATTCGGCGTCCACGGTCCCTGACCGGGAGCGCGGCAATGTGCCAGCCGGATGGTATATCACTTGCGCATGCTGGCGCCGCCGTGCCTGACGCCCCAGCCCAACCTAAGCGAGCCCCAGCCTTGAGAAAACGATTGGAACAAAAAGGGATCAAACGCATTCCCTAGGCTACGACAGGAGATTGCAATGGAAGACTTGCGCGCAAAAACCGATGCAAACGTCGAGAAAGATCCCGACCAATGGGTGAGTGGTGACGACCCGATGACGCCGTCCCAGGCCTCCTATCTGAAAACCCTGTGTGAGCAGGCTGAGGATCAGGAAAGCTTTGCAGACAACCTCAGCAAGGCAGAGGCGTCTAAGCGCATAGATGCACTGAGGGCAAAGCTGAAACTTTAAGCACCGGCTCGGGCGCTCTATCGTTACCAAACTTGACCTTCCGTCTCGCGCGATGGAGCGGTCGCGATTGCCAAGCCGTTCCTGATATTGCTGGCAATTTGCGGGAACTTTTGGCAGGGCGAGACCTTCTCCATGTTCGAAACCACAGGAGGAACGAGTGGCCAATCTAGGAAGACTTGCGATCGCTATGCTGGGGGTTTTGGCTTATCAAAACCGCGACAAGATCGCGGAGGCGATCCGCGGAGCGGGAGAGCGCGATCGCAATAATCCGCAAGGCGGGATACTGGACCAGGTGTCGAAGGGCCTATCCGGCACCGCGCTGGGCGATATTCTTGACCGCTTTAGAAATGCAGGTGCCGGGTCGAAGGTGGACTCCTGGGTTGGCACTGGGCCGAACCAGCCGATCGAGGCGCACGAGGTGGAAACGGCGATTGACGCTCAGACACTGGAAGCACTTTCCCGCCAGACCGGCCTCTCGCGCGAGGAGCTGATTGCAAGGATTACCAGGGATTTGCCCGATGCGGTTAACCAGATGACCCCGGACGGCACCCTCCCAGCAGACCACCGAACAAAAGTCCCAGACCAGCCCAACCTGCTCGACGACGTGCCTTCCCGGCGATACAAAGCTAATTCCACATGACGGAAGCGGACTGGAGAGGTGCGAAACCGAGGAGATTGGATCGAGCGAGCAATGGCAGCCGGAAAGTAGGGACAAGCGAAACGCCTATTGTGGATCGCCAGACTGCGAAGGCTATGTCGGAGCTCGACCTCTTGGCAGTGCTGCTTGATTCGCGCTGGCGCATCCCGGGAACGCCAATTCGGTTCGGACTGGATGCCCTGGTAGGCCTGGTGCCTGTGCTGGGAGATACAGCAACCGGTTGATCTCGGCTTACATTGTGCTGCGAGCCCGCAAATGCGGCGCTGGGAAGCTGTTGGTTGCTCGGATGTTGGCCAATGTGCTGTTTGATACCGTCTTGGGAAGCGTGCCCGTCCTCGGATCGGTCTTCGATGTTTACTACAAGTCGAACAACCGCAACATCCGCCTGCTTCGTGGCCATCTAAGCCGTCAGGTTGCTGAACGGTAGTTCGCAGGGCATCACCCATGCGGCGTTCGCGACCGGGAAGCGGCCGGTGTTGGCCGGAGACGATGCCGTTGCCGCCAACTTGGAATGTTTCATCCAGCCGCACTCTCGGAACTGGCTGCGGAATCTGCGCCACCTTTGTCGATGTGGGTTCAATGAGTTCGGCAAAATCGGTGAAGACCGATCTTTGTTGCGCCGCTGGCAAATCTGCGCAGCGATCAGGTGATCGGTAAGGTCGATTCCGACAAAGACAGCCAGCGCTTTGCTGAGGTGATCGGAGCTATGCCGCTTTTGCGCCCGATGCCTAGGAACCATGAACCGACCTGCTGGTTTGGACAGCACGCCGGGTGGTCGGCGTGGCAGTTAATGGAGAAACCCAATGACACGAGCATTCACGACTACAGTATTGGCGGCCGCGTTCGCTATGCTCGCCCCGTCCGCCTTTGCGCAATCGGCGGATGTTCCCAAGCCCGCATCACCAGCCCAGGATCGGACGGCGGACGAAGCCGGACAGAACCAGCAAGCAATGCGTCAAATGATGCGCGAGATGATGGATGAGATGCTGCAGGAAAAAACAGCAAAGGATCGAGACCCCGAGGCAGATTGGCGACACAGGGGCCCAAGGCTTCAGGACGACGAGATGAGCGATCGTGATACGGGACGTATGAAGCACGGCCGCAGGGCGGGAGCCGATATGATGCAGGGTGCCAAAATGAGGATCACGTTCGCCATCATGGACACCGACGGTGATGGTACACTGTCGCGGACGGAGGTTCAGGATTTCATTGGGCGAATTTTCAACGCTGTCGACGAGGACGGCGATGAAAGCGTCGACATGCAGGAACTCCAATCCTTTTTCCGTCCCGGAGGAGACCAGGACCGACGTTAGCACCGACAGGTTGTACCTCGGCCTGCTCGACGTCTGAAGCTAGGGCCCACAGGAGATGGCTCGGAGCACGGTATTTGGCTCCCCACCGTCTCATGCTCCGCCGATACTCGGTAGGATCAACGGGGTAAAGACCTGCGCAGAGCTCGCACGAGGCTGGACGGCTGTGCCCGTCGACGACCATAGGTCAAGCATTCCAAAGAAGTGGCTCTAGGCAAGCATTGCGAGGTTTAGGGGCAAAGATGCATCTGGTCCAGATTCTGCTACCTCGCGCCGACAACGCAGGAAAGCCCTTCGCCAAGCAAGAGTTTGACCGTGTGAAGGAGGAGCTCGCGCTCCGCTTCGACGGTGTCACCGCGTATTTGCGCGCGCCTGCGGAAGGTGTGTGGAGGCAGGGAGCAGACGAGATCGTCATCTTCGAGGTTATGACTCACGAAGTCGATCTGCCCGATTGGCAAAGGCGGCGTTCGGAATTGGAGCGGCGGTTCCGCCAAAAGCAGGTTGTGATTCGGTATCTGCCGATGGCTTTGGTCTAGCGCCTGCGGCAATGGTGTGGCCCAGACGATGACCGAGTGCATGCCGCTTCACGTCTGAGGTATACTGCAAGGCAGCTTCGGACTCAGTGCGCCAAACCGCTGATTCAAACTCAGTCAACGGTGGCTCGGCTGTCCTCAAAGGACGATGGCTAGCTGACGGTCTGCACTTCCTGACGGCCACTTTGACAAGATAAACGCCTAGCTCATGCGAGCGGTGCGCATATCGTCAACGACGTCTGGGGTCTGCAGCGCGAGCCCGACATTGCGCGGGTGGCGGCCGAAACCGGCGCCGGGCTCGTCATCATGCATACCGGACGGGATCGCGACAAGCTGCCCGATGTGATCGCCGACCAGCTGGCGTTCTTGGGAAAATCGCTTGAGATCGGGCGCGGCAAGGTGTTGCCGACGGCCATATCGTGCTCGACCCCGGCTTCGGCTTCGCCAAGGAGACGGCGGAGGAAAACCTCGATCTGATGGCACGGTTTGCCGAGCTTGGCGCGCTCGGCTTCCCGCTGATGGCCGGTACGTCGCGAAAGCGTTTCATCGGCACCGTCACCGGCCGCGACGCCGCCGACCGGGCGGCCGGCACGGCGGCGACCAGCGTCATTCTCCGGCTCAAGGGCGCGCATCTGTTTCGCGTCCATGATGTCGCAATCAACGTGGACGCGCTGGCGGTGGCGGATGCTATGCTGGCGCGGGAAACCGGATCGGAACGCTGAGCCATGTATGTCATCCGCATGAAGAATTGCGCCTTCTTTGCCCGGCATGGCGTGCTGGACGAGGAAGAAGCGCTGGGGCAGCGCTTCTATGTCGATGCCTCGCTCACCGTCGAGCCGGGACGCGCGCTCGTCGATGACGCCATCGGGGAAACCGTCAACTACGGCGTCGCCTTCACCGTCATCGAGGAGATCATCACCGGACACCGGCGCTTCCTGATCGAGGCGCTGGCCCTGGAAGTCGCGAAGGCTCTCACCGGGCGCTTTCCCCAGATCCGGAAAGCCGAGGTCACCGTTCGCAAGCCCAATGCGCCGGTGCCTGGCGTGCTCGATTACGTCGAGGTGACCGTTGTCTGGCCCGAATAACACCGTCTATCTGAGCCTCGGCGGCAATCTGGGCGATCCGGCGGCGTCGCCCTCAAGCTCATTTCCTGTAAATTTGCATGTTGGAAGATCCCTCTGGACAGGGTTCGAACTGCCTCAACCCTGGCTTCGTCAACGCACCGCACCTTCTGCCGCCCAGCGTCACCGGTCAGCCGCCGGCGAGACGGACGACGTGTCAGGGCTCGTTGTTGCCCAGACGCACTGCTACTTGGTGGGGTATCACAAAGATCCGCTTGCCTTAACACACGTTAGTTTCTTCCGCTTGCTTCCAACTTATAAAGTCGAGCGATGAGTGATCCCCGGCAAGCACGCAAGATCTATTTGGAAGCAGCTCACCTCGGTAGCCGTCGGGCGCGGGCGAGCGCTGAAGACTTGCTTCGTACCATTGAGGAGACACGGCGCCTTATCCAAGCGTCCCGCGACTTGCTGTCGCGGCTCAAAGCGGCTGAGCTTCGAACCTGATCACCACCCTCAGAAGCCGCTCTGATCTGCTGACAGATTGTGTGGGAACATCCCCATGCGGCAGGGCGTCCCTGGCCATCTCGGCCAGTGCTGTGATTGGCTCTCGCTGGGCGGCTTCCAACCGGGGAAGCACTGTGCCCTCGGTACCCAAAGACTTTGCCGGTATCGCCGAGGTCGAACAAGCGGGCCTTTCGGGCGTGCGAATGAAGCCGATAGTCGGAGGTTGGTTGCGTGGAAAAGGTCACGCTCATCGGTTCGCTGGCAGCGCTGTGCTCAATGACCAGTTTTGCCCCGCAAGCCTGGAAGATCATCAAGACCCGGGACACGGCTGGCATATCCGCGTGGATGTATGCCATCACTGTGCTGGGCTTCGTGCTGTGGCTGACTTTCGGCATCATTAAAGGCGAATGGCCCATCATAGTCACCAACGCTGTCTGCCTCGTGCTCGCCACTTTTATCCTGCTGATGAGGGTCCTTCCCAGTTCCAAGAGGGAGATGGTGGCGGACGCAATCGATCCTTCGCCTGGCTCCGAGAGGCCTCGCCCGCCCGCGTCCTGAGGCCTGTCTCGTTAGCTTGACCCGGCCCTACAGAGTTCGCCCGCGTCGGTGGCGTCTCGCGGCATGGCGGGGATGTCACGTGCCACAGAAGGTCTGCAGAACGCGCTCGTGCGGCTTGGGTGGTTTCGCATAATAGGACAGCGTGGGCTGTTCCTCGAACGGCCGTGACACGACTGCCAACAATTGCTCGAAGATTCGGAAGTCATCGTCCTCCACCGCAGCCTTGATCATTGTCTCTACGCGATGGTTGCGAGGAATGAACTTGGGATTGCTGCCGTGCATCGCGGCTTTGCGCGTCGAGGTGGCGCCGCCGTCCCGCGCCGAGCGATTTCGCCAGCGCATCGACCAGGCATCGAAGGGGCCGGGATCCTCAAACAGCCGCCTCGCGGTAGCTTGGGCGCCAGGGATGTCGAGGTCATCTCCCAGCAAGCGGAAGGTGAGCGTGAAATCCGCTCGCCCACGCGCCATCACATCCAACAGATCGTTGGCAAGGTCCAAGTCACCGTCAGCTTCATTCAGCAGCCCAAGCTTTGTCCTGAACCCGCGATGTAAAATAGCTTCGTAGCGAGCGTGAAATTCCCCTAGTGCCTGCTCGGCCTGCGAGATTGACTCACCCTCGCGCTCGCTCAGGAGCGGCAGCAGGGTCTCGGCGAAGCGTGCCAGATTCCAGACTGCCACCCGAGGTTGGTTGCCGTAGGCGTAGCGGCCATATTGATCGATGGAGCTGAACACCGCTTGCGGATCGTATGAATCCATGAACGCGCACGGTCCATAGTCAATCGTCTCTCCGGATATCGACATGTTGTCGGTGTTCATGACGCCGTGGATGAAGCCGAGCAACATCCACCGCGCCACCAGTTCCGCTTGCGCCGCGATCACAGCCTCGAGCAGAGCCAGGTAAGGTCTCGGTTTCCTGGCCGCCTCGGGAAAATGACGCTGGATGGCATAGTCGCAAAGAAGCTTCAGCGCTTCTACATCATTGCGGGCGGCAAAGTATTGGAAAGTGCCGATACGGATATGACTCGCCGCCACCCTGGTCAGCACAGCCCCTGGCAGCTGACGCTCGCGGTAGACTGGGTCCCCGGTAAGCACCGCCGCAAGACTTCGGGTGGTCGGTATGCCAAGCGCAGCCATTGCTTCGCTGACCACGTATTCACGAAGCACCGGACCAAGCGCAGCACGGCCATCGCCGTTGCGCGAAAATCGGGTCGGTCCTGAACCCTTCAGCTGGATATCCCGACGCACGCCGTGCATATCGACGACCTCGCCCAGCAGTGCTGCGCGTCCGTCGCCCAGTTGGGGGACGAAGTTGCCGAATTGGTGGCCAGCGTAGGCTAAAGCTATAGGGTGCAGTCCATCTGGAAAATTGTTCCCGGCAAGCACGGCGATCCCAGCAGGGCTCCCGAGGTGATCGGGATCAAGCCTTAACTCCAGAGCTAGGGGCTCGTTCAGCCGGATTAGCCTGGGGTTTGAAACCGGGTGGAGAGGGGCACGCGCGAAGAAATGATCCGGTAACTGGGCATAGCTCTGCTGAAAGGGCCAGATCGGGCTCCGCATGGCTGATCCGGCTGTGGATGAAGGCATGAGGTTCTCCTTCGCTGTGGCAGAGGTCGGAACCATGTCGATCACTGCGTCGATGCCGATGTCAACCCGCGGCCGCCGGCTCGCTCCCGGTTCATCCCGCGGCTTTGTTGGCTTTCCCGAACTTCTGCTCCGGTGCTGCCGCCGCACCCCCGCTCCAAACGCCTGCAGCGCGCATGGCTGGCTAAGGCGTCGTTCCTGCCCTGTGCTACCGCACGCGCGGCTACAGCATTTGGCCTGCTTGGGTTTCAAAGGGGCGGCCTGCATTTCCCTAACCGCCTTCTCGGGTCGCAGGGCACTGCTCCAGTGCTCCTGCTTCACCTTGTGCTTTGATCGGGCCATCTGTGGAGAACCGAATGCCGCCCGCTTCAAATGCATTTCGAATCGCTGAAAGTTTACGCGGGCCAGGCACTCGCCGACCGCTTTCGAAATCTCGTATCGCACCTTCGCTGAGGCCTGACTTCACGGCGAGCCGCACCTGCGGCCAATTCAGCAGACCTCGCGCTATCCGCGATTGCTCCGGCGTCAGATCAGTCACCGAACTCTCTTCTCGCCATCGAGCCCGAGCCCATTTGATGCATCGGACGGCCCCAGGCTGCTCCCCAGGATGCGTCTCAGCGCGGCCAACCGCGACGACGGCGACATCACGGCCGCCCATATATCTGCGCGAGCCAGGTCTGCCGGTTCCTAACCAGTTCTAAGCCTCCCCGAGGAGGAGGTGTCTGCCGCTGCGAGACGTCGAGCGAGAGGGCTGGGGTTCTACGTCTCGTGCGCATCGGGGCCCGGAGATGAAAATTGGACGCATTGGCGAATTGAAGGTGGAGGTCATGAGATCCCTCGATCAGGTTCTCCGAACCGAAATCAACCCAATTTGTTCCGGCTCGATGCCCGTGACGGCCGCAGTATAAAGAAAAGCGTGAGCGGAAACTGCTCAGCATTCCTCGCTACGCACTTCGACGCCGTCGGCTTCCCGAGGGGAGAGAAACGAACCTGGAATGTACGTCAAATGTCTACAGTCAGGACGCCCCCAGGATTCCCTCCTATGACGCTCGAGCCTGTGCGCGGCATTGTCCAAAAGCTCGTGAAAGGGACCGGAGTGACGGCGGCACAAGCACTGGAGTTCATTTCGCTGCTCGGGACGAATTGCGCATCCTCGTCCGAGAGGCGAAAGCTCTGGCCAAGGGTCCAGGCGCCCCGGAACTGCAGCCGTTGAGTTGGCAAACGCCTCGGGCCCTTTAACAGGTCCTTCCCAGACCGGGTGCAAGGAACATTAGCGCCCAGCCCAAGTTCGGCACGTAACGCAATCCGGTCACGAAAATTGACACAGGCCACTTCCCCGAACGTTTTGATCCGTAAGCTTCAGACAATCTGTGATCTGACGCAGTCAGATATCGGCATTTTAGAGGCGATCGAATTCCAGAAGCGGGACTTTCAGGCCGATCAGGACATTGTGCGCGAAGGAGATCGCCCCACCCATTCATTTGTGATCCTGGAGGGTCTGGTGGGGTCCACAAAATTGACTGGGGAGGGTAAACGGCAGATCACATCGTTCTTTGTTCCGGGCGACATTCCTGATCTCCACGGAATGCACCTGTCTGTTTTGGATTGTACCTTCTCACCACTCACGCGCGTCAGCGTTGGCTTCATGCGGCATGATGCGTTGCGGGCCATTTGCGACCAACATCCTTCGATTGCGACGGTGTTTTGGCGCTCGACGCTGATCGACGCGGCTATATATCGAGAGTGGGTCACCAACGTTGGAAGGCGCGACGCGTATGCCCGCATGGCGCATATTCTGTGCGAACTCATCGTCCGCCTTCGCGCTATGGGGCTCATCAAGGACCATGTGGCGGAGCTTCCGATTACGCAGGCGGAACTTGCCGACGCCTTGGGCTTGTCGACCGTGCACGTGAACCGAACGCTGCAGGATCTTCGAGGCGACGGACTGATTGTTACCGAGGGCTCCCGATTTCACGCTGTTGACTGGCCTGGCCTCGTTCGAGCCGGAGACTTTGAGACCGCCTACCTGCACCAAAGGAACGCGACGAGCTTGTGAGGTGGAGGTGGGTTCTATGGCGAGATATTTCTTTGACACCTACGAAAGCGATGCGGTCATCAAAGATGAGACAGGCATCGAATGTGGGGGGATCGAAGCCGCACGAAACGAGGCGCTAGCAGGTCTGATCGACTTGACTCGAGACTCCCTGAAGGACGTCGACGGGCATCAATTGGCGATTGAAATCCGGGACGAGAATGACAAGAAGCTGGTCAGGCTGAGCCTCTCTCTTCAAATGCTGCTATCGAGCCGTCCTAGTGCTCCGACGGCCGAGCCGTGATTTGCTGAACGTCAGGACAAGGCTTAGCCCATTGTTTCATTGCTGCTGGAAATTGCGGAGAGATGACCCAGCCGGTACGCGACACAGCGGGGGTCGAGACGTCGCTACAGAGACCAGGTTTCGCGGAAGGCGACCGGTGCTGGCGCCAGTCGCGGCCCATTCAAAAGATGCCAAAACATCTGCTGCAAGCGCACAAGGCTCAAAAGCAGCGAGAAAGTCCAAGTGAAGACGCTTCAAAGCAAGCCGGCAGCATTTCGATTGTCGGATTGGTACCAACTCCCCTTCACTTATCATTTGAGCTTGCTCGGCCCGATACCCGGCTTAGTCTGTAAACGGCTCTATCAGTCCGGCCTGCGGACGCTTCAAAGTTGACTCTGGTGTTTTACGCGTTTGCGCCATCCGTCGATGGTCAGCGCGACTCCGGTGACGAACCGCCCCCCAGAACAGGGATGGATGTCATGCTTCAAGACCAAACCGATAGCCGAAAAATTCTCCAGGTTGCGGCAGATGAACTTTCCGACGCAACAGATCCACGCCTGATTGCCGCGCTCAGATTGGTCGCCCGCTCCTATCGAGCGCAATCCGTCGAGGCTGCAGATGATCTGGTGGAGCTCACGCTCCGCACCGCCATTCAGGAGGCGGAGGGGCGACCTGAGGAAATCAGTCTGTTCAACTGGCTCAGCGCTATTATGGCGCGATATCGAAAGTGAGAGCGCCGGGGGCCGCCGTCCCGCTCCCAACCTGCAGGCACGTCAAATTGCCCTTCCGATGCACCCAGCCAGGCGCGGCGTCTTGCTCGTCCGGGCAGGTCGGGATGCTCGTCGGGAGCGCTGCTTCCAAGAGTGCCGCTGTCTGAGATCCCACGCCGGACGTGACCTCCTTGCTATCGCCACCCAATGCTGAAATTGCCCGGCATCATGGAAAACCAAATTTAAGTACTTTCTACTAGGGTCGGCCGAGGGTTAGTCCCGGGAAAGGTATTTGGGTCAATTGGCCAGCACCGCATCCAGTCTCAGCCGGTTGAGACACTCGTTTTTTTCTTCGGCAAACGTGCCGGCGGCGATCGCTTTTGTGGTGCTTGTAATCTGCGCTGTTTTGGCGGACCGGGAAAACAGGATCGTTTCAGACCAATTGGCGCGCGCCGACGTCTTGGCCAAAGTGAACATCATAAGGACCAAGCTGGAAGGCAACATCAACGGCAATCTCCAGCTTACGCGCGGCCTCGTTTCGGCAATCGTGACCGAGCCCTATATGGGGCAACAGAGGTTTGCGGCGCTGGCAAGCAACCTGCTTGAGCAGGAATCTCAACTGCGCAACATCGCTGGCGCGCCGGACCTCATTATCTCGCTCATGTATCCAATGGTTGGCAACGAAAAGGCCATCGGCCTGGATTACCGCAAGAACGATGCCCAACGCACCGCCGCCCTCAGGGCGCGCGACCTGCGGGCGCCCGTGCTGGCCGGTCCGGTCGACCTGGCGCAGGGCGGCCATGGCTTCATTGGCCGCTTTCCGGTCTTCGTGAAGACGGCGGGCGGTGGTGAGCGCTTCTGGGGCATCGTCTCGGCCGTCGTTGATGTCGAGCGCCTCTATAAAGCAAGCGGCCTTTTGGACGCCGATCTCGATATCGAGATCGCCCTGACCGGCAAGGACGGTCTTGGCGGGACTGGTGATCGCTTTTTCGGTGGCGAGAGTATAACGCGCGCCAAGCCAGTGACCGAGACGGTGCACCTGCCCTCCGGTTCCTGGCAGATCGCCGCAATCCCAAAAGGTGGCTGGGCCTCATCGGCGAAGAATGCCTGGATCTTGCGGGCCATCATGCTATTGGCCGGTGCGCTTGTCGTGCTGCCCATTCTCGTTGCGGGGCGGCTGTTCGGCGAAAGGCAGAAAAACTTCGCCGAGCTCAGGCGATTGTCCGGTCGCCTGGAACTCGCGCTGGATGCGTCGGGGATCGGTGTCTGGGAGCACAACATCGCCACCAACGAGCTGGTGTGGGACGACCGAGTCAACGAAATCTACGGCAAGCCGGCTGACCGGAAGCCGCGCGGCTATGATGACTGGGCGTCAGTGATTCATCCGCAGGACATCGAACGGGCGCAGCAGGATTTCGATGCCGCGGCGGCGGTGAAGGGCCCCTATTCCTCGCAATACCGGATTGTCCATCCGAATGGCGAGATCCGGCATGTGCGCACGCGCGCGACCTATTTCCAGGAGCGCAACGAGACGCCCAGGATGATCGGCGCCGAATGGGACGTGACAAGCGACGTCGAGCTCAATGAAAACCTTGTGCGAGAAAGGCATCTGTCGGAACTCAGGAACGCCGAGCTTGAAGTGGCCAAGGGGCGCATCGAACATGTGGCGCTCCACGATTCGCTCACCGGGCTGCCGAACCGCCGCTATCTCGACGACATGCTGGCGACGAGCACGCGTCGGGGAGAACGAACTGCGCTCCTGCATCTGGATCTCGACCGATTCAAGCAGATCAACGACACGCTCGGACACGCGGCCGGTGACGCCATGTTGATGCATGCCTCGAAGGTCATCACGGCTAATGCGGGACCAGCCGACTTCGTGGCACGCATTGGCGGCGACGAGTTCGTGGTGATTTGCGCCGGGCGCGACGACGCCGAGCTCGCCGCGCTGGCCGACCGCATCATCGATGAGATGCGGCAACCCGTCGATTTTCGTGGCCACCAATGCCGGTTCGGCGTCAGCATCGGTATTGCGGCGAACACGGGCGAGGGGTTCGACGCACGGCAGCTCCTGGTCAATGCCGATCTCGCCCTCTACCGGGCGAAGAGCCGGGGCCGAAACCGCTACGAGTTCTTCAACGACGAGCTGCAAAGTGAAATCGTGCAGACCAAGCGGACCGCCGACGAGATCCTGGGTGGCCTCGAGCGCAACGAATTCATCGTTTTCTACCAGCCGCAGTTTGACGCCGACACGTTGGACATTGTCGGCGTGGAAGCCTTAGCACGCTGGCAGCACCCGACGCGCGGGATCCTGGGTCCCGACGTCTTTCTGAGGGTAGCGGAGGAACTGAACGTCGTCGCGCTGATCGACCGAACGGTCCTCAAAAGGGCGTTGGCCGACTTTGAGCGCTGGCAGCTTCAACACCTCGACATTCCACACGTTTCGGTCAACGTTTCGGCACGCCGGCTTGAGGACAAGGACCTGATCGATGGCCTACGCAAGCTCAACATCCGCGAAGGTACGGTCTCCTTCGAACTTGTCGAGTCCATCTTCCTCGATGAGAATGACGACCTCGTGGCCTGGAACATCGAGCACATTAAGGACCTCGGTATCGACATTGAGATCGACGATTTCGGCACCGGCTACGCCTCGATCGTCAGTCTGCTCAAGCTTCAGCCGCGGCGACTGAAGATCGATCGCCAGCTGATCACACCCATCACCAGCTCGCTGCCGCAACGCCGTTTGGTGTCATCCATCATCGAGATCGGGAAATCGCTCGGAATCGAAGTGGTGGCCGAGGGCGTCGAGACGATGGAGCATGCGCGCATCTTGAAAGAGCTCGGCTGCGACCTGCTGCAGGGCTACGCGCTCGGCCGACCGATGGACGCCAAGGCTTTAGAATGCTTCGCGCAATCTCGCAGATGGCCGGCCACGGGATAGACGTCTGGCTCTCACTGAGTTAACGGGCGTTGGCATTTTTTCGTGACTACAGGGTAGGTGAGGGGATCAGAACGCGCGCCGCTGTTCGATAAAATGGGCCGCCGACCAGCAAAGGATTGCCCAAGCTGATCCCTCGCACCATCCTGCAAGTACATCCGTGGGGTAGTGGACGCCGAGATAGATCCGGCTCAATCCGACCATGATGGTCAGGAACACCGCCAGGCCAACGAAATACCCTTTCACCCGGCGATCAGGACTTGCCCTGGCCAGCAAAGCTCCAAGCGTAAGGAAAGTGACAGCGGACAACATCGCGTGGCCGCTCGGAAAGCTGGCGGTAAATACTCTGGTGGTGTGGAAAATGTCGGGCCTCTGGCGATCAAACGCGACCTTGAGAACTGTGCTCAGGGCCTCACCACCAGCCACGGCGGCGGCGACCAGCCAGACGTATCTGCGCTTTTGCGTTATCAGCAGGTAACCTATGGCCGCCAGCGAGACAAAACCCAGGAACGCAACGCTGCCGAGGGCCGTGACGTCGCGGCCCATTTCTTCCAGCCACGGCGGGCCAATCAGATTCGTTGGATCATCGGCGCTCCGAAACGCCATAAGAACGGCGCGGTCGAATGTGCTCGTGTCACCCTCGATAACCTCCTCGGCCAGGAGGCTGAATCCGAGGACAAGGCCGCCAGCCACAAGCAATGAGGCGATCAGCCAAATAGCGTCGCTGCGAAAGCCTCGCAGAAAGTCGTTTGACGAAGAGGGCGGGTTGATTTCCATCCGTTCAAGCTAGCGAACCGATAAGTCTCGTCAATCCTTGTACCCCGCTCGCTGCCGAGGCGCCATCAAGTCAAGTCCGAACAGGTTGGGCCGCTGCTGGGTCACGCTTCGTCCAGCGCCCATCCATCTTGACCCAGACCGAACGAATACTTCGCCGAAGTGGAGAACTGTCCCGCCTGCGGCTGCCAAGCACGACATTCAAGGCGTATCCGTGGACGTTCGACGCGGATTACGTTGAACGAGTTGGCTGCGTCGCGACGGCGCGTTGAGACGGCGGTCCCTGCCTGTATGAGCAACGCTGCATATCGCGCTTTCGCATAACGAACGGTACTGAGATTGGCTTGTTGGAGGTGATGATGGCCCGACAAGATTATGTCGACGCGGCTTTTCGAGAACGCCTCCATGGCCATTTTGGCTCGTCCGACGACTCCGGTTCCGTGGCCGATTGTTCGCCCTTCGAACGGGTGATGGGTGACGACTACCCTGGTGGTCTCGTCAGCCAGGCCTCCAAACCGGGCAGTCATGGCAGCAAGCTGGCCGGCATTGATCCTGCCGTCCTTGATTGTAAAGGACCGTGCAGTGTTGATACCGACCACTGCGAGTTCGTCATCAATATAAAAAGGATCCGTATCTGCCTCGATATAGTGCTTGTATCGAGCAAGAGGCGTGAGCGTTCGCGCGAAGACGTTGAAGAGCGGTACGTCGTGATTGCCAGGCACCACAATTTGTGGGGTGGGAAGCGCATTGAGGAATTCTCGTGCTTGACGGAATTCCGCCCGGCGAGCTCGTTGGGTCAGATCACCGGATATAACTACCAAATCTGGTTCGCATGCCCAGACCTCGGCGCCAATCGCATCTACTATGCGGGTGTCCGTGGTGCCAAAATGTAGGTCGGACAGGTGCACAAGTGTTTGCAAACACAATCTCCCACCTGGGGTTACTTCGTATCCGGGTCGCGGAATGAGAGGACCTTTAGTGCCGCTGCTCGAGTTTGAAAGTGAAGCGGCATCTTCATCCTTGTTGCCTCGCCGTCCACCGAAACGAGGGTCTCTCTTCTGTTCGAGGTGATCTCGATTCGGGAC
The DNA here is from genome assembly GCF_006442875.1 of Mesorhizobium sp. B2-3-15. Classification (NCBI taxonomy): domain Bacteria; kingdom Pseudomonadati; phylum Pseudomonadota; class Alphaproteobacteria; order Hyphomicrobiales; family Phyllobacteriaceae; genus Mesorhizobium; species Mesorhizobium sp. B2-3-15. The sequence continues at coordinate 221,171 of NZ_VFVO01000004.1, read as the reverse complement.
GGCCGAAGCAGTTCCAAGTCGCGATGCGTATCGATCAGGCCGAGAGCGATCTTGAACGGGAGCAATGCCAGTCCCAGCCACGTTCGCTGCGTGACGACATAAACGCACAGTTCTCGCGAAGACAGGCTTTTGCGGCGCCCAAAATCGCCGGCATCGTAGAAATTGTTGCCGACGAAAACGCACGGTGTCAGCACCTGGTCCGCACCGCTGTCGGCGCTGATACGCACAAGCTGCCAAGATACCGCCCTGAACGTCCTGACAAGAGCGGGACCGATTGCCGCTAGTTTCCCCGCTCCACGTCGCTTCTGTTCTGCAGAGCGTTCCGCGACAAAGAATGGATAGAGGCCGATCGACGAGTTGTTCAGGAAAACGCGACCGTTCACCTCCGCGACGTCGACGAGCACCGGGCGTCTCGCCGCGATTACATCCATCGCCGCTTCAAGTTCCAGTGGCACGCCGAGGTCCTTTGCAAAGTGATTGAGGGTGCCAAGCGGGAGAACACCCAAGGCCACCTCAGTCTCGGCGAGGACGGCCGCGGCAGAGCTGAGTGTGCCATCCCCGCCGCCGGCGACCAGAATGTTTTCACCTGACCTCGTCTGTTGGCTTACGAATTGCGAGGCGGCTTCGCTGATCTGGCCGCCCGCGACCAGTCTTACCTCTGCTTCGATTCCGCGCTTCAGCAAGCCGACATGTACGGTCGTGGCAATGTCGTCGAGTGCGGCGACCGCTCCAGCTCCATCGTTGATAAGCACTAGAACTGCCACCTCTGGCATCTCCAAAACGCCGCTCCAGTGGTCCGCCTACCACCAGCATGATTGACCCGGCTCCTTCCTTGAGGCATGGAGCCGGGGGTCGGCAGGCAGTTAGTCGTTGTCGCCGCCGTCCTGCTGAATGACCACGGGACGGTTTTGGTTATGACGGTGGACGGAATTCGTCACGGTGACGGTGTCGCGGCGGTCGTGGCGGTGGCGCCATTCATGATCACCGCTGTCATAGAACGCAATTTGGCGGAGAGGTCGGTAATGAAGACGAACTCCCTCATCATTGTATCTGATGCCGTTATGGTGATGCCGGTGATGGGCGGAGATCACCACGTCAGCCTCGGCGGCCGAAGAGATGGTTGGAGCCGCAAGGCAAAGCGCCAAGGTTCCCAGGATCAAATTTTTCGTGTCCATATCCCTGCCTGCTGAAACCTCATCCCTTCCAGCAAGGAATGATGAACGCTCGCCTTTGTTCCGAAGCGGCGGAACCAGTCAGTTCCGGTCCAAGGGTGGCCAGAGGGCAGGTCTCCACGCCCGGACATCGTCGAGACGATTTCCTTCAGTGCTGCATAGGGCGATCGCGAAGGGCTAGCTTCAAGAGCGGTGCCGCTTGCGGGTTAACGGGAGGCGCACGGGTTGCGTACTGCCAGTCTCGCCATCCTTGTGCGACAACAGCCTCTCGGAACTGAGATGGGCGGACATGGCCGCCTGATGTGCGCTCCGACTGCACTGGGCCAAGTCACTTCTGGTTGGGGATTTGCCCGCCACGTGAATTGCTTGGTGCGGCTTTGCTCGTCACCTCTTTTGCACCAACGACTTCCATGCGGGGTCGCTACGCCACAAGCGAACGTCCGGTGAGGCCTCTAGGGCTCTTAGCCATCGGTGTCGTCGTCTCCTTGGTTCCATTCGAGGTGAAGATATGGCGCTGTGTCAACTGTGGTGGGCTCACGGATGTGGTGGACCCACCGAGCCTCGCGCGATGATCGCGGTCCGCAGGACCAGCCTTTCCGGCGGTTGGATATCGCCTTTCAGGCGGCGAATGAGCAGTTCCGCGACGCTATGGCCAAGTGCATAGACCGGCTGGTCAACGACGGTGATCGGCGGAGTTGTGACACCGGTCCAGTCCGCATCGTGAAAGGTGATCAGCGAAATGTCGTCGGGGATCTTCATGCCGCGTTGGCGGATAGTCCGCAGGATTTCCAGCGCAATGACACTGTCTGAGGCAAGGATCGCGGTGGGCCGGTCCGGCTGGGAGAGCAGTTCGCCAGTGATCCTGAGTGTCGCTTCGGAGCTCGTCGCGCCGAGCCGGACGTGGCGCTCAGGTCGATCGACGCCGGCCCCTCTGCACGTAGTGAGGAAGCCATCAATGCGCTCGCGGACCGACGACGTGTAGATTTGCCGAAGGTCAATATATTCGTTGCCCTTGGCATCGACCGCAGTGACATAGGCGATATTGCGATGACCGGCGTCTATGAGCACTCGCGTCGCCTGCATGGCGGCGTTGCGGTCGTCAACCGTGACCGTGTCGACATCCAGGTCGGGCAGGGCTCGGTCAAGCAGGGCAAGCGGCCGACCGGAACGATGGATGTCGCGCAGATGGGTGATGTCGCGTGACTCCGAGGGTGTCACGATCAGCCCGTCGACGCGCTTGCCGATCAATAGCCGTACAGCCGCCTTTTCCGCTTCGATCTTCTCGCCGGAGTTCGCCAAAATGACGTTGAAACCGGCGCCTTTGGCCGCATCGCTGATGCCTCGCACGGCCAGACTGAAGAACGGATTTTCGATGTCGCCGACGACCACCCCGATGATGCCCGATCTTCCGGTCGTCATGCTGCGGGCGAGTTCGTTCGGCCGATAATCCAGGGCCTTGGCGGCCGCCGTGACGCTCTCACGGACCGTGTCGCTGACCACCCCATACCCGCCCAGCACGCGCGCGGCCGTCGCTTTTGAGACATTTGCCGCTCGCGCTACATCGGCGACCGTTTTGGGTCTGGCTCTAAATGGGACTTTCGTCATCGTACGAACGACTACAAGAAATGTTGACGGGAGGTCAATCGGGCGATAGCTTTACGATTGAGACCGGTCTCATAACATGGAAACCGGTCTCTTTTGCGGTACGTCCGCAGGGACCTCGCAGCCGCGGATGACGTGTCGGCCGAGAGGCGGCCCAAGTCAATACCAAGAACAACTGACCTTCAGAGTGGAGAGAAGACGTGAGCAGGTTTGGAATTATGAAATGGCTAATAGCGCCGGTCCGGGCTGGCGGAGTGGCTCTTGCAATTGCGTGCGTCGCTGCCGCTTTCGTTTCGCAGGCCAGTGCGGCGCAAGACAATCCCTACGGGCTTATCGACGCCAAGGTCATCAGCGTCGGCACAATGGGTGATGCGAAGCCTTACGCCTTTACCCAGGCCGATGGCACTTTCACAGGTTTCGACATTGAACTGTTCCGGAATGTCGCGAGCCGGCTAGGTTTCAAGTCCGATCAGGTGATCTTCACCGGTCAGGAATTCTCGGCCCTGATGCCGTCGGTCGCCAATGGGCGCTTCGACGTCGCGGTGGCCGCAATCGGCACCACGGAAGCGCGTAAGAAGACGGTCGATTTTTCGGACGGCTATCTCGCCGGGTACCTGTCGGTGCTGACTGCGGACAAGACGATCACATCGGCTGACGGGCTCAAGGGCAAGCGTCTTGGCGTCGTGCAGGGCACGCTGCAGGAAATCTACGCAGCAAAAAATTTTGCTGGAACTGATCTGGTCAAATTTCCGGACAACAACTCGGCCGTCTCAGCGCTCAACAACGGCACCGTCGACGCTCATTTTCTCGATTATGAGGCGGCCAAGGACTATGGCAAGCGCTACCCGGAGCTGAAGATTGCGGTCAATGTTCCGTCGTTCGATGCGCCTGCGGGCTTCGTCATTCGCAAGGGCAACGACAAGCTGCGTACTGCACTGAACACTGTCCTGCATGCAGCCATGCAGGACGGCACCTGGAAGACTCTCTATGAAAAGTGGTTCCCCGGTTCGCCGATGCCCGATCAATATCTCCCCAAGATGTGAACACCCCAGCCGGCGGCCAAGGGCCGGCGGCTGGAAACCTCGCTGGCCGCACTTCGATGAGCTCGCACCCGCGCAATGAGAAGGGGACCGAATGAACTGGCTTGAAAATCTGCGTCGCAGTTTTCTCGACTGGCAAGCCATGGCCGACGTGCTGCCCAGCATGATCACCATCGGACTGAAAAACACATTGGTGCTTGCGGCCGCTTCGACGGTGCTCGGCGTCGCAATAGGCATGGTCCTGGCGATCATGGGCATTTCCCAATCGCGTTGGCTGCGCATTCCCGCCCGGATCTATACGGATGTCTTCCGCGGGCTTCCGGCGATAGTCACAATCCTGCTGATCGGCCAGGGCTTCGCCCGCATAGGCCGTGAAATCTTCGGGCCTTCGCCTTATCCGCTTGGAATTCTTGCACTCAGCCTGATCGCCGGCGCCTATATCGGCGAGATCTTCCGGTCGGGCATACAGAGCGTCGAACGCGGCCAGATGGAAGCCTGCAGGGCGCTCAGCATGAGCTACGGCCAAGGCATGCGCCTGATCGTGGTCCCGCAAGGCATCCGCCGCGTCCTGCCGGCCCTGGTCAACCACTTCATAGGCAATGTCAAAGATTCGAGCCTGGTTTATTTCCTCGGCCTGCTCACATCGGAGCGCGAAATTTTCCGTGTCGGCCAGGATCAGGCGGTAGTGACCGGAAATCTGTCGCCTTTGCTGCTGGCGGGCGTTTTTTATCTCGTCATCACCGTGCCCTTGACCCATGTGGTCAATCACATCGACAACCGGCTAAGAACTGGAAAGCAAAAAGCTGGCGTGGTCACAAGCGGCCTGGCCGAGGTGAGCGAACTGGAAAGCGCCACCTGCAGCCCATCGTCGGAGGTAGGTTCCGACTCTCATTCGGCGCATCCTCGGTTCAAGGGCGGCAGTCTCGCCGTCAGCAAGCTGGATATGGCCTATGGCGAGCTCGACGTCCTCAGGAGCGTTAGCCTGATGGTCAAGGCGGGTACGGTCACCTGCATCATCGGACCCTCGGGTTCGGGCAAGTCGACCCTGTTGCGTTGCCTCAATCGTCTGGTCGAACCCAAGGGCGGCGACGTGTTGCTCGACGGAGCGAGCATTTTGGCGATGAAACCCGAGAAGCTGCGGCGGCGCGTCGGCATGGTGTTTCAGCAGTTCAATCTCTTTCCGGATCATACCGCCCTTGAAAACGTCATGCTGTCTTTGACCAAGGTCAAGGGCATCCCGGTGCAGGAAGCCTCGCGGATCGCCGAGGCGCGTCTTGCCGATGTCGGCCTTGCCGCACGCAAACACCATCGCCCTGGCAGTCTTTCGGGTGGTCAGCAGCAGCGTGTGGCAATCGCCCGCGCCCTTGCGATGGATCCGGAGGTTATTCTGTTTGACGAAGTGACCAGCGCCCTCGATCCAGAGCTGGTCAAAGGCGTCCTCGATCTGATGGCGGACCTCGGCCAGCGCGGCATGACGATGGTCGTAGTCACTCATGAAATGGGCTTTGCCCGCAAAGTTGCGGACCAGGTCGTTTTCATGGACGAAGGCCGCGTCATTGAGTCCGGCACACCCGCAGCGATTTTCGACACCCCCAAGAGCACGCGTCTAAAGCGCTTCCTGGCCGAAGTGCTTTGATCCGAAGCCGAAGAGACCAGGACGACCCGATTCCGCTCACACGATTCATTATCTACAGCGAAAGAACATTCCATGGCTACACACGCGGTCTCAAAAGTTGTTGTTGTCGGGGGCGGCATTTTTGGTGTCTCGTCCGCCGTTCATCTGTCGCGGCTCGGCGTCGAAACTATCCTCATCAACGACGGACCGCTGGCCAGTGGGGCGTCCGGACGCTCGCTTTCCTGGCTCAACTCCGCACGCAAGCGCTCGGCTGAATATCATCAGCTGCGCATGATCGGCATCGACCGGTACAGAACCTTGTCGGCAAAGTACCCGGATGCTGCCTGGCTGCGCTTCGACGGTGGTTTGACCTGGGATGCGGACGACGCCTCGAACGAGATCATGGAAGCTTTGGCACATGAAAAGAGCCTTGGATATGACGCACGCCATTTGCTCGCAGGCGACATTCCTTCGGCTACACCGGGCATCGCGGCAAGCGCGGTCACGCGCCAGGGTGCGATCTTCAATCCGGGCGAAGGCTGGGTCGATCTTCCGTCGTTGATCAAATTGCTGGTTGGGGAATTCGTGGAGCGGGGCGGTCAGCTCGTTACCGACGCGGGGCGCGCAACCGTGACGCTCGCCGCCGGGCGCGCCAATGGCGTCGCGACGGAGATGGGCGCCACTTTTGCTGCCGATGCGGTTCTGTTGGCAACGGGGAGTGACGTGCCGCGCTCGGTGGCGCAAACCGGGCAGCATATCGCGGACGCAACGCCGATCGCTTTACTGGTCAGGACCAAGCCTGTCGCCCTTCCACTTCGGGCGGTGCTCAACACGCCGCGGGTCGCTGTTCGCCCGACGCCGGACGGAGCTCTCGTTCTTGATTCCGCATGGTCCGAAGAAGAGGTACTCGTAAATTCCGACGGCACGTATGGCGTCAAGGCTTCGACCCTCCAGGGGCTTCTCGACGAAGCCTCGAAGGTGCTCGAGGGCAATCCGAAGCTGGAGTTGGAGAGCTACGGGGTCGGTCCCAAGCCGATCCCGGGCGATGGGGAGCCGGTATTTGGTCGGCTGAAGGACTCTGAGGGATATTACGTTGCCTTCAGTCACAGCGGCGCGACGCTCGGGCTGATCGCGGGCGAACTGCTTGCAGGCGAGATTGCCACGGGAAACGAACATCCCTTGTTGGCCAAATTCCGCCCAACCCGGTTCGGGTGAGGAAGCGTCGAATATGCTATCGACTGTCAACTCTTGGGCTGACGGCGCACAAATGTTACTTCGCAACGATCTGCGAAAGCATAATCAGACCTGATGAGGCTAATGCCCGAGCCTGCAGCTCCATCATGGTAAGACCCGGATGCCCGCCGGGGGCTCTAAGGTCGTAACCCGGGAACAAGCTAGACCCTCCTGCGTTGGACAGCCAATGGAACAGCTTGGATCAGATTTGGCGGCGCTGGCGCAACCTGGCTACTGGGTGGCTATGGTGTTTTTGTTCGTCCCTTACGCAATCGGCGTGTTGTTGCTGATCAGGTCGTGCCACTGCCTTTGACTTGATCCGCCAGCGTCGCGCTGCAGAGCGCCACGGCAATAGGCAACTGCGCGACTGACCGAGTTTGCGAACGGCCACGTAGTGTGACGAGCAGTCCAGGGTCGTCGTGAAGAGCTATCCGTGCCGGGCCCCAGTTACAGCCTGTTGAGTCCCTGCCGTGGTGGTCGAGCTACCTGCGTCTATCGGCACTATGCCGCCTGTGCAGGCTCATTGAGGTCGAACTCGACAACCTGTCCTCGGTCGATCGCAGCTCTGGCGATAAGCGTTGCCAATTCACGATCAGAAACGAGGTTTTCGCGGAAAACTGTCCGTATCGCCACCACGGCCGCCGATACTGACAGCGGCCAAGGTTTGCCTCTCCTGCAGTCAATATAGTGCTGAACAAGGTAGTCCAGATCGCGGCGCTTTTGGCTCATCTCGGCCTCCATCCTTGGTGAATGTACAGGAATGAGGCTCGCCCGCACTTAGATTTGTTAAAGGCCGCCAATTTGTTTTGGTCAAGGACAATTCAGCCCAGGTGCTGGCCAAGAAAAAGGCCGATCGTCTGACGGAAGCCTCACGTCCCGGCTGCTTCCGTTGTCCCCTTCGGTAGGTGGTTGTCGGGGAACGGCCGCCCTGGTCTCTCAAGTGGTCATCAAACGCGACGGCACTCACGGCAAGTTTCGGACCGCGTCGCTGGAACACAGCGTGGCTCTCTTGGTTTGGTCGCCAACGATTGCCAGTGACGCGTGAGAGAACCTCAATGCCCTTTGCGATGGCCGCAACTGTTTGGAGCGCCTCATCCAGCACCGGCACCTGTCCATGAGCGATGGTCTCGCATCACTGGCAAAAGCTATCGGCCGCGGTAGTGCGATCCTATTCGTCGGGGCGGGTGTCTCGATCAGCGTTGGGCTTCCGTCTTGGGAGAAACTGATCGAGCAGATGGCAAAAGAACTTGGGATCGACGACGAGTTTTCGATGCGACGCGAACGTTTTCAAACTCTAGCCGAGTACTATCGGATACGGCATGGCAGCATCGGACCGCTGCGCAGTTGGATGGACAGAAACTGGTCGGTCGCCAAGGACCGGATCGAAAAATCGGAGTTGCATCGCCTCATCGTGATGCTCAATTTTCCCATCATCTATACCACGAATTACGACCGGAATCTGGAACTAGCGTTCGAAATATACGGTCGGCGATACGTCAAGGTGGCCAATGCACGCGATGTAGCGCAAGCCCGCCAGGGGGTTACCCACATCGTCAAGTTCCATGGCGACTTCGATGAGGATTCTTCTCTTGTCCTGACCGAAACGGATTATCTCGACCGGCTTTCCTTCAATTCCCCACTCGATGTGCGGTTTCGTTCCGATGCACTTGGCAGCACGATCCTCTTCATAGGCTATAGCCTCTCCGACCCGAACATCCGGTTGCTGTTGCATCGCCTGTGGCAAACCTGGCATCGATCCGGGTATGAAAAAGATCGCCCTCCTTCTTTCATCTTCATGACCAGCCGAAACCCTGTGGAGGAGGCGGTGCTTGGGCGTTGGGGTATTTCAGTGGTCGTCGGCGAACTCGATGATCCGCAAGCTGCTCTGGTGAATTTCCTCAGTCAATTGGCCGAAGCGGTTGGGCATGAGCCGGAGTTTGGACTGGCGAATTCTGGTGGAACAATGCCGACCGGGCGCACGGATGGAACGTCGGGCTCGGAAGGAAGTTAGGCGGGCCTTCTCGAAGGAGCCGCTAGATGGCAGAGAATTCCGTCCGAAATTTCAACATCAATTTCGGTCCCCAGCATCCTGCGGCGCACGGCGTGCTACGGCTGGTTCTCGAGCTCGACGGCGAGGTCGTCGATCGTGTCGACCCTCATATCGGCCTGCTTCATCGCGGCACCGAGAAACTGATCGAAACCAAGACTTATCTCCAGGCGCTGCCATATTTCGATCGTCTGGATTACGTGGCACCGATGAGCCAGGAACATGCCTGGTGCCTTGCAATCGAGAAACTAATGGGTCTAGCCGTGCCGCGGCGTGGCCAGCTGATCAGGGTTCTGTTCAGCGAGATCTCGCGGATCCTTTCTCATCTGCTCAACGTCACCACCCAAGCCATGGACGTGGGAGCACTGACCCCGCCCTTGTGGGGGTTTGTCGAACGCGAGAAACTGATGGTCTTCTACGAGCGGGCCAGCGGCTCTCGTATGCATGCCGCGTATTTTCGTCCCGGCGGCGTGCATCAGGATCTGCCGCCAGACTTGATCACGGACATCGGCAATTGGATCGACCCGTTCCGCAAAACCGTGGACGACCTGGACAGGCTGCTAACGGACAACCGCATCTTCAAACTTCGTAACGTGGACATCGGTCAGATCTCGCAAAGTGACGCCTGGGCGTGGGGTTTTTCAGGGGTGATGGTGCGGGGATCAGGTGCCGCCTGGGACTTGCGAAAGTCCCAGCCATACGAGTGCTATGCCGAGATGGACTTCGATATACCCGTCGGCAGGAACGGCGATTGTTTCGACCGGTATCTGGTGCGTATGGAGGAGATGCGCCAGTCGGCCAAGATCATGCGGCAGTGTGTCGACCTGCTGGTAAGCGAGGGACCTGGGCCGGTTTCGAATACCGACGGCAAGGTCGTCCCGCCCAGACGTGCGGCCATGAAGCGTTCGATGGAGGCTTTGATTCATCATTTCAAGCTCTATACTGAGGGCTTTCGTGTGCCTGCCGGCGAGGTCTACGCGGCGGTGGAAGCGCCGAAGGGGGAGTTTGGCGTCTACCTCGTGGCCGACGGCACGAACAAGCCGTACCGATGCAAGCTGCGTCCTCCGAGCTTCGCTCATCTGCAGGCAATGGACCTGCTCTGCCGTGGCCATATGTTAGCCGACGTCACCGCCATACTAGGTTCATTGGACATTGTTTTGGGCGACGTGGATCGATAGCCCTGCGAAGCCGCCCAGCCCAGCCGATAGCTAGCCGCCGTTCTCTTTATTGGCTCTTCCGCCGGCCGGCAACAGTTCATCTCCATGCTCGGTCGTCGGCGTATGGAACTCGGATGCGGCCTGATCGTCGAGCAAGGCGAGCCGGACAGCTTCTTCGGGAATCCCCAGCATACGCGGATCAAGCTCGCGGTGTTCTTCATCCTGGGCGTTTCCGAGCCAGCTTTTGAAAGCACTGACACAAACTTTGCCCAAGCCGCAGCCGGCGAGTTGGTGTGTCCGAGACACTCACTTTCTTATACTTTCCCTGGACATTCGGGGGGTGGCACAGCATTCATTTGCTGTCGCATGTGAGGGTGAATTGGATATCTTTGGGGGCCTCGAGGTTTTGATAGACGTGCCCAATGCGGCAGAGGTGGAGCACGTGCGAGCTGCTAGCACAGCTAAGCAAATCGCAAACCGCCTGCTTGCAGCCAGCTAGGACCCGTTCGGAACCTTAGCCGAAGTCAAAGATCGAGTGTAACAGGGCCTTTCGCGCGGCTGCAGCAGGCCAGAACCAAGCCCGCTGAGATTTCTTCGGAGGTGAGTCCGCCGAGATCCTGCATGGTGACTTCGCCAGAGAGCTTGGCTATTCGGCACGTGCCGCAAATTCCCTGTTGGCAGCCGCTGGGAACATAGACGCCACAGTTGCGCGCCGCCTCCAGCAGGGTCTCCCCGGGAGCGCAACGATGGTCCAATCTCGAACGTGCGAAGTGGACCGAGGACGAGACAGCAGATGCTACGTCCGCAGTAACACCGCCCAGGCTGCGCCCGAAGCTCTCCTCATGATACCCCCGTGGATCAACACCCGCCTGGCCAAGACCGTCTCGCAACGCGTTCATATACTGTTCGGGGCCGCACGCGTAGACCGTGCGCTCGCCAAGATCGGGGACCAGGCGCCGGAGCATGGGGCCGTCTATGCGGCCCGTCGGTCCTGCCCATGAGGGGTCTGCCCGGGAACAGACGCATGTCACCCGTAGGTTACGAAACCGGGCAGCGAGTGCATCGAGTTCCAACCTGAAGATGAGATCTCGCGGCGAGCGCGCGCTGTAGATGAGGCGCAGGTCGAGATCGGACGCTCTGTCCGTCAAGGTGCGCAGCATCGACATAAGAGGCGTGATCCCGCTGCCTCCAGCAAGAAAGAGAGGCTTGTCGCTGTTCAAGCCGTCGAGTTTGAACGACCCCAGTGGGCCTTCGACGTTGACTTCGTCGCCCGCTCGCAGGTTCTCGTGGAGCCAATTGGAAACGAGCCCGCCTGGTGTCCGCTTGACCGTGATGTGCAAATCGAGCGGTCGAGTAGGTGGCGACGAAACGGAATAGGAACGGGTCACCGCAACGCCCCCGATTGTGAGGTGAAGGACAATGTATTGCCCCGCGTTGAAGCAGAACATGTGGTCTGATGCAGACGTGAAGACAAATGTCTTCACGTCGTGCGTCTCGTCGATGACCCTGCGGCAGAGGATCGCCTGTGACGAATCGTCGGCCCATTGCCGCTGCCGCATCGTTGCGAAGTCGGAAGCCGAAAAGGAAGTGTGTGCGTTCATGGTCGGGCTCTTCAGTGAGCCCCCAACATGGCAGCGGGACCGTTTCGGGAACAGTGGGTTGAACCCCTGTCTTTAATCGGGAATTTCGATTTAGCTCTCGAGCGACATCACCGCGAGCTGGAGCGCACGAAGCCCCTTTCGAATAATCGGTTCGTGTTTGCGCCGCGCGAGCATAGCCGTGTGGACAGGCTGATAAAGCGTCGGTGCGTCCTCGACCAGGAAGGAAGGGCACTCGGCCGTAAACCTGCGGGCATCGTCGTTGCGCATGTAACAACTCCCCCCAGTTCGCCGCAGCATCGCTTCTGCCAGGCTTTCGGATCCCATGGAGAGACGCGAGATTGCGAGGGAGGGGATAAGCTCGGAATGCGTTTTCTCGAGTACGACGGTGTAGCCCGGCCGAATGTAGCTGTCGGGATTGACCTGCGACATTGTCCTGGCGAAGGTCGACACCATCACATATTCCTCGACCATCAGATGCTCGTAAGCAATCTCGGGAAGATAGCGGGGTGCGTAGAGCACGGCTATATCCAGATTCCCCATGCTCAGATCTGTCACCATCTGGTTGGAATAGTCGGATTCCACATGGATCGAGGCTGTGGGAAGGGCCCGACAGAGCGCCTCCACCCACCCAGGCAGCACTGAGCGTGTCATGCCAACCTGCGCTGCCACGCGCAGGGTTCCTTCGAACCGGTTGAAGGCCCGCACGTCATGGCGCGCTTGCGACCAAGTCGACAGCATCGCCCGCGCGTAGGCTTCGAAACGTCGCCCCGCCGCTGTCGGTTCAGCACCGGCGCGACCACGATGGAAAAGCTCCGACCCTACAGCGCTTTCGAGACTCTTGATCCGGCTGCTGACGGTCGACTGCGTAATGTTCAGCCGGTCGGCAGTCCGGTTGAAGTTCCGCGATTCGATGATGTCGAGGAACGTCTCAATGTGGTCCAGCTGCACGCACTAACCCTCAATCGAAAAACCCGATCATTACCCAGAGATCATTGGCTTGATCCGGCATTTGTCAAGGCGGAAGCTAAAGAGACTAACGGCCAGCAGAACGCGGTCTGCAAAGAGGGAGCGAAGCTAAAGTGTTCATCGTTGACTGCGATTGCCACAACTACTGGTCCAGCGCCACGGTGCTCGAGCCCTACCTCTCGGGCGTCTGGAAGGACATGTTCATAGAGGGCGAAAAGACCGGCCCTAGAGGATCCTTCCCGCATGGCCATCGGCCCTGGTTCCATCCGCAAGATTTCTCGCGAAAGGACGTGCGGCCCGAGACCGAAGCCGACAACTACCGGATCATGAAAGAAAAGCATCTCGACAAATACAATGTCGGCGTGGCGATTCTCACCGGTGACGAGCCGATTGAAGCCTCGACGCTGGCCAACCCCTATTATGCCAGTGCGCTGGTCAGTGCTTACAATGACTATCAGGTCGCGGAGTGGTTGCCGAAGGACAACCGCTTCATGGGTTCGATTATCATCGCGCCTCAGGATCCGAAGCAGGCGGCGGCCGAGATCCGTCGGCTCGGCAGCCACCCGCGCATGGTCCAGGTTCTGGCCTCCCAAGGCTCTGTGCGGCCGTACGGCGATCCCTTCTACCACCCGATCTACGAAGCCTGCGCGGAAATGGGATTGCCCTTCGCCATCCACCTCGGCGGCCATGGGGGAATCAACTGGAACGCCATCGCGCCTGCCCCCACGACATTCTTCTGGGAGACACACGCCATCCTGCACATGTCGGCGATCAGCCATGTCGCCAGCATGATTGCGCATGGAGTCTTCGAAAAATGGCCGGAACTCTATTTCGTTGTGGTCGAATGCGGCGTGGCCTGGGTGCCGACGGTGCTGTGGCGCCTCGACGCCGATTACAAGGCGCTTCGCAAGGAGACGCCTTGGCTGAAGATGCTGCCGTCCGAGTACTGCCGCCGAAATATTCGGTTTTCCACACAGCCCCTGGAGCAGCCGGCGAATGTGCAGCATCTCTGGTCCATTCTGGAAGCAATGGACGGTGAAAACACGCTTATGTTTGCGTCAGACTATCCGCATTGGGACTACGACGACGCCAACACGCTGCACATTCCTCCCGCTTGGAGGACGAAGGTGATGGGTCAAAATGCACTCGACGTTTACAAGCGCATTTCCCCCATCCTGACCGCGAATGCTGCCTGACGGAGCAGAACATGGCCGAGAAAATCTTCATCTGTCGCGTCGACGAGATCGAAACGGGCACACCCGTAATCGCAAAGGTCCGCAGCCTTTCGGTGGGCGTGTTTCGCATCGGAGAGACTTTCCACGCGCTACTCAATATCTGTCCGCATCGCGGGGCGCCGCTGTGTGAGGGCCCGCAATGCGGAACCACTGCGCCGGTAGACGAAGCGCGCTTCGTCTATCACCGGGAAAACGAGATCGTACGCTGCGCCTGGCATGGCTGGGAGTTTGACATCAAAACGGGTTCGGCGCTGGTCGATTCCACCGTGCGTGCACGAACGTTCCCCGTCATGGTCGAGGACGGCAACATCTATGTGACTGCCTGATCGGGCAAGAGCGGAAGGCACAGGAAGGAACACAAAAGACGAAGACAGGGCACTTACGCATTGCGTGCTCGACGACGGTTGGAAAAAGAACGCGGAAAATCCGCAAATGGGAGAACGGCAATGTCGGAATCAGAGTACAAACTGCGCATCGCGAAAGGTCTTGTCGGGAGCGGCAAGGTTTCGCGGCGTGAGTTCATCCATCTAGGATTGGCGGCAGGTCTGGCCATCGCAGCCGCAGATCAGCTCTTTGTCACTGCGGCACGAGCAGAACCGCAAAAAGGAGGCTTCGCAAAGCTCGGCATGGCCCACGGGGCGACTACTGATTCCGTAGATCCGGCCGGCTATCCCGATACCTTCTCCCAAACTGCTTTTTCGGGTGCGATGTCCAACGGCCTCACGGAGGTCGACGCTAAGGGTGGCGTACAGCCGGATCTTGCAGAAAGCTTCGAAGCATCCAACGGCGCCAAGACCTGGGTCTTTAAGCTGCGCAAGGGCACGACCTTCCACAATGGCAAAAGCGTGACGGCAGACGATGTCGTGGCCTCCATGCGGTATCACATGGGTGCCGACACCAAATCGGCCGCGAAGTCTCTGCTTGCCTCCGTCAAGGACGTCAGGGCCGACGGCCCACAAACGGTTGTCTTCACGCTCGACAGCGGCAACGCCGATTTCCCCTACATCATGAGCGATTATCATCTCGTGATCATGCCGAGCGTTGACGGGAAAGCGGATTGGGCTTCGGGCGCACGCACGGGCGCATTCGTGCTCGAGAACTTCCAACCGGGCGTTTCGGCCAAGCTCAAGCGCAATCCAAACTACTTCAAGAACGGAAGGCCCTACCTGGACGAGGTGGAGTTCATCGCAATCACCGACTTGGCCGCACGCATGGCTGCGCTCTCGACCGGGGAGGTGGACTATATCGGCCGCGCCGATCTGAAGACACTCGGCATGTTGAAGCGAAATCCCAAAATCGACATCATCGAGATCACCGGCTACGGGCATTATACGCTGCCGATGAACGTCACCATGGCGCCTTTCGATAATCCGGATGTGCGCACGGCGTTGAAATGGGCGATCAACCGTCAAGAGATCGCCGACAAGATTTTCCTTGGGCATGCCACCGTTGCCAATGACAGTCCCATCGCGCCGGCGATCAAGTTCTACAAGAACCCGGAGCCGCAACACAGTTTCGATCCCGAGAAATCGCGCCATTATCTGAAGAAGGCGGGGATGGAGAAGCTGAAAATCGATCTTTCGGTCGCAGATGCCGCTTTCGCAGGTGCGGTAGACGCGGCCGCACTCATTCGCGAGACGGCCGCACAGTGCGGCATCGACGTCAACGTGGTGCGCGAGGCCGAAGACGCCTATTGGGACAACATCTGGCTGAAGAAGCCTTGGTGCGCATCCTACTGGAGTGGTCGCGCGACGGCCGACTGGATGTTCACGCAGGCCTTCGCAGCGGAATCCAGTTGGAACGAGTCGTTCTGGAAAAACCCGCGCTTCAATGAGTTGCTCGTAAAGGCACGAGCTGAAACCGACGAAGCCAAGCGTGCCGCCATGTACGCCGAAATGCAGCAGCTGACCCATGACGATGGTGGCAGCATAGTGCTGGTGTTCAACAACTTCGTCAGCGCCAAATCGAAGAAACTAGCCCATGGCGACGTGGCGCCGAATTGGGAGAATGACGGACTGAAGATGGCCGAGCGCTGGTGGATGGCACAGGCATAAGATGTTCGCCAAGCACGCCCTCCGCAATGGACGGCGGGCTTTTGGGAAAGCGCGCAGCATGCGTATGAATCCGGTTTTAAAAACGGTCCTGCAACGGTTGGGTCTCGGCCTGATTACGCTGTTCATCGTCTCGATTATTATCTTTTCGGCGATCACGATGCTGCCCGGCGACTTTGCGAAGGCGATGCTTGGTCAATCAGCTACACCCGAAACCGTAGCGGCTTTTCAGCACGAGGTGGGCCTCGATCGCCCGCCGGTCGAACGCTACTTCAGCTGGATGGGCAAGATGGCACGAGGGGATCTCGGGTCGTCCTTCGCCAGTCGAACCGGCTACCGACGCACGGTCGTGGAGATTATCGCACCGCGTTTATACAACACCATGTTTCTGGCCGTCATGACGGCGCTCATCGCGGTGCCGCTGGCATTGGGATTGGGTATTCTTGCGGCCCTCTACCGCAACAGCTGGTTCGATCGGCTTGTAAACACGGTGACACTCACGACAATTTCGTTCCCTGAGTTCTTCGTCGCCTACATGCTCGCTTTCCTGATCATCTCCCGCGATACGTTCGCGGGCACGCAGTTCGCGCAGTCGCTGCCCTTATGGCTTGCGGCTTCGATCAACTGGACCTTGAACGTCGTACCGAAGTTCCCGACCTTGGCGAATATAAACGATCAGACGCCGTTTTGGGAGCACGTCTGGCGCGCAGCCCTGCCGTCGATCACGCTTACACTCGTCATCGTCGCTCACATGATGCGCATGACGCGCGCGGCGATCATCAACATGCTTTCAAGCCCCTATATCGACATGGCTCGGTTGAAGGGAATGACGCCAATGGTGGTCGTGCTTCGGCACGCTTTGCCAAACGCCTGGGCTCCGATCGTGACCGTTGTCGCCTTCAATCTTGCCTATCTCATCGTCGGCGTCGTGGTTGTCGAGGTTGTATTCGTCTACCCTGGCGTCGGCCAACTGATGGTCGATGCCGTGAAATCAAGAGACGTACCCGTCGTGCAGGCCTGCGCCCTCGTCTTCGCCGCAACCTACATCTTGCTCAACCTGATCGCCGACATCATTTCGATCGCTACCAACCCGAGGCTGTTGCACCCGCGATGACAAGCGCGGAGCCCGTCATCCAGCCCCCCAGGGCGCCCAGGATAAGGCGCACACGCCGATCTCGCATGACGACATCGCTGAAGAAGGCCCCGCTCAGTGCCTGGTTCGGTATGGGGGTAACCCTCTGCTACGTTCTCGTCGCCCTTTTTGCGCCACTGATCGCACCGTACCGGGAAACGCAGGTCTTTAGCGAGGCGTTCGCGCCCTGGAGTCACGAGTTCATGTTCGGCACCGACCAACTCGGTCGCGACATGCTCACTCGACTGATCTACGGAGCCCGCAACACGATCGGCATCGCCTTCGCGACAACCGTCATATCCTTTGCAGCCGGTGTGACACTCGGGCTTCTGGCGGCAATGTACCGAGGGTGGCTAGATCAGATCTTGTCGCGCGCTGTGGATGTGTTGATGTCGATCCCCAGCCTGATTTTCGCGCTGATGCTCCTCTCCATATTCGGTTCGTCGATACCCAGCCTTATATTGATCATAGCGCTGCTCGATTCCACCCGCGTGTTCCGTTTGGCGCGAGCCGTCGGGCTCAACGTGGCGGTGATGGAGTATGTTGAGGTCGCGCGATTGCGCGGCGAAGGTGCAGCATGGCTCCTGCGCAAGGAAATCCTGCCCAACATTCTGCCGCCGCTCATCGCGGAATTTGGTCTGCGATTCTGCTTTGTGTTTCTGACGATTGCAGCCTTGTCGTTCCTGGGGGTGGGCATACAGCCGCCGTCGGCTGATTGGGGGTCGATGGTGCGGGAAAACGCCACGCTGATCACTTATGGTGATGTCACTCCGCTACTGCCGGCCGGCGCCATTGCGCTCCTCACAGTAGCGGTGAACTTTGTCGTGGACTGGTTTTTGCATTCGACGAGCGGACCGCGTGATGAAAACTAGCCGTGCCGCCCTGCGCGAAAAGGGAACAGATCTGCTCGAGGTCCGGGATCTTCACGTTGAAGGCTTCTCCGACGAGCGCTGGCACCCGATCGTGCGCGGCGTGGATCTCTCGCTTAAACGCGGAGAAGTGCTCGGGCTGATTGGCGAATCCGGCGCCGGAAAATCGACCATAGGCCTTGCCGCAATGGGGTATGCAAAGCCGGGCTGCCGTATTAGCCGAGGCGCGGTGCTTTTCGACGGTGCCGATCTTTTGTCAATGAGCGAAGCCCGTCGTCGGCGGCTTCGGGGCTCCCGCATTGCTTATGTTGCGCAAAGCGCCGCCGCCTGGTTCAACCCTGCTCACCGGCTCCTCGACCAGACGGTTGAAACGGCAGTTGCGCACGGGATCGCCAGCCGAGAGAAAGCTAATCGCGATGCCGTGGAGCTTTATCGGCGCCTCCAACTCCCACAGCCTGAGACCATTGGTTTTCGGTATCCGCATCAGGTATCAGGCGGCCAGCTACAGCGAGCCATGACGGCAATGGCCATGGCCTGCCGCCCCGACCTGATCGTGTTCGATGAACCGACAACTGCGCTGGATGTGACCACCCAAGTCGAGGTCCTTGCGTCGATCCGCAGGATTGTTGAGGAATTTAACACAGCAGCGATATATGTGACTCACGATCTGGCCGTGGTGGCGCAGATGGCGGACCGGATTATGGTCTTGCGGCACGGACAAACGGTTGAGGAAGCCGATACGCGGCAGATACTTACGGCTCCCACCCAGGAATACACTCGGACGCTTTGGGCAGTGCGCAAGCTTGCGAAGCCCGAGATTCGGACCGAGGACCATTTACTGACCATCGACAATGTTACCGCCGCTTATGCCGGAAGGGTCAAGGTGCTGGTGGATGTGTCGATCAAGGTTCCGCGCGGCCGAACGGTCGCAGTGGTCGGCGAATCAGGGTCGGGGAAATCGACCCTCGCCCGCGTCGTCACGGGTCTCTTGCCTGCCTTGTCTGGATCGATGTCCTTTGATGGCAAGCCGCTCACCCTCTCGTTGAAACGCCGCTCGAAAGACCTGCTGCGCCGTATCCAGATGATCTATCAGTCGCCGGATAGCGCGCTTAACCCCCGCCAGACGGTCGAGGAGATAATCGCACGCCCGCTTGAGTTCTATTTGGGCGTTAAGGGGCAGCAGCGCGACCGGCGGGTCGGCGAGCTCATGCACATGATCGAGATGGACGAAAGCTTCCTCGACCGGCTGCCCGGTGAATTGTCGGGTGGCCAGAAGCAGCGGATCTGCATCGCCCGCGCGCTCGCCGCGAACCCAGAACTTATTATTTGTGACGAGGTGACCTCGGCACTCGATCAGATTGTGCAGGAAGAGATCTTGAAGCTCCTGATGCGCTTGCAGCACGAACTCGGCATTAGCTACATCTTCATTACGCACGATATCGCAACGGTAAGAGCAATTGCCGACGAGGTCGTGGTTATGCACCAGGGGCAGGTGGTGGAGCAGGGTTGGAAAACCGAGGTACTCGCGCCACCCCACGCAGCCTACACCGAACTGCTTCTCTCCTCGGTGCCGCAGATGGATCCAGACTGGCTCACGGGCCTGCTTGCTCGACGGAAACCAATTTGCAGCTAATCCCGCCGCCACCGGCACCCCGATGTTTCGGCAAAGATGCTCGTAGGCCGCTGGCTCACGCCTGCGAACTTTTTTCTTGCCGCGCTGGATCGGCGCGGACAGCTCAGCTTCGCACACCTGTCGCGACGGCCCATGCCGTTTCCGTGTTCGGTTTTCGAAGCTCCGTCTCGTTGAACCCCACTCCTTGCAAAGCAGCGATGATCTCGTCAGGCTCACGTGGGGTGAAGATATCTGCTGGCATGTTCATCCGATCCATACGTGCCTTGGGAAGGAAGCCCAACACGATTCGCCCGCCAGGCGTGAGTACTCGTGCCAATTCCGAAGATCCGGCCTTGAGGCTTTCCCAGAAGTATACGGTGTGAACGCTGAGGGCTTTGTCGAATGTCGCATCCCGCAACGGCAGTTTTTCAACCGCCCCGACGTGAAACTCGGCTCGTCCGGCGCGCACCGCATCGGCAAATTTGCGAGCGGCTGGGCTCGTCACATCCTGAGAGCGGTCAACACCGCAGACGAATGATGCGCCAAGAACGAGTCGCGGCAGTGCTGCGCCGCCGCCGAATCCGACTTCCAGCACTCGGTCTTCAGGAACCAACTGCAATTGGTCGAGAGCGTAGCTGTTCAGGCGGGCGTTGCCCCGGTTCATACCGGCTCGGACGAGCCATCCGCCGAACCCAGCCGGCCAAGAAAGCTGTTTTGCTATGAACCTCGGCGCCATCACATTCCCAACCCCGTGCCGATGATAGGGCGCTTCACGGGTTGCCGGCAACCGATTAGTAGTTGATCCGCCGGCTACACGCCGCAGTCGGGCTTTGCCGTCGGCGGCAATTTTGCGGCAAAACTCGAAGTGCCATTGTGATCCAGAGTTGACGGAGCCGTCGCATCCGAATTGCTTCCAATTGCGCCTTTGGGGGCAGATGGCGCACATCTGAGGCTCAGCTGGGAAAGATGATAAGCGATGCGGTTGCCGGTTAAGCTCGGTCTTCCTGCCGATGCGCGATCAATCCACCGAACCGCTTATCCTGACGAACTAGCCTCCGTGCCCGCGTGGGCAAACCTCAGGTGAATCGCCGACCTTGATCCTCGCCAGGTGCTCTCTTGCTTCATTGACGCGGCGCTGGGCGCCTCTTATCGTGTCGCAGAGGGCGAGATCGATGCCCACGCCTAGCGCTTGTCCGCTCGACACGTTTCAGTTCCGACTCTGCTTGGCTCACACTCAGTCTGGCCTTGGCTAGTTCCAGTTCGAAATGTCCATCCATTGTGTCGGGTCCGTTGTAGCCCTTCCCTTGGGAAAGACTTATTTTCCGGTTTGGTTCCAGTCCAGCCTGCGAGTTCAAAGAATGCCCCAGAGACACACGCCAGTAGGCTCAGCCGGAACAATAGTGTAGGCGGCCCTCCAAAGGTGACGTGTCGGACGAAGTAGTGAAATCTATCGGGAGACGATCCCAGGAGCTTCGCGCACGCGCGCCTGGTTGCGCCGAGACCGGTGCGGCCGCTACCAACTGGGATGGCCAGGCAGTGATTCGACTGCCGAGAGTGCCCAGCCTCACATTGACTCCTGGCAAGACTCCCGATCCGCCGCCAATTGTGTCGTTCTAATACGCACATTTTTGGCACCAGTCTTGCACGGCCACTTCATCTTGGGAGAAGATGAGATGGCTCTATCCAATCAGCTGCTTGACAAAAACCTGACCTTCCAGTGTCCGAGCTGCAAAAACCCACTGGTCAGGAAAGGCTCCTGGGTCAAGTCCGTAACGACGTTCACCTGCAAGCGATGCGGCGAAAGGGTAAGGCTCTCTTACAGCGAGAAGCTTGAAGTTTTCAGGGTGGGTGCCGCTACGCGCAACACTGGAACCTAACGCCGCGTTGTCTTCTTTGCTCGTGTGTTTGAACGACGCCGGCCAATGGCCACGATGCTAATTTCACATAAGCTGGCAACCGTTGCCAGTTAGGCTCGGCGGTTTGCCCTGCGAGATCAAGCCACCGAGCCGCCCTGGTCAAATGGGCCTTTCCACGCGGGCTGCAACATCTGGCTCCGCCGAAGTTCCGGAACCATTTTAGCTCGAACTAATTATATCGCGGTGGGGTAACAATCGCGGGGGCGTGAGTGGCCGAGTATCGAGTTGAGATCATGGCCGGCGGGTCGGTTGTGTCTTCGCAGGTCATGGCCCAGGTGCCATTCAAAGCGGCAGAAGCACACCTCGGCCGGCCGGTCACATTGAGGCACAAGGTAAAAAACTGGCTGCGTGTCACCGAAATAACGAAGCTTCGCTTACGTTCGTCGCCTGAGGGCTGCATGAGCACTCCCGGCGTCAATTTTGTGGACAAGTGAGTGAGCAGCAATTTGTCAGGCTTGGCCAGTCCAGACGTGATCTCGGTGGCCGCCGCAATCCACAATCTTTTCTCCGCGGCCAAGGCGATCGGGGTCAGCAGTACCGAGATCGAAGCGACCGGCAGCTATGTGAAAGGGTGCTCGGAACGCCCATCCCGGCCGACCAAACTGTATTTGCTGACCGCAGCCTGCTCTTCACCGACCACCCCGAACCAATGATCCTGTAGTTCCTTCGGGTGAGTCCCTTTGATCCGCCGTCACCTTGGCGGCCTTCATGATCGTTCTCCACGACAATTAACTGCAAGTTTTCGCTTTGGGGACGCTCTGCAGACTTGCTATCGCGGTTCGACGCTTCCATTTTTCTGGAAGCAAGGAAATCGGATGCCCGTTCATTTGCCTGCCAAGAGGAATGGATTTTTGCGTTTCGGTCAGGGTGACATTGGTCCAGCCGCTGTGCCTCTCTATTTGGTGCCGCCTCCGCCCGATGAAGAAATCGGCGCTAAGGGCAGTGAAGACGCACGCGCTTGGCTTGCTTCCATCGTCGAGAGCTCTACCGACGCGATCCTGAGTAAGACGATTGAAGGCATCATCACCAGTTGGAATACCGGCGCCGAACGTATCTTCGGTTTTTCGGCCGAAGAAGCCGTCGGGCAATCGATACTCATCCTGATTCCCGAAGATCGACGGCAAGAGGAAGATGCCATTCTGGAGAGGATACGTCGGGGCGAGCGCGTCGAACATTTTGACACCATTCGGAAGCGCAAAGACGGCAGCCTGGTCGAGGTTTCGGTGACTGTCTCGCCTGTTCTGGGGAATGGTGGCACAATTCTGGGCGCATCCAAGATCGCGAGGGATATTTCCGAGAGGAGGCGAAACGAGAAACGGCGAAAGCTGCTGCTGAGGGAAATGAATCACCGAGTGAAGAATCTTTTTTCTGTCGCGTCGGCTTTGGTGTCGGTGAGTGAGCGGTCAGCGAGCAGTGCGGCCGAGTTGGCAGGCGACATGCGAGACCGGCTGGCCTCACTGGCCCGTGCCCATGATCTTATCTTGGCAGACCTCCGGGACGACGCCGAAATTCAACGCGAGACGACCCTCTTGGCACTGCTCAACGCGGTTCTTGCGCCGTACAAAAATGCGCCCCAGATCGGGACAAGCATCAAGGGGGTAGATGTCCCCCTCGGAAGCAGTGCCATGACATCGCTGGCGCTGATTATCAGCGAGTTCGCGACCAATGCGGCCAAACACGGTTGTTTCGCAAGCGCTGGAGGGAAATTGGATGTTCTGAGTATGATTGATGCCAAAAGCCTTCTTCTGATCTGGAGCGAAACCGGAGGTCCGGAGATTTATGGACCTGCTCACAGCTCGGGCTTCGGTACCCAGCTTGAGCAAGCAACCATTGCTGGGCTCGACGGCACAATTTCGCGCGACTGGGCGGCCGGTGGGTTGGTAATCTCCATGCGTGTGCCTCTGTCAGGGCTCAAAAAATAAACCACTGTGCGCCAGTTTTCGGCCAGCATTGCATACGAGGAACATCGAACTTCGGCGCTGCATGAGGTCGCAAGGAGCAGAGACGCCCCCTGCGAGACTTCAACGTCGCAGCTCACATTAATCCGATCAGCCCGCCAGCAATGCTGGCGCAAGCCACCTAGCAAGTGCTGTCGACGAGAACCCGCACTCTGAGCGTCAATCCCGAAAGGTCCAAGCGGGCCTGAACACCGCCGCAAGAATGGCAGCTGGAGCGCCCCCCTAGCCAGCAAATCGTCGCGGTCGGGTCCCATGACGGCGATCTGTACGTGGGCGATTCCGCTGCCACAAGTTCGCCTGCGACTTTGTCGCTGCTTCGGCACGGGAGTCAAAGTCGGCTGAATGTCGGCGTGGTCGGCTACGTTCTCCGGCGAAAGATCGTCGACGAAGGAGGCCGCGATAAGATCGTCGCCATCGATACGGCCTAGTCCGTTTTCCATGATCGCGACGACTTTCTGGAAGGCCATTAATTCGTCTTCAGTGATCTCGGCCGCCTGCATTCGGGCTCGAAGGTTGGCGACGCGCATCCCCAAGGCACGGGGGATGTGACAGCTCCACTTAGCATCGTTCCATATCCTTTGGCTGGCGGCGGGGGGAGGGCGGAGTTGTAATCTCGAATGCCGTGACTTGAACAGGCATCACTACGATGCAATCTGGCGGTTAGCGGTGTGAGCCTCAAGCACTGCCTCCTGCTCATGCTTGGCGAAGAGGGTGAGTTTGTCGGTATAAGTGATTCGAAACTGGCGTTGACATCCCTCGCAGCGGCGCGAGGAAACGACCTGAAACCAACTGCCTGCCCGTTTCAGCGCGAAACCGCAATGAGGACATTCGAACGTCATGTTGCACATCAGCAGTCGTCGAGAGAGTGCCATCTTCCACCAGCCTCACACCGGACAAATTTTGAGCTCCGACCCAACTTCACGCAGAATCGAAGGTTCCCGATGCTGGTCTTCGGTCGGAAGCAACCGGGACCAAAGTCCGGTTTAGAAAGCGCACGGGTAATGCTCAAGGCTGCTCCAACAAACCCGACGGTCTAATCGGATAGGCTGTCCAATCTCGGGCCATCTGACGCGCTCGGCTTGTTCTTTCCCCAATGTTGATGGCGGTGGCGAGCAGTTCCCACGAAGCTGGACATTTTCTCCATGTCCTTTGTCCATGAGCACCGCGATGGGGCAGAAGAATGCTGCCTTCAGATGGATTGCCTGTGCCGGTCCGGCGGCTCTCGCGGGGAGGTCTGCCGCGTTCTCGGAAACCATGGCCATCGGCGATTGAACTGCCCAAAGAGCAGGTCGACCGACGCCGGTTGGGGGCGGGGGAAACGTCGGTCGCCATCAAGGACAGGGACCATGGATTCAGCAAACTGCGTTGCGACTGGTCCTTGGAAGAGGAGAGCAGATTCGGATAGGAATAGCAACTTGCCCGTAGTGTTTCGGGGACCCTCGTCTCAGCCGGGCGGCTGGCCAGCCAAGATGATCATTCCCATCCTCCGCTCATGTCACTTGCGCTCATTGTGCCGTGGCGGCCACCGTTTTACGCAATTGCCGCCTGTCGATGGACTTCGCACGTCGAACACGTCGCTTGGCGGTGATCGGCGCGACCAAAGTAACGAGGGGCCAGTTAACCGAGAGAAATCAGTGAAGCCGAGGCGGGCCGTCAGTAAGGGCAAATTTGCACGCGTTCCAACACCCAGTTGGTAATGGTCCCGGTGCAACAGCTTGACCCGGCAATGGCGGTGGTGATGCCTAGAGTAGCGGTGCGGATACCGAGCCATATAACCAGGATAGTCACTGTGGCAGCGCGGGCCGCAATAGCGGCCGCCATAGTCGAACGGAGCCCCGTAGAACGCACCGCCCGAAAATGGCCAAAGCGCAAAAATAGTTGCCCGGACGTTGTCGGGACCGGTGGGCGGCCGGGCCCGGCTCTGCTGGAGTGGATCATCACCATAGACGTGCGTCGATGCTGGCGGCTGAGTGCCTGAGCTGAAGGCTGAACCATTCCATGTCGACTCATGAGTGCTCTCCCTGGTCGGCTCCGATGCCTCGGAGGACCGCGGGGCTGTGTGTTTCCCCGCACTGGAGGTGGACTTGTCTTTCACCTCGTCAACCAAGGCATGGTCGCCAAGCGTCGCACCAGCCCCTATCGCACTGGGCCAAAGATGAACTGCCGGATAATCAAAACGCGACCGATGGAGTGCAGCGCGAGTCCGGCAGGCCTGCCATGGTGCTCATGGCGACGGACTGCTGCGCCCGGCGCGCCTTCGGCGCTTTCAAGGCCGGCAAACAAAAGCGCTTGCGAAAACCATGCAAGGAAAGCTCGGCGGACCAGTCCGAATGACAACGCTAACGGCTAAACCTTGTCAGGCGTGGAAAGGTCCGAGCGCGAGAAAAGCTGCGTCATGCAACGTTTGGACGACCTACAGGTGACACCAGGGTTCGGCCAAAAAGCCTGGGCGGCCTACGCTGGCGCAAGCAGCGTCCTTGTGATTAGCGTTAAGCTCGCCTCATAGACACAGCACCCGGACTTGTCGCGGACCCATACCGCAAAATCGTTGAGTCTGCCGGGAGCGGGTGGTCTGCCACGATTGCAGGCAGTAGCCGCTTCGCTTCCTCGCGCATGTCGCACGGACTCATCTCGACACCCAGATCATCGCGGGTGATCTGTCCATTCTCAATCGTGTCGAAGAAGTATAGCGGCATAACGTTGGTGAACCTGCCGGATTGGGCTTGGTTCCATGATGGTATGGTTAGGCACTTACCGCTTCGTATCATCGGTTGCTAAGATTGTCGGGTTTCTGGCGGCCCGGTATTCCGATTCCCAAGGCAGCCCCTCGAATTCGGGCTGGTATCCAGACGCTCTGTAAACGTCCTGCGATAGGTAACTGCACCTGGTTCCCTCTCTCACGCAGACAAATGCTGGGATGCCTGGGCACCGGTAAACGCCAACTATGTGCGAAACGAGACTGTTCATAGTTGTAGGCTTTTCACAGCCTACGATTGTCGTCTCCATCTATTTTGATGAAACCGTGGTTCGCATCCGTTGAACCGCATCGAAGAACCGAACGACCTCAGTGCGCGCCTGGTCTGTGTCATCTCCGCGTTCAATCGCGACTGACAACAGATGCGTAGCCGTTTCCAACCAAAGCTCGGCCGCTTCGTCATTCGGAAGCCGAGCTATTGCGTCGGCGACGATCATAACCGATGCACGCTCTCGGCTGACAGGAAAGGCAGAAACTGACATGGGCTAAACCGTTCGAGCATGGCCGCCTTGGGTATTAATCCGGCGAGGCAGACTAAAACAACAGTCCGTGCCGGAACACCTCTGCTCGGCAACTATCCACTGCTTTCATAACCCCTAACAGACTCCGTGGCCCCGTTGTGGTCAGGAACCCGCCGGGCCGGCGCCGAAGGCATGCAGCGGCCGCCAACCCAATCCGTCAAGACGTGATCGTCGGCACGGCGAAGCCCTTGCGGCGAAGAGAATGTAACGGTCGCTTCGCTGCCACATTCAGAGAAGATCACTTGAATGACCTCACCACGGCTCTGCTGTGGGACTGCGACCGTGGCCTATCTGGCGCAAAGCGCCTAACGCGGCAATGGCAGCCTGGCTGCTAGGATCGAAACCGCGTTTGTTCGCAGGAAGTGGCATGTAGCTGCCGCGAAAAGACGAGTTGGAAAGAAAACGCGGTGCTCGGGGTGACATGTACGACGTCCACGGCGCCCGGGCGATTACCGCGCGCGCTTGTGAGTTCCTGGATCGCGGGCGGTCAATCAGGAGCGTTGGAGTTCCCTAACCGCGCGCATTGTGCCCCTCCGGGGAGAGGGTGCTCGGCCTCACCGGGGCGATGAGAGAGACTTACGATTTCACGCAACCAAGTCAGTTTGCCGGCATTGATATCTTGGACGTGCCCAAGTAAACATTCCGTCTTATGGTCAACCCTATTCGGTCGACCCGCCACCCAAAACCCGCGCTGGAGATGAGGTCGTTCTCGTCGGGGATATCATCCGTATCGATCGCAAAGCCGACAAGCTGACAGTGCGGATTGACTGTGGGGGTGTAATTACTGTCGGACGCTCTGCAATTACCAGGTTGAGGAGGCACCGTTGGCCCTCGTCGCGCTGACACTCGTGCAAAGCCCGCCCAATGCCCGCCCGATCAGTTGCCGGGCAATCTCGCGGAGCGCCATGCCGCTAAGGTTTCTCGTCCAGCATGAGGCCCGACGTCGCGTGGTCCCTCAGAAGCGCTGCGCGGTTCGCAGGTGGGCGCAGTCTGCAAGCGGCTAACCTTGTTCGTTGCGCTCACCAGTCTGCGCGGCACCCGCCTCCGAAAAGGAGCGGCGTCGCGGTTGGCCCGTTGGTGAAAGACGGCCCTGCTCACGGCCAATTTGTTTGCCGAAATTGTACGCCAGACAGAGAGCGCCGAATTGAACGAGTAAGCGTATCATGGAGGTCTCCTTTCTTGCCATCAAACCAGCCCTGTGCGTTTAGGTTCCAGTTCGGCTTTTCCGGAGGCTGAGCGTTGAGGCGTAGGGCAACATGTTCGATGGGGTCATAGGAGAGTAAGTGACGAAGGCCCGCTGTGCCATGCGTCGTCTCGAACCCGTGTCAGTATCGCGGGGGGACCGCTGGCGACGGGTCCGAAAACGACGGGTGGTTCCTGGGTCGCCCATGGCGAAGTCGCTGGTTCGTAGCCCTGGCGATCCGACTTCGCTCCAGGAACAACAATCCCGCACTTTTGCCAATCGCGTCTTCGCCCCGTATCCGGCCGCTCTGCGGCCGTGGCTCAACCCGATGAAGCCTCACCCAAGGGTCGCCGGCTTCCATGTTCAAAAGAGTAGGCGTGAGTGAATTCGGCACCAAGAAGAAAAATTAGCGAGGAGTAGTAGATCCAGAGCAGCACAATGATCAACGCGCTGGCGGCTCCGAATGACGATCCCATCGCGCTGCTACCCAAGTACAAGCCGATCAGGCTCTTGCCAGCCGTGAACAGCGCGGCCGTCACAAACGCTCCGAACCACACGTCGCGCCACTCCAGATGGCGGTCCGGCAGGACCTTGTAGATGGCGGCGAAGAGCACTGCTATCAGCAGGTAGGAAATCAAGACATTCAGCCCTTCGATCAAGATTGATCCGAACGGCAAAAGCCGATTTATCGTGTCGCCTAGCGCGGTAATGGCGGCGCTCACAGCAAGAGAAACGATCAGCAAGAAGCCAAGGGCGATCACCAGTCCCAAGCTGGCCGTCCGTGCACGGATTAAGCGAGAGACGGAGCCCCCCTGGGGCTTCGCTTTCCAGATCTCATTCAAGGCGGTCTGCATCTCACCGAACACGCCCGACGCTGTCAGCAACAATGTCACCAGGCCTACAATCGTGGCGATGGCACCAGACGACCGGTTGGAGGCACTTTGCAGTACGCTTTGTATGACATCCGCGCTTTGACCGCCCATCAGGCCCGTCAATTGTCCCGCGACGGCATCGCGCGCGGCGCTTTGGCCAAATACCAGGCCTGCTACGGCCACGACCAACAACAGAATGGGTCCCAGAGAGGTCACGGCGAAGAACGCCATTGCGGCGCCATGACTGAAAGCGCTGTCGCCGATGAAGCCGGCCACACTCGATTTCGTAATTCGCCAGGTCTTGTCCAGCATCTCTTTTTCCCGCTACCGATTACGAAACCTGAACGATCAGAAGTTTCGCCCCGCGCGGTGACCGTCTCCAGGCTCGGCCACCTGTGGATTTTGTTCCGCGGCAGCGGGCAGATGGTCAACCGCGATCGCCGTCAAACAAGAAGATCGGTTGATTGTTCCTGTCGAGTTAGCCCAGTGCGGTGCAATGGCGCCGGAGAACCCCATGGAGGGCGATCACGCCGGCGCGTCCGCCGGAGTGATACGGCGAGGCGTAGCTGCCGGGTTTCGACATTTTGCCAGTTTCGGTGCTGACAAGATCAGGTCTGCGAGCCACCAGTTTGGGAACGCAACTCGACGAGCGAGCGAACGCTGCCCAGGGCCATGAGGTCTGAGAACTCACAAAATGTCGGTGGTGATGACCAAGACGATTCCGATTGCTGCTAGGGCCATGATCAAGATCATTGCGGCCTCGAAACTTCCTCCGACCCGGCGTATGCGGTCCATCATTTTGAGGCTCCGCTACGGCGGCCTATTTTCCGTTTGCGAACAAACACGGAAAGCTGCTCCAGCGGAATCACCAATGTTAGCGCCTCCGAAAAATCGGGCCGCACACGACCTGGCACTCGCCCGCCGCGTTTCCACCGATCTCTTCGGACAGGGATCGCCCTTAAGGCGGCTGTTTCCGCGACACTGGGCAGGTCATCTGGAGCCGCTGCACTCCTGGTGGACGCCGTTTTGATGCAACTCGAACACCTTGCTGGCGTCAAGACACTGCCGGCATTAGGACTTCTGAACCCCGCTCCACGTCTCTAACACCGCCGGTTAGAGCGTTGAAAGCGGATCTGTATAGGCGGTGGCCATTCGCATGCTGCAAGGGAAACCCGACTGGGGACTTGGTCAGTCGATGCGCCATGTACAGGCGCGGAGAGGCCGGCTTACGCTTGGCTCGAGCTGACTTAAATGAGGTTGCACGGTGGGCACATCACCGGCAGCGCCGGTCGCGGCCGCGCATGCGCGAACGCGGTCGTCTACCGGTCCACAGCATTCCCCGGGATGTCCGCGCTGTCGTAATTACCAGCCCGATGGCGGCGACCGAGTAGCGGAGCCGGGGTGCGCCGACGGAACAGGTGGCGACTTCGTGTGTTCTTACTGACGGCAGACAAGGAGCGATGTCATGGCGGCACCCCGCGCGGTTTGGAAAGGCTTCCTGAAGATCGGGTCGGTTTCGTGCGGCGTGAAGATGGTCGGTGCAACCAGCGAGGCCTCGAAGATCCATTTCAAGATACTGAACCGGAAAGACGGGCTGCCCGTCAAAAGCGCTTATGTCGACGAAGAGACTGGCGATGTCGTCGAGGGCGAGGACCAGGTCAAGGGTTACGAGGTAGACAAGGACCATTTCATCAAGATCGAGCCCGATGAGATCAAGAAGCTCAAGCTGACATCGGCCCACACACTTGAGGTGGATTCATTTGTCGCAATTGAGGATGTCGACACTCGATATCTGGAAAAGCCCTATTATCTGATCCCGGCGGACGGCGCCTCGCTCGAAGCCTTTTCGGTTCTTCGTGACGCGATGGCGAACAAGCGCGTGGCCGCGCGCTCTTGCGTGGTGCTCTATCAGCGCGGGCGCGAGGTGCTGATCCAGCCCTTCCAGAAGGGGATGCTGCTGACCGAGCTGCGCACTCACGACGAGATGACGTCGGAAAAGACCGTGTTCAATGGCTTGGAAAGCCCCAAATACGATGAAGACCTTCTTGAAATAGCCGGGCTGTTGATCGACAAGAAAGTCACCAAGTTCGATCCGTCGAAGTTCGAAGACACGTACGAGGATGCGTTGATTGCCATGATCGACGCCAAGCGCAAGGGCAAAGCACCGCCCAAGCCGGCGCCGGCGCCAAAAGAAAACGTCATCGACCTGGCCTCGGTGCTTCGCAAGAGCCTTGCCAAGGAAGGCATCAAGGGCGGCACCAAATCCAAGGGCCGAAAATCGGGTAGGGATGCTGCGTAGCGCGCGAAGCCGATCTGCTCTGTTGCCGTAGAACCCCGCAGGCCACCTACGGAACCGGGTCTGCCGCGGCACGATATTCGTCCGGCTCCAGTCATACGCGCCCCCAGCGATATTTTGATGGGACCGGTTCCTGCCGTGCCAACTCCGCCCGGGAGGCGCGGCGCAAAAGTGACTGGGCTTATTCCATGTCTGGCATCGGCGATGACGAAGAGGGTTGTGGGCCGTAGTCGCCCAATGCAGCGTCCGCATCTCGGCTTCAGGCAATCACGCCGACATGCTTCGAGGCGAGCGCCTTGGCGATCCTAATCACCCGCTCCTCGCTTTGCTGATCAGTCGGGCCGTAACCCGTGAACAGTTCTCTATCTAGGCCGCGGTCGAATGCCACGACGACGATGAGTTCGGCTCTTTCTGAGAAGGCGGATCGCAGTCCCACATCAATCCAACAACTCGATCGCGGCCTTGTTGGCACCCATCCATATCCTCGTCCTGCACGGGAGCTTGATCGTCGTGACAGCCTGCATCGCCCCAAGTTTCAACCGCGGACATCCCATCTGCTGCCTGCTCGGACGAGATGCGCGCCGCCGCAAACACAGCCTTAGCAGCCTCGATGGCGCGCTGCTCCTCTGTTGAGGAACCTCCTTCGATCTCCAGCTGAAGTCTCATCGTTCGCCTTCCTGTCATGGGCCAGCAGTGAACAAAATAAGAACAAAAGGTCAAGGATTGGCCTTGACGAGACAGGAATA
This sequence comes from Mesorhizobium sp. B2-3-15, assembly GCF_006442875.1. Lineage (NCBI taxonomy): Bacteria > Pseudomonadati > Pseudomonadota > Alphaproteobacteria > Hyphomicrobiales > Phyllobacteriaceae > Mesorhizobium > Mesorhizobium sp. B2-3-15. The sequence continues at coordinate 189,592 of NZ_VFVO01000004.1, read as the reverse complement.
TATTCCTTATTCCTGAAAGCAGATGAGCAGGAGAGGCTTGTGCCGGGCGCCAAAAACGGCGGCGGCGAGGCTAGTTCGAAGGACGTGGTCGTTCGGACCGGAACTCCACCCTCCGGAACCCAAGAGGATGTTCAACATGCACGACCTGATCGCCTTCTTCCAAACGAATGCCGCATTGGTCATCGGCAACCCCATAGCGTTTGCCACCTTTTCAGTTCTGTTCGGGAGCGGAGGATTCGTCGCCGGCCGCTACTTTCTAACCGAGCGCATCGCGAACTTGGAAAGCCGCATCACGAGGCGCGATGAAGAAATCGCAGCGCTGAAAACTGGAGGTAGGAAAAAGGCTGAAGAGCCGTCGCTCATCCCAATATTCGGCACGTCGGTGATTGAGAGCAATGCAACGCCGCTGCTGGGAAAATGGCCGGACCGGCGCCAATCAGGGAAACTGTCAGCACCGCCACGGGAACGTCGTGCCTAACAATCTGGCTGATTAGGGCCCGTTTTAGATCAACGTTCAACCAGCGAGAAACCATGTCTCACTTCGTGAGACAGCCCGCCGCCGTTCCGCCGCAATGCCGCAGCACTTGGCGCGATCGGCCCTCGCGGCCTCAAGGAGGTTCCTCAGATGAGACTCAACAAAGCGGTTTTGGCTGTCCTGATGACGGCAGCTCTGGCAGGCTGCGAAACGCAGACGGAAGGCCAGCAGCGGGCAACTACGGGCGCTCTGCTGGGCGGCGCCGGCGGCGCCCTGGTCGGCCAGGCTATTGGCGGCAACACGAAGAGCACCGTGATCGGCGCGGCCGGCGGCGCGTTGCTAGGAGCAGTGGTCGGCTCCGCCACCACCCCGCAGCGTCGTGAGGATCAGCTCTGCCGGTACCAGGACCGCTACGGCCGAATTTACACCGCACCGTGCGATGACCGGTACTACAACGGCAATTATTGAGAAGGCGCGGTAGGCTCGCTCGATGGTATGTTAATGCGCCACGCATCTGTGGCGGATGAACAGAGACACCGCTATGCCTGCACAGGGGGGCACATGCGAGGCGGTTGACTGGGTATCTGGTCGGGATTTGCTTGCCATTGTGAGCCAATCAGGTCCTGGGCCAATGCGATGTTACGATTTGCGCAAGGGCCAGATCGAACTGAATCGGGACAACTCCGACGTCGGACGCCGACCCGAGACCGTTCAGCGCCCGTCCCCGCCAGGTGAGGTCAGCAGCCAGGTGTTCGGCAAGCCATGGCGAAGGATTTCGAGGTGATGCCGGCTCCCGCTTCCTGGCAGGCCGACGGGTTTATGACAAAGTCCGTACCTGCTCGATGGCCTGGCGCAGACGTCGGATTCCCGCTTCGCTGTCGGCCTTGTTGCAGGCGGCATAGCCAAGCACGAGGCCATTCCCGGAGGATGACCAGTAATATTTCGAAAGCGGCGATGCGTTGACACCGAGTTTGTCGGCGCATTGCACGACCGCCCGATCGTCGCAACTTCCGTGAAGCGAAGCAACGACCTGGATTCCGGCTTCCGCCGCCGAAAGGGTCATGTGATCGGCCAGTTCGGTCTGGCACAATTCGTAGAAAAGCTTGCGGCGCTCGGCGTAGATGCGCCGCATGCGCTTCAGATGGCGGGTCATGTGGCCTTCATCGATGAAATCGGCCAGTGCTGCCTGCAGCAGGAGGGGCGCGAACTGCCCAGTGGTGCTCAGCGCATGCGGAATGCCCTCGCACAAGGCGGCGGGCAGGACCATGAACCCCAGCCTGAGCGCCGGAAACAGCAACTTGGCAAAGGTGCCGACATAGATGACCCGGTCCGCGCAATCCATGCTCTGTATGGCGGGCACCGGCCTTCCTTGAAATCTGTACTCACCGTCGAAATCATCTTCAATGATCCAGGAATTGTTGCGCTCGGCGATTTCGAACAGCCGCAGCCGCTGGTCCATGCGCATCGTGATTCCCAAGGGGTGCTGGCAGGCGGGCGTCACATAGATCAGGCGCGGTGAAATCTCGGGCTGGCTCATTTGCCATCCATCGCGGTCGACAACAAGCGGCACAATGTTGGCGCCAGCGACGGTGAAGGTTGCCTTGGCCGCGTAGTAGCCCGGTTCCTCCAGCCAGACTGTGTCGCCCGGATCGAGCAGCAGACGCGCCAGCAGATCGAACGCCGCCTGCGCCCCCGTCGTTACGACGATCTGTTCGGGAGAACATCGCACCCCTCTGGCCGAGGTCAGGTAGCCGGCAATCGCCTCCTTGAGCGCCGGCAGGCCGGTCACATGATAGGTGCCGAACAACATGTCGGCGCCAAACGTTGCCCGGCGTGCGAGCAGCCTGCCCCAGACGCCAAACGGGAAGTTTTGTGGGTCCGGCATGCCCGGATGAAAGGCGAAGCGCCCTGGCGCTCCATGATGGAAGGGTTGCTGCATCAGGCTCTCGCCGCGCCTCGAAAGCGGGCGGCGGATCGCCACGGCCGTGGGTTTGCCACCTTGATCGGTCGAGTTCACGGGCAGGTCGATGACCACCGGTCGCGCGCCCTGCCGGTTCGTAAGATAACCTTCCGTCGCCAGTTGGTCATACGCAGCCACGATAGTGTTGCGGGCGAGGCCCAGATCCTCAGCCAGCGCGCGCGTCGACGGCAATTCCGATCCCGGTGCCAGACGACGCTCACGGATCATCGCGGCAATCTGCCGGTAGAGCTGGCGATGAATCGGTTCATCCACAGTCCGATTGATCATCAGCGCGTCCATCGGAAAGCCTTGGCGCTTACGCCTCGATAGCTGCATTGGAAAAGCCTCGCGGGATGAGAGCGGATCGAGCTTAGACGAGCGCCGCGCGAAGTGAAACTGGCACCTTCACTTCTCACCGAACTGGCTCTCGCGATGGAGACAGATCGGCGCTTAAATGAAAGGAAGAGGGAACAACGGGCCCAGACACCACGAGCCGACGCCTTCATCGACCTGATTGGTTTTGATGAGGCACCGCCAGCAAATGGCCCGGCCTGTCCGATGAGGAACGATGATGGCTGTCTGCATAGGCATAAATCCGATTACCTGGAGCAATGACGACGTGCCCGAGCTGGGCGGGGATACCCCACTCGAGGTCTGCCTTTCCGAAACGGCCGAAGCCGGCTACGCGGGAACGGAACTCGGCGGCAAGTTCCCGCGTGCCAGCAAGGACCTCGCCGTGGCTCTCGCGACCCATGGTCTTAGACTGGTCTCCGGCTGGTACGATGGCCGGATCTGCGAAAAGGAGGTCGAGGAGGAATTCGACGCCATCCTGCCGCATCTGACGCTGCTGCGCGACCTCGGCGCCAAGCACGTCGTCTACGCCGATACGTCGCGTGGCCGCCATGGCGCCATTCACGATCCGATCTCGCAGCGTCCCAAGCTCGCCGACGACGAGTGGAGATCCTACGGCAAGAAGATAACGGGACTGGCTGAACGGTTCGCCGATTTTGGCGTTGGCATGGCCTTTCACCACCACATGGGGACAATCGTCGAGACGGATCACGAGATCGGCAGGCTGATGGCCGGTTCAGGGCAAGCCGTTGGCCTCCTCTATGACACCGGCCATTGCCTGTTTTCCGGCGGCGATGCCGAGACGTTGCTGCGGCATCACATCGGTCGCGTCGTTCACGTGCATTGCAAGGATGTGCGGCCCGATGTGCTGAAGCGCGCTCGCGCCCTGGATATGAGTTTCATGGGCGCGGTGATGGAAGGCATCTTCACCGTGCCCGGCGATGGGTCCATCGACTATCCGACGCTTTTAGGGGTGCTGGCTGACAATGGCTATGCCGGCTGGCTGGTGGTCGAGGCCGAACAGGATCCGAGTAAGGCCCATCCCCTTACCTATGCGACGATGGGCTATCGCAACCTGCACGACCTGGCCCTCAGAGCCGGTTTCGAGGTCGAGGAACGGGAGAACTGATACGCTTGGGGCGCGCTGGGTAGCGGCAATGAGTTCTGTCCTGTACCAAAGTGTAGTCAAGAACTACGGCGCGCTGAACGTCTTGCGCTCGCTTGACCTCGCAGTCCCCGACCACATGTTCCTGGCCCTGCTCGGTCCTTCGGGTTGCGGCAAGACGACGGCGTTGCGCATCCTTGCCGGTCTCGACATGCCGAGCGCCGGCAAGCTCTTCATCGGTGAGCGTGACGTAACCCGGCTGCAGCCGCGCGACCGCGACATCGCCATGGTCTTCCAGAGCTATGCGCTCTATCCGCAGATGACCGTCGCTGAGAACATCGGCTATCCTCTATGGATTCGCGGCATGCCGGATGCCTCGCGCCGCGCCAAGATTGACGAGGTCGCCGCGGTCCTTGAGATCGGCCACCTGCTCGATCGCCGGCCGCGCCAGCTTTCGGGCGGGCAGAGGCAGCGCGTGGCGCTTGCGCGGGCCATCGTTCGCGATCCGGCCGCTTTCCTGATGGACGAGCCGCTGTCGAACCTTGACGCACGCCTGCGCCTGACCATGCGCGGCGAGATCAAGCGGCTTTGCCAGCGGCTTGGCGCAACAACCCTCTACGTCACGCACGATCAGGTCGAGGCCTTGACCATGGCCGACTTCGTCGCGGTCATGCACGCCGGTGAACTGCAGCAGATGGCGCCGCCGGCCGATATCTACGACCGCCCGGCCAACCGTTTCGTTGCCACCTTCGTCGGCAACCCGCCGATGAACATTCTGCCGGTCGCGCTTGCTGAACAATGCATCGCAGTCGGCGGAGTAATGGTTCCGATACAGGCGCCCCGGCTGGCGACATGCCGCGCTGCCCGGGCGGTCGAGATCGGGCTGCGGCCCGAAGACATGAGTGTTGCAGCACCCGGCACGCGGGCCGCTCTACCCGGCGAGATCTATGTCGTCGAACCGATGGGCAACGAGACCTTGGTCAATGTCCGCATCGGCAGCGGCAATGTCTCGGTTCGTGCCGGCCGCGACTTCCGGGGGGCGGTGGGCGCCAACATCGGGCTCACTTTCGATGTGTCGAATGCATGCTTCTTCAATTCCGCCGGCCTGACGGCCGTCCACAGGGTCAACAGTGATGGAGAGTGAAATGACGCAGTCCAGCATTAGCAGACTTACTCGCCGTTCCGTGCTCAAGGGGGGAATTGGCCTTGCACTTGCCACGACGGCCCTTACCGCCCTCGGCCTGCCTGTCCCGGCGAGCGCCGCTGGCAAGAAGGTGATCATTGGCGCCTTCGCCGATGGCGGCCTGACGCCGTTCAAACAGAAGATCATCCCACTGGCCAAGGATGCTGGCTTCGACATCGAATTCCTCGAGGATGAATACGGCGTAACGCTCGAGAAGTGGTTCGCCGACGCCAAGAACAGCGCCGGCCAGTACGACCTCTATCTTCTCGACGATCCATGGGTGCCGCAGTTCGGCGCCGCCAATGTGCTCGAGGATCTTGGAGCGGCCGGCATCGATGGCGGCGACAAGGACTGGATCGGCTCGATGATCGACATGGGCTACTGGCCGCCTCAGAAAGGCCCGCGCGTGAAGGGTTTTGAAACCGCCGCGCCGGCGCTCATCTGCGTGCCGTTCGTCGGCGATCTGCAGACGCTGACTTACCGCAACGATGTCTACACAGGCGGTGCGCCGAAAACCTGGGACGAGGTCATCGCCAAAGGCAAGGCAGGCGTGGTGGCGGGCAAGATCAAATATCCGGTCGTCTTCCGCGGCGTATCAGGCAATCCGATCGTGACCAGCTGGTACCCGGTCTTCCTGTCGTTTGGCGGTTCCTTCTTCGACGACAAGTGGAACCCGGTCTTCAATTCCGCCCAAGGCAAAGCCTCGGCCGAATTCTTCGTCGGCACCATGAAGCAAAACGCGCCGAGCGGTGTCGTCGAGTTCGACTCGGACCAGGAAGGCGCGGCGATCCTCGGCGGCGAAGCAGGTGCAATCATCCAATATTCCGGCAATGCGCTGAAGGCCGACGATCCGACGCAGACAAAGGTGGCTGGCAAGCTCGATTTCGGCGTAGTGCCGAAACAGACGGCGGCGATCGCTCAGATGGGCATCTTCATTGCCGGCATTCCGAAATCGGCGCCCAACAAAGCCAACTCGATCGAGTTCCTGAAATGGTATGTCAGCGCCGACGTCCAGGCCAAGCTGTCCGAAGCAGGTTCCATCCCGGTCAAGCGGAGCGCCTTCGGCGTCGCCAAGCCCGGCAACCGGCTGATCCCCGTCGCCTTGCAGCAGCTCGACGCTGGCGCGCTGCCGAGGCCGCGCACGCCAGATTGGGCCAAGGTTGAGGAACTGCTCGGCATCGAGCTCAACAAGGCGCTGCAGGCTGGCTCGGGAGGCGGGGCCGCATTGGACACCGCCGCCAAGCAGGTCAAGGATTACCTGTCGTCAGTCGGCTATTACTGATGCCAAATCGCGGGGCGCAGAACCGCAAGTACCGTCTGCAGGGGGCGGGGTTCGACCTTGCCCTCCCTTATCTCATGCTCGCGCCAGGCGTGCTGATCGTGCTCGGCGTGCTCGTCTATCCCTTGTGGGACGGCCTGCGCGCCAGCACCAAGGCCTATCGTTATGGCTCGGTGGTCGCCGATGCCGGCATGGGGAACTATATAAAACTGTGGAGCGATCCCCAGTTTTTGAATTCGCTTTTGGTGACGGTCAAATTCGTCGCCCTGGCGGTCACCTTCGAGGCAATTCTGGGCTTTGCCCTGGCGCTGTTTTGCCTGCGCGAATTTCGCGGCATTCGCCTGCTGAGAACCATCCTGATTATCCCGATGGTGATAACGCCGGTCGTGGTCGCCATCGTCTTCCGGCTGATCTATGCCAGCGACGCGGGCATGCTGACGGCAGTCTCCGAGTGGATGGGCGGCGGCCAGGTGCAAATTCTCGGAGATCCCGTCAAGGCGTTCATCGGCCTTGTCGTGCTCGACGTCTGGGAATGGACGCCGCTGATGTTCCTGATCCTTTTGGCCGGCCTGCAGTCGCTGCCGCATGAACCCTTCGAGGCCGCTCGCGTCGACGGCGCTGGCGCGTGGCGGGTGTTTGCCGATCTTACCTTTCCTATGATGCGGCCCGTGCTGGCGATCGCCATCGTGCTGCGAACGATTGAGGCCTTCGGCACGTTCGACCAGGTGTTCGTGCTCACCCGGGGCGGGCCGGGCGAGGCGACGCGGCTGGTTTCGATCTATGGCTACGACACCGCCTTCAAATTCCAGCAGACGGGCTATGCGGCCGCGCTGTTCGTCACTATCGGGCTCGTCGTGCTTGCGCTGGCCCTGAGCGCCGTGCGGCTTCTGCGCAGGGTCGATGCGTCATGAACAATCGTCTGGCGCGGATCGGGTTGATGAGTGCCGTATTGGCCATCGTGCTCTTGCCCGTCTACTGGCTTGTCTCGACATCGCTTAAATCCAATCGCGAGATCACCCAGGAAGGCACACTCTATCCACACGGTCCGACGCTGGACAATTATATCAGGTTGTTCACCGATAAGCAGTTCGGCGCCTATCTGACCAACTCGCTGGTGGTGACGTTCTTCTCCGTGACGATCGCGTTGCTCGGCGGCACCCTTGGCGCCTATGCGATCGCCCGCTTCCGCCTGCCTTTCATGATGGAGCGCAAGGTCGGGCTGTTCCTGCTGACGCTGCGCATCGTGCCCCCGGTCGTGATCCTGATCCCGGTCTATCTGCTGATGCTCAAGCTCGGCCTGCTCGACAGCTGGTTGGGTTTGATCGCCACCTACACCGCCTTCAACATCACCTTCTGCGTCTGGATGATGGAGAGCTTCTTTCGGGAGATCCCCGTGGATCTCGAGGAAGCCGCCATGGTCGATGGCGATTCCCGCTTCGGTGCGTTCCGGCGCATCACGCTGCCGCTGGCAGCTCCCGGCCTCGCGGCGACCGCCATCTTTGCCGTGCTTGTCACTTTCAACGAATTCCTGTTCGCCCTGGCGCTGACGGCCACGCCTCGCGCGATGACGATGCCGCGCGGCACCGCCACGCTGATCGGCCGCATCGACACCGACTGGGCCTCGATGTCGGCCGCCGGCGTTATCGGCGCGTTGCCGATCGTCGTCTTCGCGCTGCTGGTGCAGCGCCACCTGGTTCGCGGACTCACCATGGGAGCCGTGAAATGACGACCCGGCTGGGCAGCCGCTCACGTCAATCAGTCGCTGTCCCGGCCAGGCTGACGGCCGCCCCGGCACCATGCTGCCTTTTAGGAAAATCAAAGAGATGATCGATGTCTGTCTGTTCGGAGCGGGCCTTATCGGCCAGGTACATGCGGCCAACCTCGCGCGCCACCCCCGCGTGCGCCTGCGCTACATCGTCGATCCGAACCCCGAGGCTGCATCGAAGGTTTCGGCCCTGACAGGGGCCGAGATCGCCGACACCCAGACTGTGATGAACGACCCATCAATCGGCATGGTGTTCATTGCTTCGGCGACGAGAACGCATGCCGACCTGGCCATGGCCGCGGCCGCCAGCGGCAAGGCGATCTTCTGTGAAAAGCCGATCGATCTCGATCTCCAGCGCACCGATCAATGTCTGGCGGCTGTCGAGAAGTCAGCTGTGCCCTTTCAGATCGGATTCAACCGTCGGTTCGACCCGAGCTTTCGGGCGCTGAAGGCGCGACTTGCGCAAGGCGAGATCGGTGCCGTCGAACAGGTCATCATCACCAGCCGGGATCCGGAGCCGGAAACCGAGGAAGCGCTGGCGGGAGGAGGGGGGGTCTTCCGGGAGATGACCATTCACGACTTCGACATGGCACGAAACCTGTTGGGCGAGGAGCCGGTCGAGCTCTTCGCGACCGGGTCGTCGCTTGTCGCGCCGCAATATGCCAAGCTGGGGGACTACGATACCGCGATGTTCGTGCTGCGCACGGCGTCGGGCCGGCAATGTCACATCAATAACAGCGTCAGGGCCGCCTACGGCTACGACCAGCGCGTCGAGGTGCATGGCGCGGACGGGATGCTGAGGGCCGGCAACAGGGTGCCGACATCGGTCGAAATGTCAGGCGCAAAGGCGATATCGCGCGACAAGCCCTACTACTTCTTCGTCGAGCGCTATGCCGAGTCCTACGCGGCCGAGATCGATCATTTCATTACCTGCGTTGAAACGGGGCGACGGCCCGACGTCACGGCAAGCGACGGCCGCAAAGCGATGATCCTATGCGAGGCAGCGCTTGCCTCCGCCAAGTCGGGCCGGTTCGAGACCGTCAGGTTTTAGATCAACCGAAATGAGGAGCTTCCGATGAAGATCGGCATGATTACGGACAGCCTCGGCGACCTCTCATTCGACGAGATGTTAGCCGCCTCCGCCGAGCTTGGGCTTCAGACATTGGAGTTCGCGTGCGGAAACTGGTCGTCGGCGCCCCATATCGACCTGCAAGCCATGCTCGCGAGCGCTGCCGCGCGCAAGGAGTTCGTCGCCAAGATCCGGGATCACGGGCTGACGATTGCAGCGCTCAATTGCTCGGGCAACCCACTGCACCCGGGCCCCCAGGGGAAACTCCATCATGGTGTGACACAGGACACCATTCGCTTGGCCGGCCTGATGGAGATCGACCGTGTCGTCATGATGTCAGGCTTGCCGGGCGGACCGGGCGACGCCAACCCGAACTGGATCATCACCGATTGGCCGCCGGAATGCCTCAAGATCCAGCGCTATCAGTGGGAGGAGCGGATCATTCCCTACTGGCGCGACCTCGTGGCGTTTTCAAAGAACCTTGGCATTCACAAGCTATGCTTGGAACTGCATGGCCATCAGGCCGTGTACAATGTCCAGACATTGTTCAAGCTGCGTGACGCTGTCGGAGAGACGGTCGGGGCCAACTATGATCCCAGTCACTCGCTGTGGATGGGGGCGGATCCGATTGCCGGCATTCGCACGCTCGGCTCGGCCATCTACTATGTCCACGCCAAGGATACCCGGGTCGAGCCCATCGTCGCAGCCATCGACGGCACGCTGGACCCGCGCCCACCACAACTCTATGCCGAACGAGCGTGGAATTACATCACACTAGGATACGGTCACGGTGAGACCTGGTGGCGGCAGTTCTGTACCGCTCTCAAGCAGGTTGGCTACGACGACGTCTTGTCAATTGAGCACGAGGACATGATGCTGACCCCGATGGAAGGTATGCGAAAATCCGTTGCGCTGCTGCGCAACGTCGCAATCAACCTGTCTTAATCGGCGACTTGGCGAAGTTGGCTGCAAGCGCATCGGGCGCGCCCCCGTCATTGGAGCTGACCGCGATGGCAGCCCGGGTTGGATGGCTTGCCGAACGCAATGCCGCGACTGAATACGTCATCCTTGGCCACGGGGGTCACTGCCGGTGTGGACAATGAACGGCACGCCGCGAGCTACGAGCGTCTTTGCCAAGGCGGAGCATTCTCCGTCCTTCAACGAGACATCCAGCACGGCGGCGTCTGGTCGGGCTGCCGCCAAAAAGGTTTCACCTTCCGCACATGACGCCAGCACAACCGCGTTGAAGCCACCGTCATTCAGCGCGGCCTCGATATCGAAAGCGATAAGGGCCTCATCTTCCAGGATGAGGACGACGGGTTTTTCCGAAGGCATCCGTATCAGGCAGGCAGGGGTTGGCTAATCGAGTTCTGCACAGTCTTTGGTTGCCATTTTTCCCGTATGCCCCCCATAACAAATGGTGGTATCCAGTCGCAGACAAGGAAGATGATGGTCGTTTCCAGCCGAGCGCGGCTGCGGAAGCCATCGGGCCAATGCACGTCGGGAGTAATCGCCGACCGCTCCGGCAGGGGATCGCTTGCACCAGCCTTGCAGGCGCGCGGATCGGGCCAATGACAATTGCCGCGTTGAGGCCGCTCCGGCAGTGCTCGGCTCCCGGCGACCTCATGCGTGACCGAAGCGGCACGATCCCTTACCGCGCCGGAATCGAGGCGGCAAGGGCAGCAAAATTGGACAGCACTGCCAAAGCACGCCGCACTGGCTTCACCTCAGGCTGCTTTCCTGATGACTGCCTTGAACGGGTGATCCATGGTGAAGGCGTCTGGACGCACCCCCCGTTCAACCTGGCCCCATGTCACAGGGTGTGCGATGGGAAATCCGAGGCGTGCTCGTGGAGAGAACGCGCCCACGGCCGTGTTGCCTCTCCCGTTGCGAAGGTAATCGATGAAAATACGTCCCGTTCTTGCCGCCGGGGCAGCAGACAGGAGGTAGCGGTGGGGATGAGCGTCAGCGAGGCACCGGGCAAGCGATTTGGCGAGTTGCCGGGCGTTGTCGTGGGTCATCTTTGTCTCAAGAGGGGCCATCAAATGGATGCCCTTGCCACCGGTGACCTTGGCCCAACTCTTCAGACCTGAAGCCTCTAGGATGTCACGTAGCGCCAGCGCCGCTTCGATCACCTGCTCCCACTCGACGCCCTCGCCAGGGTCGAGGTCCAGCACGACGCGGTCGGCCCGCTCGATGTCGTCGATGGTGGCGTTCCACGGATGAAGTTCGATAGCATCCATCTCGACCAGCCCGAGTAAACCGGCGAGATCATCCACCCACACCCGCACGCCCTCCCCACCCTCGCGCTTCTGGACGCGCAGCTGATGCACGGCGCCCGGCACATCGGGCAAGAGGCCCTTGTGATAGAACGTGGTCCCGCTCGCGTGGCGGACCAGCTTCAGTGGTCGGTGGCCGAGATGGACCAGCGCTTGCTCGGCAACCTGTCCCCAGTAGTGCATAAGGGCTTCTTTGGAAGGCGAGATCGCGTCCGGCAGCAGCTGAAGAACGTTCTCACGGGGAACTGCGTCTCCCTCGGCCCTGTTCCGCCGCTTCGACGGGGCGAGCGGCTTTGCGGGCATCGTGACGAGATCTTCGCGAAGGCCTTTGAATACTGCTTCGCGCAAGATGCCGCGGTCGGTGACGCCGCTGAACTGCACCTCGGCCAGAACGTCCGGCCTAACCCAGGTGGCCTTGGGCTTGTCGATCGGCTCCGACAATGGCGGCTTGTCGACAATCAGCGAGTCCAGTCGCTCCCGGAGCTGTCGTGCGATGCTCAAGCTGTAGCCGCTCTGGGCTTTGCCGGCATAAAGCAGCCGGTCGCCTTCACGCCTGCCGATGTAGAGCGAGGCGATCCGGCGCGGTTGAGCGCCAAGCTTCTCGACGAAAGCCACGACAGGAAAGGTGTCGCTCTTGATGCATTTGACCTTGACCCAGCTTGTCTGAACGCCGGAGCGATAGGGGGAATCGGCAAGCTTTGACACTATGCCTTCCAAGCCCATACGGCAGGCGTGGGCGAACATATCCATGCCGCTCACCTCGAGATGTTCTGCATAGGTTAGCGTCGGCGCTGAACCCATGAGCAGCTTCTCCAAGGCCGCCTTGCGCTTCAAAAGCGGCTGCTGCCGAAGATCGCTGCCGTTGAGATGAAGCAGGTCGAACGCATAGAAGATGAGCCTCGGCGAGGCCGGATTGCCTAGCTCCCGTTCCAAGGCCTGGTAGTCAGGGAGCCCGGTCTCGCCAAGAACGACAGCCTCGCCATCAATGATCGCGGACTTTGCCGGTAGGCTCGCGGCGGTCTCAACGATTCGCTTATACCGATGTGACCAATCGTAACCCCGGCGCGTGAAGGCTCGCGCTGTTGCACCCTCCACAATGAGTTGGGTCCGGTAGCCGTCATACTTGATCTCGTGAAACCAGCTGCCGCCGTCAGGAGCTTTCTCGACCAGCGTTGGCGATTGGAACTCGATGAATGACAGGCGGTATTCGGTCTTGCTCATGCGCACGCGAACTCCTGGAATCGGAGTCAAAACGTGGGACCGCGATGAGTTCCGATAATTTTAGCGAAATTGCATATATCCGGGATGGCGATGTGCCTGCTGACAGACACGTCGCGCGTCTATCCCTATCCTCACAGTTTAACCCAAGGCGCTTTGTACCGTGCGATAGGTCGTGGTAGACCATCCCAGAAGCGGATCAGTTGATCTGAAAAGCTGTTGACGTTGTGGTCTCAGATGCCGTGGCTGCCGCCGCCTCGTCCAGCTCTCGCCGGTTTTCATCCTGTTCGTCGCCGGACTGGCGCGTCGGCTCCGCGGCGATGTAGCGACCCCGAACAAGCCTGCCGGGCAGGGCACGCGCGGCCCCTTGTCGCGCAGGGCCTTTTAACGGTCCAGAAGTGTTCATCGCTTATATAGCGATCTCATGAAACTGCTGCGACATTTTGCCGAACCGACCGGTCGTCTCTTCCTGATGCGAACGGCTTTGCCCGTCATTGGGCTGACACTGCTCATTGCAGCAGCCGCGACAGGTCTATTGCTTTGGTCCACGATCCAGACTGACCACGTTGCCGCGGCGCGGCAGAAAAGTCTGGTTGGACTGATCACGTCCAAGCTGGAGAGCGCAGTAGCGCACGACCAGGAGAGCGTCACGGTTTGGGACGACGCGGTCAACGCACTGCGCAGCGGCGATGCGAAATGGCTCGATACCAATCTCGGCAGCTGGATGCACACCTATTTCGGTCACGACCAGGCTTATATTCTCGATGCCAATGATGCGCCGGTCTACGCGTTCACCGATGGGTCGACAGCTGACCCGGGCAGCTACCGCGCCATACGCGCGACCACCACGCCCCTGGTCCAGACTTTGAGGGCAAGGTTGAAACGAGGCGATACCGAAGGTGTGACGGAACAGGTGCTCACCATAGGCGCCTCCGATCTGGCCGTTGTCGCCGGCCATCCCGCGGTCGTCAGCATCAAGCCCGTGGTTTCCGACAGTGGCCGCATCGCGCAGGTGCCAGGCCAGGAATTCCTGCATGTGGCCGTTCGCTATCTCGACGGCAGTTTTCTCACCGCCTTGCGCCAAGACTATCTGCTCGATGGCGCGCGGTTCTCCTGGGCCGATAAGCTTGCGTCCGGAGAGGCTTCCTATCCCGTTGTCGACCGATCTGGAACTATCGGCTTCTTCGTTTGGCGGCCGTACCGGCCCGGAGCATTTGTCCTCTTTCAACTCGTGCCCGTTCTCGTCCCCTTGTTCGGCCTGGTGCTGGCGGGCGTCATCATGGCCCTCGTCGGCTTTCGCAGGCGGACACTAAAGCTGATCGAAACCGAGGATCGGATCTACCACCTCGCTCATAACGATCTGCTTACCGCGCTGCCCAATCGCGGTCAGTTCAACGAGCGTCTGGCAGATGCATTGGCGCGCCTGCCGTCGACGGGCGAGCAGCTCGCGGTTCTTTACCTCGACCTCGACCGCTTCAAGCAGGTCAACGACAGCTTTGGCCATCCAGCGGGTGACGAATTGCTCAGGGAATTCGCCGACCGGCTAAGGCGGCTGACGACTGAAGGAGACACGGTGGCGCGTCTGAGCGGCGATGAATTCGTCATCATTCAGCGTTCGGTCGGCGGCGAGGATGAGGTCAAGGCGCTGTGCGAGCACTTGATCGAGTCCGCCCGTCGGCCGTTTCAGGTCGCCGGGATCCAAGTCTTTGTCGGCGTGAGTGTCGGCGTGGCGGTTGCACCCAAGGACGGGTTGGACACGGTCGAGTTGGTGCGGAAAGCCGACGTGGCGCTCTACCATGCCAAAGCGGGGGGCCGCAGCAGCTACGCCTTCTTTGGGCATGAGATGGATCGGACGCTGGCGATGCGCAAAGGCATGGAACAAGACCTGCGCAACGCGCTGGATGCAACCGGTCGGATCCAGGTCCACTATCAGCCCCTATACGACGCTGACACAAACCGGATGACGGGTGTCGAAGCGCTGGCCCGCTGGTCTGATCCGGAGCGGGGCTGGGTTGCACCGGATTTGTTCATACCGCTATCGGAGGAAACCGGTCTGATTGAAAAGCTTGGCGAACTGGTTCTCAGGCAGGCGTGCCTTGACGCGGCGGACTGGCCCATCGAGACCTTGGCGGTGAATGTGTCGGCCCTGCAGCTGAATAATCCCAGTTTCGCCATGCGGGTGACCAGTATCTTGTTGGAGACGCACATGGACCCGCGGCGGCTCGAAATCGAAGTTACCGAAAGCGCTCTGTCGGAGCGCCGGAGCGAATGCCGAAACAACATCGAGGCTCTGCGCAGCATCGGGGTGCGCTTTGCACTCGACGATTTCGGCACCGGCTTCTCCTCCTTGGGAAGACTGCAGACGCTGGAAGTCGACAGGATCAAGATCGACCGAAGCTTCGTGCAGGGCTTTGGTCGTTCCAACGGTGACGAGGCCATCGTTCAGGCGATTATCAACCTGGCCCGTGCGACG
This sequence comes from Mesorhizobium sp. B2-3-15, assembly GCF_006442875.1. Classification (NCBI taxonomy): domain Bacteria; kingdom Pseudomonadati; phylum Pseudomonadota; class Alphaproteobacteria; order Hyphomicrobiales; family Phyllobacteriaceae; genus Mesorhizobium; species Mesorhizobium sp. B2-3-15. The sequence goes on along the minus strand of NZ_VFVO01000004.1, from coordinate 174,435 downwards.
GGACTTAGTACAACTGCCGAAGGGGTCGAGACCGAAAGCCAATGCGATTACCTGCGCGAGCTCGGCTGTGACCAGCTCCAAGGCTTTCTACTGTCGAGGCCACTGCCCAAGGGGGAGCTTCAAGAGCTTCTCGGGGTCGTGTCAGCGCGCGCCTCTGCATAGGAAGCCCAGCCGGGCCGAGCCATAGAAGGCTGACCAACGCGCAGCGCAGCGTTCCGGCAATCGATACGGCACTCCTGGCCGGGGGTAGTCTGTCCCGCGTCCCGCCTGCGGCGGCGCCATGCTGACGCTCCTTAGGCTACCCTTTTAACCGGTCTCGTCGTTGCAGTCGGTCCCGCGTCGCGCCTGCGCGCCGCAAGGGCTGACGCTCCTACGGCTGCCCCTTGCATCAGGTGGCCGCTGGCGAGCCCGAGGTGACCGACCTCGCTGGACGCCGCTGGCAGCGCGTAGCCGATCCGTTGAACTTGAGGAGCGGCCGAGGAGTCGGTGCTGCGCATTGGCGACGGGACAACGAGGTTGCTGACGTTCTGCATGGTTCGACACAGAAGCGAGCCGCCTGTCTCTAAAACGCAATTCGGCTGGCGCGCCATGTAACCGACCCTCAGCAGCCCTGGACCTTCAGTGATTTGACCATGCGAATGATAAGCGGATCATAAGGGACCTTCTCGGTGCGAGCATAGTTGACGGTAAACAATGCAGCTCTGTTCCGGCAAATCTTGATAGCCCGGACATAAAGGATCTGGCCCTCCTTCACTCCTGAATAGCTGGCCCATTGCGGCGTCACTCGCTTATAGGTCACCTTCCAGCCGTCGTTCTCGTTCACGGCAATGCGATGCTCGATCTCGGTGCGAAAGCTTGCCTTGCCGAGTTGCGCCCCCCAGACGGCAAGAAATGCTTTGTGTCGGCCTTCGAAGGCTGCCCCTTGATCGGTGCGTTGGGCAAGTGCAAACCCCGGGGGAACGTCGAATACGAACCCGAGATGCTTGATGCCAAAGCCCTCCCATTGCGCCGCACCCAGCAGTGTTGTGGGGATCATCATGGCGCCCAAACTGAGCAGAAAAAGGGGGAGACGTTTCATGGGTGTAATCCTGTCGTCGTGTGGCCTGCGCCTGACAGCGCAGGCCGGCCTGGCGGAGGGCAGCCACCCGCGGCTCCAAAGCCAGCGGACCTTTTCAAATCTGACTTGGCGCTCTTTGTTCCATTAGGAATCAAGAATATGCCGGGCACCCGCGTCGGGGCCTAATGGCGCGCGCCAGTTACAGGTAGCGCTGCCGGCCGGCACCGGCAGCGGCCGGGTTGCCGCGCTGCGCCAAGGTGACCGCTCCAGGAGCCACGGATCGCGCCTCGACGAAAACGGACATATCCACACTGTGTGCGTTGCTGACGAGAAGTGCTGCCGAAATCATTGGTCATCGCTGCCGCTTGCGTGCTGCGCCCGGCAAGGGAAGCGGCGCCGCGGTCTCGTCTGCCTCGCAAACCCGGCACAAATGCGCATCACGCCCGCGCCCTTGCCTGCCTTGCTCTTCGCGGCCTCCGGTCCCTGTCCAGAGAATATTGGGCGGACTCGAAACAGGGAGCGCGACAAGGTGCGCGAGCGAAGATGGAAAAAGTAAAGCTTGAAGAGCTGAAGGACAAGGTGCCCTGCGCCGCCGTGCTTGAGCACGCGGGCTTCGCCCTCGATCTCAAGGAAAGCACGCGCAAGGCGATGAAATATCGCCGCGACGCATCGATAATCATTGTTATCCACGAGGGCAAGGGCTGGTTCGACCCGCTCTCGGATGCCAAGGGAGATGTCTTCGGGCTGCTTGAGCATCTCGAGGGCATTCCCTTCGTCACGGCGATCAACGAAGTCGCGGACCTCGTTGGTATCGCGGTTACCGCGCCGGTGTGGCAGCGCAGCTTCCGTCAGCGGCAGCCCGAACTGTCGATAGCAGATCGCTGGCAGGCCCGGCGCAAGCCATGGCTCGGATCGGCGACTTGGCGCTACCTGCGAGACGGTCGCCATCTCCCCGAGCCGATTCTGCGCGCCGCGGTTATGGCCGGTCTCCTGCGCGAGGGGCCGCATGGCAGCATGTGGGCGGCGCACACTGATGCAGATGGCTCCGTCACCGGCTGGGAAGAACGTGGACTGCACTGGCGCGGCTTTGCCACCGCCGGTGCCAAGGTACTGTTCCGCTTCGGCCGCCCGGAGGCGTCCCGCCTCTGCGTCACCGAGGCGGCCATCGACGCCCTAAGTCTCGCTGCGCTGGAACAGCTTCGTCCCGACACTCTGTACCTCAGCACGGCCGGTGGCTGGTCGCCGGGTACGCACGCAGCGATCCACGCGCTTGCTGTCAGGGCAGGTGTCCAACTCGTCGCCGCCACCGACAACAATGCCCAGGGCGAGGTCTATGCCGGCAGGGTTCTAGCGCTCGCCGAGGCGGTCGGATGCAGCGCCGAGCGGCTGCGCCCAGAATTAGACGACTGGAATGCCGACCTGACATGAAGGCGCAAAAGGATGGGGAGGAGCGGTCTTGACCCCTCCGGTCGCGGTGGCAGCCGCAGGAAGCTGTCCGGAAGGGCTGAAGAAGATGGTGCGCCATAGGGGATGTGCCTGCATGAAGCCGGCCATGAGCCGCGGAGTGGTCGCGATCCGGGTCCGCCGCACTTGCTCGCCAGGCCCAGCTCTGCGCTCCACTGCCATCGAGCGCCCCGAGATCGGTGCGGGTCTCCGACCGGCCGGCGACTATGTCGAACTCGTTCATATCGGCCCCGCGTCGCGCAGCCGCCAAGCATGGCTCTTGGAGCTTGGCTATCCGATTGGGTGACCAAAGCGTCTCGTCGGGTTAAGCCGCGCCGTCGAGGCGGAGTTGCGGGGCCCGTTCACACCCTTCCTGGCGGAGCGGCAGCCGGAGATTGACGCGTTGCCGCGGCTAGCTGGCGCGGCGGACAAGCAATCGCCAACAGTTGTCGACCTGCAGGGCGAGGCGGGGATATCTGCGAGCAGGTGGAGCGATGCAGTTGTTCGCGCGAGACCTGGCGCGCTGCCGGCGATACCGCATCCGGCAAGCACACCGGCACCGTCTTGGTAAGGGTGCTCGCGGCACGATGGGACAGGTCCAGCCCGCTGGTCAGGCACATGGTCTTGAGCGCCTGTCCTTCCCTTTCCGTTTCGATAACTAGGCCCGTGCCGGTCCTCCCCGGGCTTGAAGCGGTCCTGAACCGGCGGTCGTTCACTTCAAGGCCGCGTTCCGCGCCGCGCGGCGGCCGGAGCGATCCAGTCTCGGCATAGCAGCCCCGCGTCCCGCGCGAGGGCTGGGAAGGAGCCCTGCTTGGCCGCAAACCTGCCCTGCTCGCCTCGGTCCACCCGGACCTTGAAGCGAACGCCGCTCGGCCGGTTCTGTGGGTCCGCGCCCGAGGGCGGGCCGGCACGGAGCCGGTCTGCGCTTCGGAAACCGAAGAAAGGATGTGTCATGATCAAGAAAGCTGCCAATCCTCGCTCTACCGCTCGCGTGGTGCCGCTGCGCAAGGCAACCACCTTGCAGATGGTGCGGTTCGCCTGCCCCGATGCCGCGCAGTGCTCTCTCGTTTCCGAGAGCTTCGGCCTGCCTGTCCTCGACAGCGACGGCATCCGCGACCTGCACGAAAAGCTGATCGTCGACACCGCAGCAGCGCTGGACGAGGGGCTTGGCGAGCGCGCCATGCAGATCCACCTGCAGCGCGTCGTCGGGGCCTTCGTCGGGTCCGCCTACGGCGCCGGCCAGTTCTACAGCCGGGCGGTCTCCCAAGCTCGCGACGCAACCGCCAAGTCCGCCTGTGACGATCGGGACGAAGATGTCGGTGGTCCCGTTGGTTTCGACAGCGCCGCCCAGCGCCAGCGCGAGTTCGCTGCGGACATGGCACTCCAGGCCCACGCTTTGCGCATGGCCGCCGAGGGGGCCATCATCGCCTATGAGCACGTTGTTGGCGAGGTCTGGAAGCCTTTCGAGCGGTCGGTCGAGAACTCTGGCCCCACAGTCGACCGCAAGGCGGCCGAGCTGCAGATGGCAGCTCTCGGGTAGGCGCCTTCAGGGCGGGGCTCTGCCCCGCTCTTCGCTTGCCGCGCCCCAACTTCTCCCGCCTGCCTCGGCGGGGGAGGTCTACTGAACCCGGGACCCGCCAACTCAACGGATGGTCCTAGGGCCGACCCGTTGGCTCGAGTGTTGGTGGCGCATGCGGATTTGCCTCAAGGATCGATAAAGATGGGTCAGGCACTACACAGCCGTTGAGAGATCACGTTGCCGCGGCAATTCCAACGCTGCTCAGCTTGGGTCCGGCAGGTCGCCCGGCCGCGCCAAATGTCCGACAGAATGGCCGCCGCGGTCACGCTGCCGATCCATGGAGCCGCCTTCAGGCCAGTGACATCGGATGCGGCCGAGCACTGCCGGCCCGGACTTGAGCAATCCAATCCCGCTCTTTCGTGATGGCTTTCCTGGTGCGGCGCGGTCTTCCACGATCAACCCGCAAGGGGTCCGCTAGCAAGCTGCGGCCGCTCGGCTGTCGCCTCGCGATGATCGCGCCCGCCGCCGCACCCCGACGCAGCCATTGAGCGGGGATTGGCCCGCTCCAAGATGGAGCCCTCAGATGTCGCACGATCTCACTCTTGCCCAGAAGGCCGCCTGGCATCTCGCCCGCACCCTCATGGCCCCAGTCGTTCTCTTCCAGGTCGACGCCGAATTCGGCATCCTGCCCGCCGACGAGCTCGATGACGCAGAGGTCGAAATCCTCTGCGAATACGATCCCTACCGGGGCGGCCGTGCGATTCGCTGAGCCGACCCTTCTTGCGAGACGTATCGAGGCGGCGCCCAGCGCCGCCTCTTTCGCGCCCCGTCTTTCCCGCGGTCCTGGCGCAGCAAGACAGTCAGCGCAACGGCTGCGCCGTCCTTCGCTGGCGCTATGGCCCTGCGGGTGCGCTGCCCGTCTTCCTTCGCCACCGGCGGACCGTGACGGGCCGCGATCGGCGCGGCCTCCAAAACCAGAGGTTCAGAGAGATGAGCAGAAAAGGGCCGCGCGTCGACATCTATGCGCGGATCACCGATCGGATTGTCGCCGATCTCGAGAGGGGCGTCCGCCCCTGGATGCAGCCATGGCACTGCGCCACCGCCGTCGGTCGGGTGACCCGACCGATACGGCATAACGGCATGCCCTACAACGGCATGAACGTGTTGTTGCTGTGGTCAGAGGCAATCGCGCGGGGCTTCTCCAGCCCGATGTGGATGACCTTCAAGCAGGCGCTCGAGCTCGGCGGGGCGGTGCGCAAGGGAGAGTCGGGCACCCTGGTGGTCTTCGCAGGCCGCCTCACCAAGACGCAAATCGACGCCTCGGGCGAGGAGTTCGACCGCGAGATCCCGTTTCTCAAAGCCTACAGCGTCTTCAACGCCGGCCAGATCGAGGGTCTGCCCGACCAGCTTTATGAGCGGGTTGAGCCGGTTCGTGAGCCGGTCGAGCATATCGTTCACGCCGACCGCTTCTTTGCCAACACCGGTGCGGTCATCCGACACGGCGGCGATCGCGCTTACTTTTCGCCTGCGACCGACCATATCCAGATGCCGCCGCCCCAAGCCTTCCGCGATGCGGCGGCCTATGTCGCGACGCTCAGCCACGAGGCCACACATTGGACATCGGCGCCGCAACGGGTGAACCGCGACCTCAGCCGGTATGCCAAGGATCGCAGCGAGCGGGCGCGGGAGGAGCTCATTGCCGAACTTGGCAGCTGCTTCCTTTGCGCGGATCTGGGCATCGCGCCGGAACTCGAGCCGCGGCCGGATCACGCGAGCTATCTCGCCTCCTGGCTTCAGGTCCTTGCCAGCGACAAGCGGGCGATCTTTTCCGCTGCCGGTCATGCACAGCGAGCCGTCGCCTTCCTGCACGATCTTCAGCCCGCGCCCTCAATGCCACCGGACTGAGCCATCGCTTCGCGGCCCCTCCGAGATACCCGCATTATCACGGTCACACTTGCCGGGCCTCAGGATCGCGCCTGGATATTGGACATAGCATCGCCAGCGGCGGTTTTGGCCTCGCCGAGGGTCCTCTGCTCCACGCGGTTACCAGAGGAGCGTCCACTACGGCCTTTCTTGGTGGCGTATCTCACACCGCGTCCAGCTGCTGCGCAGCCCGACTTCGATCCCGCAACAGCCATGCCGACCTTCTTCCCCGCCGTGCTGCGCGCGGCTTCCTCGCGCGCCAAGAAGCTCGGCGCTGCGCTGCCTCCCACTCGCGTTTTAGCCCTGCGGGTGCGGGCCGGTCGCGTGGTGCCCTGCGATCGCCATCAAGGCCGCGATGGTCGCGACCTGATACAGCAAGGAGAAAACCCATGGCTCAGATCGGCACTTTCACTCGCAACGAAGACGGCTCGTTTGTCGGAGTTATCAAGACGCTCAACCTCAACATCAAGGCCCGCCTGATCCAGGCCGAGAAGGAAAGCGATAAGTCGCCCGACCTTCGGGCCCTCGCAGGGACCATCGAGATTGGCGCCGGCTGGAAGAAGGCAGCCAAGGAAACCGGCCGAGAATACCACTCCGTCAAGCTTGATGATCCAAGCTTCCCCGCTCCGATCTACGCGAGCCTGGTCGAGAATGACGAGGGATACGCTCTCATATGGTCGCGCTGAGGCGGCCACGCATTGGACGCGGCGCTCCCCCGGGGCGCCGCGATCCTGCGAAGGGGCAAGGCGAGAACTCCGGCGGCGAAAGCTCGACCGCAAGCCTGCTCATCCGACGGGTCGCGAGCCCTTTGTCGGCGAAGGGTCACCCACGGCGCTCAAGCCAACAGGGTCCCCGACGATCCCGGGGCGTCAGACGATCGTCGCTTCAGCGGCCCAATGCGCCAACCTGTTGGGGACAAGGAGGGGGCAGGTTTTCGCTGTTCCGTTCTCGATGGCCTGGCATCGGCAACCGACCGCGCAGCGCCCGCCGAACAGGCCGGGCGCTTGGCGCAAAGGCGAGGCATGAGGTCATTTGGAATTGGGCGCAGCATCGATGCGCCACGCCTGCCTGCTTACTTCGTGCCAGGGGTCGTGATGATCATCTGTGATGCCTTGCCGGCAAACGGCACCGGCTGGCACGCCGGATCGGGCGCACCTGCCGGGGAGACCTCATGGGGATTGCCCGAATATCCCCGATTGGACTTTTGCGCGGCCAGCCGCGACAGCGCCGCAGCTGCTTGCAGGCAATCGTCGAAAAACTCGACTTTCTGACGCCCACGTGTGCCGATGCGGCCCCATTGCCGTACAAGGGACACGTCACCGAACAGCGTGGGTTGCAATGCCATGACATAGTACCGCGCCATGTTGCGGGCACTGTCTATGCGCCGCAGGAACAGTGGATGGGTCGCGTGCTTCATGCATCGGATTATCTGCGTTCGCCCAAATACCGTCCAATGCATTTTCTGAATCGGTGGTTCGAGACCGATTCAAAACTTTGATCGAATAGCGGGCTTTCGGGCCGGGCCAGTTGCGGCCGGCATGAGCACGTTGCCGCCGGCCGGGAATCGGGGACAGGGCGCGGCGATCGCATCATCGATCGCCCGGATCGTCTCCGGCACTTGCGCCGGCGAGACCCTCGACAAGGTTCAACAGGCCTGATGCCGACGAAGCCGGCATATCAAGCACACGCAAAATCAGTTTCAGCTTATCGTCAGCTTCTTGCCGGTTCTGGCCGAAAAAATGCGGGGCAGCAAAATGGATCATTTCGATCGGTGAGCAGTCGAGAATCTCGCAAACATGAATGAGTCTCGTCGCATGCAGCTTCGAAAAGGCCCGCTCATAGCGTGCAAAGATAGTCTCATGCAGGCCGACCATGGTTCCCATCTGGGCGCGATTGAGCCTTCTGGCTTCGCGGCGTTCGCGCACAAACCGACCGAAGGCCTTCTCCATATCGCCGAAGCTCCGTACGCCTTCGAAGCCGGGTTTCCTGTAGACCGGCTTTTCGGATTCGGCGTCTTCCGTTTCGGTGAGTGCGTGCTCGTGAATGTATTTCTGAAGGTCCTTGATTGCCATTTCGAGGGCTTTTGCCAGCTCCTGTGCGTGTCGAGAAAGCACATCGATAGGACGTGCCTTTCCACCTCAAATTGCCCGATGTGAGAAAAATCAGAGCCAACTTGACCGCGAGTCTAGCAGGGGAGGGGTCTGACATCAAATTCCGCGATCCGCCAGGGAAGAACCACGTGGCTGGAGTTATAGGCCTAGCTCGTCCAAATACTTGACGATCGCCGCTTCCACGATTGCCTGCATCGTTGTGTCGTCATGGAAGGCTGCCAGTTTCAAGCGGCGCTTGGTTGGCCGGTCGAGGTTCACATTGACAAAGCAGCTTTGCCCCTTAACGCGCTCTCGTTTCATCCGGCGCAAGGCTTTTCGGGCCTCCTGTCGAAGGTCGCTCCGGTTCGGCGACGTGCGGTCTGAGTTAGGGTCAGTGCTGACTAGATCCGACGCACGATCTTCATCACCTCTCACCGCTTGCTTCCTGGCAGCGAGCGCGAACTCGTCGAGCGACAGGGTTTCCCTGCCGCTCATCAAGCGGGCCCCGCTTCTGCGCCGGAGCTCAGCAGTGCATCGATTTCGCTCACGATCTCTTGGGTCTCGCGCCGCGCTTTGGCGACAGCCTCGGACAGCGTCTGCATCTGGAGAGTGCCGATGCCGTTTTGAATGTCCTTGTAGACGTTACGCTCCATAACCTCGGTACGAAACAGATAGGTTCCGACCTTGTCCTCGATGATTGGCCTAATCTTGCGGTAGAGCTCTGTCTGGCGAACCGTCATCGAGATGCGGGTTCGCAAAACACCATGCCGGCATGCGCTGGCGCGAGCCTCGTTGATCCTGAGTACGGAGTGAAAGCAGTCGATCGCGCCAAGGACCTCGCGTTTAGACGGCTGCACAGGAGATATCACCAGGTCGGACCAACCAATCACCGGATCGATCGTAGAAATATCCTCTCCAGGCGTGTCGATGAGGAGGTAATCGAAACGGTGGCCATGGCGCTCAACGAACGCGTCCAAGGACTTGGCGGTCTTGTGGCTGAAAACGCTGATGCCTTCCGGCTGCGCGTTCTTGTCGTGGCACTCGCTCCACCATTTGGTCAGATTGCTTCTCCCGTCCATGTCGACCATGGCCACGGCTGAACCGCGCAGTGCGTACTCGCCAGCAATGTTCATCAAGGCGGTGGTCTTGCCGGCGCCCCCCTTGCCATTGATGGCGGAGATCACGACAGGCATGAGCGAGCTCTCCTCATAAACGTGTGTTCCTACATCCACTTGAATCCAGATCTGTTCGAAAGTGGATCAGTGGACAGATGGATTTCCATCAATATAGAAAAACACAGTCAAAACTACAAGAAAAATCAGTTCAATTGCGGTAAACAGGAAAATTCGATGTCAAAGCGGTTGGCAGGATACGCAAAAACGTGATACGTTTTTTCTGACGATCGAGGGACTGGCCCTCGATCCGCGGCTTCGGCCGCGAACAAGGCAGAAGCGTAATGACGAGAGCCGGCGCAGCTATCGCAAGACGGCCGCCGAGGCGGGAGAGGGTCGCACATATCCGGTTCGCCCCGGATGAGCTTGCCGTCATGAAATCGGCCGCGAATGGCGCCGGCATGTCAGTGTCCGCCTTCATCCGCACACTCGCCTGCGAGGGTGCGGGCATCCGCCCGTTTCTCAATGATGCCGATCGCGCGATCCTACAACTCCTCGCCGCGGATCTGAGTGCTGTTGCCAATGGCCTCAATCAAGCCGTACGCGCGCTCAACACGGGGCGGTTAAGCTCGGTTTCGGATATCGCCGCAGCTGCCGATGATGCCCGCGCAATTTCATTGACGGTCGCTGCAGAGCTGTCCCAGATGACGAAACGCGCCGGCGCGGCGCGGCGCTCGGGGGCTGGCTAATGGAATTTTTCCTGGGGGCTTTCGAACGGGAGTGGGAACGGCGTCGCGCAGCGCTGCTTCATGAAATGCAGCGGGGGCGCGACGCGCATGAATGTGACTGGCGGCGAAGGGGCGGGGTGGCGTTGGCACCAGACGAAACGGTAAAGCGAGGGGACAGGGCGCGCGCCGGCCACAATGCCAGCGCGCGTTCCTGTCGCACCGGAGCTGTCGCGCCGAACCGATCGATGCGTCAACGGTTCACAGCCGTGGCTCAAGGGAGCCAGCCTGCGGTGGTCAAGCTCACGTCCTATGGTCGTGGAGCGCGTATGGGTGCGATGGTGAGCTACGTCTCCCGGAATGGCGAACTGGCCGTAGAAACCGACAAGGGCGAGCAGATCATCGGCAAGGCGGGCCTGCTGCAACTTCGCACCGAATGGGAGCATCTTTTTGATAATCGTGCCTCGAGCCGGGACGTAAGTCTGTTCCAGGTGACGGTGAACTTAAAGGCAAGCGATCGCGAGCATGACCAAATCGTTCGCCACGTCCTGCGCGCCGCCTTCGGCGAGCGCCGGTTCGTTTATGCAATGGAGCAAGCGGACGGCGAGCGTTTGCGGGTGCAGGGGGTCCTGCTCCTGCGCGGGCCGGATGGCGAGCGCCTGACCGGCGACGCGAAGGCCGCGGCAATCGCCCAAGAGCGGTTGAACAGGAGCAAGATCGGCAGCGACGTCCAGGCACGGGTTCTGTTCCACGGTCACGGCAATGGCGTTGCCTTCGCAACGAGCCGGATTCGCCAAATGGTGGAGCGCTTCGAAGGGCGGGTCCGTGATGATACGGACAGCCATATCGAGACTGTCAAACAAGCCGGCGATCTCGTCCAGAAAGACTGGCGCAAGCAGATGCAAAGCCGCACAGGACGCGACATCATGCATCTGGTCGCCTCGGCGCGCGCGGGCACCGATCAAGCTGCATTTCGAGATGCCGTGCGGGAGTTCCTTGGCGATCAATTCCCCGGGCATCGGTATGTTTATGCCATGCACGATCCGTCTGACGATCCAAAAGTGGCAGGGCAGGGTGGCAAGCGGCCCCATGTCCACGCCCACGCGATCGTCACCATGCGTGCGGAGACAGGAGAACGCATCGAGACGAGCCCGCGGGAGTTTCGGGAATGGCGCTCACTGATGGCTGAGAAGGCCCGGGAGCACGGAATCCGCATGGAGCTGACCGACCGCCGCGAGTTTGCAAGTGCGCCGGCCTATGCTCGTACTCAGGTGCGTCCTGTCAGCTATGTCGGCAGAAGCGAGCATGAGGGCACCAGCCAGCCGGCACAGGCACGCTATGCAGCCAAACGTTCCAATCTCCGTCACGCGGCGAGGTCCATCCGCAGTACCAAATACGTGACGGAAGTTGGTCAGGCATGGAGCGCAATTGCGCGCGATAGCCAAGATAAGAAGGTGGCCGAGTTCGCCGCAGATCAGCTCGAACGAATCCGGGCCGCGTCACGTTTCACCCAGATCGCGACTGAGAATGAATTCTCTCGGCAAACACCGGACGGGGACGACCCCAAAGCCGTTTTGGCCCGGGAACTTTTTGGAGGCGAGGAAGCTGCCATGCTTGCTATGACACGTCCTGAGTTCGAGGCATACGAAAAGCGGATAGGGACTATTCTGGCGGACATTGAGCGCTCAATCGAGCCATGGGAGCGCAAACAATTCAACGAAGTCGTTGAAGCCGCGCGCGAAGTGATGACCGTCCGGCGGGAAAACCTCCGCATTTCGGAACAACAGCTTGCCGCCAGCGAAGCTGACCACAACACCCCAGTTCGCAGTGGCGAGCTTTCGCAGTTGTTTGAGAGCGGATCTCGAACCCCTCAAACCACATCGAACTCAAAGCACGAGCCGATTTCAGGGAATGCGCCTGTGGTCCGCAGCCGGGAGGTTGCCCAGGAGGATCGGCTGCGCAGCGCCCATCAAGCTCTTGATCCCCGCGATCTACGTGCGGGTGAAAGGACGGGATTGCCCAGGAAAATAGCGGGTCAACAAAGAGGGCTGCCGGAGCCGAGTTCGCCACGACAGGATCCACACCAGCAATCCGCGCAGCGTACGCCAGGATTGGAGCAGGAAATCGAAGAGAGGCACCCGCGTGACCGCAACGAGCGCGAGCGCTAGACCAATGACACCTTCGCGCCTTGTAGAGCCGAGATGTTAGACGGCCGCTCGTAAGTGTCGGATTGGCCTTCCAGGTGAAAGCGACTGCGCGGCTCGCGCGATGCTTTGCGCGTCAATTCCATGGTGCCGATAAAGGTCCGCGATGGTGCCCGACTGGCCGAAATGCTCCACGCCCAGTGAACGGGTCTTGTGACCCTCGACGGATCCGAGCCAAGCAAGCGTGGCGGGATGGCCGTCAAGCACGGTGATGAGCCCACAATATGAGGGGACGCTGGCAAGCAGGCGCTCAACAGGGCTTTGTGCATGGGCGACGCCGTGCTCCCTGGCGCGCTGCGCGGCCGTCCATCCCGCATTCAGGCGATCTGCAGACGTTACCGCCAAAAGGCCCACATCGCGGCGATCCTCTGCAATCAACCCAATCGCATCAATGGCTTCGGGTGCAACCGCTCCCGTATAGGCGATCACAATCTGGGCATTTGGCCCTGGCTTTCGCATCCAATAGCCTCCATTGAGGATGTCTTCAGCCAACGTCTGATCAATGACGCGTTTGGGTTGTTCAATCGGCCGAGTCGACAGTCTGAGATATACCGAGCCTCCAGTGGCATCCCTGAGCCAGCTCACGGGATCGGGCTGGGTGTCTCCATCGCGCTGGATGTAGTCAAACGAAAATCGCAGAATGGTTGCAAGCTCGTCGACGAAGGCTGGCTCAAAGCTGGCGAGCCCATCCTGAGCCATGCCGATAAGTGGAGTTGCTATCGATTGATGGGCGCCGCCTTCAGGCGCCAAACTGATCCCGGAAGGGGTGGCAACGACAATGAAGCGCGCATCTTGGTAGCAGGCGTAGTTCAGCGCATCGAGCCCACGTTCGATGAACGGGTCATAAAGGGTCCCTATCGGCAAAAGCCGCTCGCCAAATGTCGAATGGGAAAGCCCCAGAGCCGAGAGGTTTATAAACAAGTTCATCTCGGCGATGCCGAGTTCGATATGCTGGCCTTTGGGCGAGAATTGCCAGTTGAAGGTCGACGGGATCCGCTCCTTCTTGAATAGATCCGCCTTCTCTTCCCGGGCAAAGAGCCCCCGACGATTGACCCATGCGCCGAGATTGGTTGAGACGGTGACGTCCGGCGACGTCGTGACGATCCGTCTCGCCAGATCAGTCTCCGTCTTGGCGACCTCGTGGATGAGAATTCCGAAGCCGTGCTGTGTGGAGACAGGAGATTGCACCTCTATGGCAAACGCCTCAGGGACAGCGATTTTCGGTGCCCGGTGGCGGCCACGGCGCCGGGCATTGAATGGAGCTTCCTTGAGGAAAGCAGCCAGCTCAGCGGCAGGCAGCTGAAGACCTTCAAACAATTCCCATTCGCAGCCCGGCCGAATCCGAAGACGAGCGCGCAGGTCTTCGGTCTGCGCGGTGGTCATCAAACCTGCATGATTGTCCTTGTGGCCCGCCAGCGGCAGGCCGAATCCCTTGATCGTGTAGGCGAGAAAGCAGATCGGCCGGTCATGCTTGCGGGCCTCTTCGAAGGTCCTCAACAACAGGGGCAGATCATGACCGCCAAGGTTTGTCATTAAGCACGCAAGGTCTTCGTCCGAACGCTTTTCAATCAACCGGGAGATTTGACCCTGGTCACCGATCTCATCGAGCAGGCGTCTGCGCCACGCTGCCCCACCTTGATAAGCCAGAGCCGAATAGAGCTGGTTGGGACAATTGTCGATCCAGGCGCGTAAAGCCTCGCCCCCAGGCTCCTCGAAGGCTTGCTCGAGCAGGGAGCCGTATTTGAGGATTACCACCTCCCAGCCGAAATCGCGAAACAGAGAGACGAAGCGCTCCCACAAGCCCTCCCTTACGACCGCGTCCAAGCTTTGGCGATTATAATCAACGATCCACCACGTGTTGCGCAGACCGTGTTTCCAACCCTCGAGAAGAGCCTCAAAAATGTTACCCTCATCCATCTCGGCGTCGCCAATAAGCGCGACCATGCGGCCTTCCGGACGGTCCTTGGCCATGCCTTTTGCTCGAAGGTAATCCTGCACCAATGAGGAAAACAGGGTTTGCGCGACGCCCAGTCCGACAGACCCGGTCGAGAAGTCGACATCGTCCGTATCCTTCGTCCGTGATGGATAGGACTGCGCACCTCCATAAGCGCGGAAGGATTCCAGTTTCGACCGTGTCTGGTTGCCGAAGAGATACTGGATGGCGTGAAAGACCGGACTTGCATGCGGTTTCACCGCGACCCTGTCTTCTGGATGCAAGACCGCGAAGTATAGCGCAGTCATGAGCGTGGTGAGCGATGCTGACGAGGCCTGATGCCCTCCAACTTTGAGCCCGTCGTCATTCGGCCGAAGGTTGTTGGCGTTGTGGACCATCCATGTGGAAAGCCACAGTACCTTGCTTTCGAGTTCCTTGAGGCACGCGAGTTGAGGATCGTTCATTTTATAACTCCACCGAGAGGAGGGAGGATAGGAAAATCCAGCGGGCGATTGCGGCTAAAAGCGCGATAAGCTAGAGCCGCTTCGGCCGGACTCAGCTAATTTTTATGCAGGAAACAAAAACCTATGCCAAAAGATGTGATTGACGATATCGATCGCAGGTTGCTGGCTGCACTTCAGTCGGATGCTCACGCGACAACGGAAGATCTCAGCGAGATCGCCGGGCTCTCTCCATCGCCTTGCGCGCGCCGAGTGCGGATGCTCGAAAAATCAGGCGTGATCAGAGCCTACGTGGCAATCGTTGATCAGGTGAAGGTTGGATTGCCCGTTAGCGCCTTTGCTTCCGTCAAGCTTGAGCGACAACGGGAGGAAGAGCTCGATGGTTTTTCGAGCGCGGTCCGTCGTTGGCCGGAAGTCGTCGAATGTTATTTGATGACCGGAAAAATGGATTTCTTGCTGCGTGTCGTCGTCAAGGATCTAGAGGCATATGAAACCTTCCTGAAGCAGAAACTCACCAGGCTCGACGGCGTGGCCTCGATCGAATCCAGCTTTGCGTTGGGCCAGGTGAAGCATGCTCACGGGTTGCCGATCGGCGTCTGACAGCCGGCCTGTAAATCTCGCGGGCGACCAGGGCACGGTAAGCCTATGGTGCCAGATAGCGAACGAATCCTATCGGGCTACGATATTGACGACGTTGATGCCGGCGCCGTTTCGTATTTGCGCTATTGCTAATATTAGTTCATGATCCTTCTGCCGGGGGGGATCGCCGGCATGGCCCGGTTGGGGACCTTCAAGCCCAAATCAACCCCTCGGTAGCCGGGCCGCTCATCATCAATTGGTTGACGAAGGCCGCCGCACAGGCCCGGTGGTATTCCAACGGATGAACTCGGTTCCTTCCCTGTCGATTCCCGCATAGACTTAACAGTCCCTCATGGGGGGTCCGCAAGGGCTCAATCTGGAATTCCCAAGTCTGCGTTTTGCTTCGAAGGGCCACTTCCATAAGCGTGGTCCAGCAGGGCAAGCAGTTTGCGGGCCGAGTCATTGCAACAGGAATAGTGAACTATGTTGTCACGGTCGCGGCGGACGCGGACCAGGCCGAGTGCGCGTAACTTGGCCATGTGCTGTGACAGTGCCGACGAGCTAAGCCCCAGTTGCTCTCGAAGCGCCTCAGCCGGCAATTCGCGGTCGAGCACGAGGTGCATGATCAACAGGCGTCGAGCATTGGCCATCGCCGTCACAAATCTTGCAGCCTCTTTAGCTTTAGTCCCAATTTGTTTCACGCGCCCCCCTGCCGAGCGAAGTTCGGCGACCGATATGCCCATCGTCACGTCGGCGGGCGCCCGTCTTTGAGCCCTGTAGCCACGCCATAGGGGTCCGTCGGGGAGCGCGCGGCGGCCTTCCTGAACGCTGTTTCATCGCGGTACGCGTAAGGGCTGGACGCCTTGCCCATGAAATGCTGGTCGATGTTCCCCTACCCACTGGCGTGCCATTGGGGCGAAGGGGACAAGGAAGTCTAGGTTCACGATCGTTCTACATTGGCTTGCATTGGCAGATTGCGCACGCGATCTTCCAGATCGCGCTGCTTTTCTTCGTTCGAGGCCAGCCGGTTGAAGGCATGTTCGGCAAGCATGGACCCGACGGATATGATCAGGAGCGGCGCGGTCCACGTCCAGCAGGAATGCAAGGCGAAACACGCCAAGCCGGCGACAGCGGCCGAAACCGCAAAGATCGCGAACCGGATCATCTGGGCCATCGTTACTCCCTGTCCAATTAGCATGATCGAGGATTAATGCAGCAAGGGGCTGCATTAGCAATGATTAAAGCAAGCTGGAAGGCCGCAGGAGCGTCATCTCAGTCGCCGAGCTGACACAAAAGCTTTTCACTGACGCCAAAAAGGTCGGCATCAGCAGCACTGAGATCGAGGAAGATACTGGCAGCCCTCACTTGGCAGTCGGGCACGACTTACAGGCGGCGGCCAGCTCAACTCTCTATATGGTTGAATCTAAACGACAATATTCCGTTCCATAATGTATGTTATGCCGCAAAATGGTTCTAGCAGCTATTTAGTAATGCGACAGTTGCCCCAGTTAGAGATGCGACACTTCCCGCGTCCGAGGCTGGTCAACATGAAGCTGGAAAGGAAGGCTAGCGACTTCACAGAGTCTGGCGTGAGGGCGGGCTTATTGCGGGAGCCGTCATGCTTTGGTCACCTTGTCGCAAAAAGAGCTGCATCGTCCCGAAGCCATCCAGAAGATCCGCGACCGACGGCTGAGCGTCGTACATGCAGCGGAGCTCCTTCACCTCAGCCGCAGTCAGGTTCACCGGCTGTTGCAGGCCTATGACCAGGACGGCGCCGGCGGGCTGGCGTCCAAGAAGCGCGGTCGGCCGAGCAATCGACGCCATGATGAGGATTTCCGCAACACCACATTGGATCTGGTAAGCGATCGCTACCGGGACTTCGGCCCGACGCTCGCCCGAGAGAAGCTGCTTGAATGGCACCAGATTGCCGTCAGCACCGAGACACTACGCAAATGGATGACGGAGCCGGAATCTGGACTTCACGCCGTGAGCGGAAGCGCCAACTGCATCAGCCGCGCGGTCGGCGTGACTGTCTGGGCGAGCTCGTGCAGATCGATGGCTCTCACCATTGGTGGTTCGAGAGCCGCGGCCCCAAATGCGCCTTGCTCGTCTATATCGCGACGCGATCAGCCGAGGCATTAAGGGGGTTCCCGTGGGAGCATCTGTTATGCGCTTCCTTGGATAATTGCGTATATCCGACTTAGCAGATAAGTTCAGGATATTCGATCTAACACATATTTACAAAATATAGAAGCTGACGCATAATTCGAGCATGGTCCTCGCCCGTACCCCTGAGCAAATCGGAAATGCTATCCGCCGCGCTCGCAAGCAGAAAGGCCTCAGCCAAGCCGCGCTTGGCGATCGTGCCGGTATGCGGCAGCCCTCCGTTTCCATTATTGAGAGCGGGAACCCAGCCGCCCGACTTGACAGCGTGCTGGCTTTGCTGGCAGCCCTCGACCTGGAGTTCCAAGTCGCGCCGCGCTCCAAGCGGTCCTCCTCTGAAATAGAAGACCTGCTCAGCTGATGGGTCGGCGGCCCCTTCACGTGCCGTTGCGGGTCTATCTGAACAACCGCCTTGTCGGCCAGCTCAGCAAAGAGTCCAGCGGCGCCGTTCGCTTCCGCTACGAGGATCACTGGCTTGCGCGGCGGGGCGCGTTTCCGGTCTCCCTCTCCCTGCCTTTGCGCGAAGATGCCTACCGGGGTGAACCCGTCAACGCCGTTTTCGAGAATCTGCTGCCTGACTCGGACGCGCTGCGCCGCCGTGTGGCCGAGAAAGTCGGCGCGCGGGGTATAGACGCCTACAGCCTGCTGGCGCGGATTGGCCGCGACTGCGTGGGCGCACTGCAATTCATTGCCGGAGACGATGACTTACCAGATATCGAAGCTATCAGCGGCGAAGCCGTCGATGACGGTGAGATTGAGAAACTCCTCAAGAACCTGGCACAGGCTCCGCTCGGCTTGAGCCGCGATGATGACTTCCGCATCTCTGTCGCCGGCGCTCAGGAGAAGACGGCCCTGCTCCGGCATGACGGACGGTGGCTCAAACCGCACGGCACCACCCCCACCACACACATCTTCAAGACGCAGATCGGCACGCTGCCTAACGGCATCGACCTCACCAACAGCGTCGAGAACGAGTTTTACTGCCTGGCGCTGGCCGAAGCGTTTGGCCTGCCCGTCAACACGGCGCGCATTGCCACCTTCGGCAAGACCAAGGCGCTGGCCATCGAACGCTTCGATCGACGCTGGACCGAGAGCGGACGCCTCATCCGCCTTCCACAGGAAGACTGCTGCCAAGCCCTCTCTGTGCCGCCGACCCTCAAGTACCAACACGAGGGCGGGCCAGGCATGGCGGCAATCCTCAATCTCCTCAAAGGCAGTGATACGCCGGCAGAAGACCAGAAGACCTTCCTCGCCGCCCAGATGTTGTTCTGGATCCTAGGCGCGACTGACGGCCACGCAAAGAATTTCAGCGTGTTTCTGGCGCCCGGTGGCGGCTACCAACTGACCCCGCTCTACGACATCCTAACCGCTCAGCCGAGCCTCGACTTGAACCAGATCACGCGCAAGCAGATGAAGCTGGCAATGGCAGTGGGAACGAACCGTAACTACCGGATAGACCAAATTCACCCGCGGCATTTCCTTCAGACCGCCGCCGCGGTCAAACTGCCGGACAGCGTGGTGAATGGGGCCATGGCGCATATCGCAGAACGTGGCGAACGCGCCTTCACCCGGGTAACTGAACTCCTTCCTCGTGACTTTCCCGAAGCGATCCACGCCAGCGTCAGTGCCGCCGCCCTACCGCGGCTGAGGGCGTTTGAAGAGGCGGTGTCCTGAGTAGGACAAGAACCACCCCGGATGGATAACAAGTTAGCTCGTGCCGAAAGTTGACGGGCCCTGACTGCATGCATCGTCTTCCTGCCCGGTCGGATCGTCAGGCACGATCTCATCAAAAATCGCGGACCAATTCCGCTTTGCCTTGCCGCTGGATCTCTCGGATACCGTGGTGGTCAGTTGTTTCAGTTTTCGAGCTGCAGCAACAAAGCGCGCCTCTATCGCAGCTCCGGAGGGAGGCGTAGGCGGATGAGCTGTGCCGAATGCTGCAATGCGGCGATCTTCGGACGCGCCCGACTGGGAATAGGCGTCTGTGAGCGCGGGTATCGCAGCCCGCGGCAGCAGCTCCGTCGCTGGTACATCGGGGGTATTGGATCGCGAGAACCGCTCCATTGCCTTGAATGGAGAAGTCGCAAAAAAGCGCAACTTGTCTGCCAAAACAGGCGCCTGCCCTTCTACGAGGATGACCATCTTGTCGGCGGGCATTTGCCTGACCTCCTGAGGCATCATCAGATCGCGTTCGCGCACCTGTTCGACTTTGGTGCGGCGATGCAGCCCCATCAGTTCGATCGTTCTCGACTCCGTCCTGTAACGCACTGTCTTCTTGCCCAGTCCCCTTGAAACGCTCTCGGCCGTGACCTGGTCGTTTGCGCCAAGCACTAGCTGATATCCGCAATTGCCCATAAGCGAATGGCGGGCGGTTTCGCCGTAGATCTCATCCAAGTTTTTGAGGTCTTGGATGATGAAGGCCATTTTTATGTTGTAGCCGGCCACATAGGGCAGTTTGCTGGTGATCTCGGAGACTTTTCTCAGCTGCCGAAACTCGTCCAGCAGGAAGTAGATGGGCAGCGAATTCTGGTCCTGGGTGAGCAGCAGCGTGTCCAGCGACTGTTGGACAAAAAGCGATAGCAGCGGTTTCAGCATCGCCACGTCGGTGATGTTGGGCGCCAGGTATATCGAGATCGGTCGATGCTTCAGCGCACGAAGATCCATGTCGGTGACTTCGGTGGCTGCGACCACGCGCTCGTTGCGAAAGGGACGCAGGGCCTTCTGCACGTCGAGCAGCGCGGACGCAGCGGCGCGCTCCGACAGCGCGATATAGGCGTTGAAGCTTTCGAGCGTAAAGCGCGACAGGTTCGGCTCCTTTTCTTTGATGAGGCTCATCAGGGCCTGCAGATCGACGCCGCTGTTGAAGAATGAAATCACCTCGCCAAGATTGCGGCGGCCGCGATAGGAGTCGCTCTCGTTCACGTAGCTGATAGCCCCAGCCAGCACCAGCTGCGCGGTGGCCTGCCAGATCGCGTTCTCGGAATCGGCACTCTCGGGGACGAGAATGCTTGCTATGTTCAGAATGTCCGTTGTGCGATCGCCCCGGTCGGGCCTGATGAAGTCGAGCGGATTGTAACGATGTGTTCTTTCGCTGCCCGGCGCGAACAGGAAGACCTGGTTTCCGGTTGCCTTGCGATACCCGGCCGTTGAGCGGAAGATTTCGCCTTTCAGGTCGGTAACGATCATCGACCCTTGATGAGTGAGTGCGTTCGGGATGACGTAGGAGGTCCCCTTGCCCGAGCGCGTCGGACCGATGACCAGGTGATGGCGCTCGTCTTGGACGCGAAGGACATGGCGCCCGTAACGCCCCAGAATGTGTCCGTGGCGCCGGAACCATCTGCCATGCCGCAGCGAGGTCGTATTTTGGAAACGAGCATTGCCAAGCGGTTCGGAAGCACGCTTCAAACCGAGAGAGGCGATCGCACCGGCGATGAGGACCGACACGGCGGCTGCCCCCAGACTGGTCCGCTGCAACACGGCGTTGTGAGGGTAACGGGCAAGCTGCTGGAGCGCTGCGAACGGATTGGTTGTCGCGGTGACCTGCAAGATGCGGCCGTCGCCATACAACAACTGTAGCACCACCCCGTAGGCGAGCAGCCAGACGACAAAACCAATCGCGAGGCAGAAAACGAGATAGGCGATGCGGAACGTGCCGGTCATGATCGATCCATTCTTGAGAAATAGATCTCCGACACGCCACGACGTCCGCCCTCGCGCCTCAGCTGGACAACGATCGGAATGACGCTGCGAATGTAGGAAATAAGGTCGGCTTTCGAGTAAGCTGCCGACAGACCCGATTGCATCACCATCATGGCGAGCTGCTCATAGGCGCCGCGAGGCGTGTCGGCGTGGACTGTCGACATCGAGCCTGGATGGCCCGTGTTGACCGCACGCAGGAACGAGAACGCCTCACCTCCTCTCACTTCGCCCACGAACAGCCGGTCCGGGCGCATGCGCAACGAGGCCTCGAGCAGGTTCTGGATCGTCACACTCGCCGTGCCTTGGTCGCCTTTGGATGAAAGCAGGTGCACGGTGTTGCGCTGGGGAGGAAACAGCTCGCGAGTATCTTCCAGCGTGATCAGGCGTTCGCCCTCGTGGACGGCCTTGAGGCAGGCGTTCATGAATGTGGTCTTGCCGCTTGAGGTGCCACCACTGATTAGCATGGAGACGCGGCTGAAAATGGCGCTACGGACAAAGCCATAGGCGTCGTCCCTCCGCAAAAGCTCCGTCAAGCCGCGATCGGCATCGTTCATGCCGCTGATGCCAACGGATACCTTATTGAAGGCGCCAGCGTCGCGATAATCCTCAAGCGTGAACTCGCCAACGACTTGCTTTCGGATCGAAACCGCGCCCCCCTCGGGCGCTGCCGGCGGCAGCACGAATTGTATGCGCTCCCCAGTTGGAAGGGCTGCGCTGAGGATCGGGTTTGCGGGACCAATGAACTGATTGGTGGCGGCCGCGACCCGTTCGCCCATATGGACGATTTCGGAGGCTGTCAGCTTTGGAATGTGATGGTATTCCATGTGACCGGCACCAAGGCGCTCGACATAGACATGGCCAGGTTTGTTGATCGAGATCTCGACAATCTGTGGATCTGTCAGCAGCGGCCTGAGCGGTTCGAGAGACCGGTGAAGGAAATAGTGCCGGTCATTGTTGCCAGGCTCGATCGAAACCGCGCTCATGACGAATTTCCTCCAATGCCTCTGAAACCGGATCGTCGTAGACAGCGGAAAAGTCGAGGTCCTGGCGCACGAAGACGAAGATCCGCTCGCCTTGCGGCACGCTGATCGTCGGCGGGATTTTCAGGCTCTCGCCAAGCGCCTGGTTGGCCATGTCCGAGAACGTCTGAGCAATCGTCGAGCGTGCGTTATCCTCAGCGCGCCTTGCCTCGTCGCTGCCTGTCGCGGTCTGGCTGCCGTAGCCGGTCAGGTAACTGGCGCCGCCGCCGACGATCGAAAGCAGGATGGCCGCGCCGAAGCGCTCCCGAAACTTGGTGTCGACCCGGCCGGTAAGCCCGGAGCGGCCAAGACTGTCGGCGCCGATCGAGTTCAAGCGGACGCTGACACCGTCATCGCGAAGCAATCGTGTCCAGATCACGAAGATGCGCTTCTGGCCGCGGGTGATTTCGGACTGGTATTCACCTATCAGCCGCGTGCCTGTCGGGATCAGTACACGACGGCCGTCGAATGAATAGACGTCCTCGGCGACGATGGCGCGGATCTGACCGGGAAGGTCGCTGACAACCGCGGTCTCGAGAATGCCGGGAAGGAGCGTGCCTTCCGCAATCAGTGCATCGACCCGGGCGATCTTCCTGGCCCGTGCCGAGCGATCGCCGATGTTGGCCGCTGCAGCGAGAAACTTGCTGTTACGGTCTTCGCCGGCAACGGCGCGCGGTTGCGCATCGCCGGCCGAGGCGCCTTGCTCGTCGCTGGTCGCCCCCTTTTCGTCGAAGACGATCATCTTGGAACGAAAGCGTTTGGGAAACTCATCGCCTGGGGCTGCCGGGGCGTCGGGAGCGGATAGAGGCGCTGCGGGCGGTGGCACATCGAAAGGCGTGACATTGGGACTCGGCACTGGCGGCGGTGGTGGCGGTGGCGGCAATTCGATCACTTCGGGCGCGGTGGGCTTCGCCGGCTGTTCTCGCTCACGCATGAACGAAGGCGGCCGAAAACTGGTGGTCGAGAACTCCTCGTCACCGGCTGGCACGTGGCCTTGCAACGGTTGACGCCCAGCCAAGGTAAAATAGCCCGCCACAAGCCCCAACAGGATCAGGACGGCACCACCGGCAAGCTGCTTGCGACGTACGGACCCGTCCGCAACAGCGGGGTCGTCATTGCCGGCCAAAGCCTCCAGTTCGGGACTTCGCTGGATCAATTTCCGCTCCTCCTGCGGACCGTTGCCATGTCGTCTCGCACTGGCGCCAGCGCGTCGGCATCGGGCGCGCCGAAATCGGGCTTTCGAAGATTGAAGATGCACAGCCACTGATTGCCGTCGCGCAACGTGTATTGGGCGGCGACACCGTCGACGACGATGTACTCGCCTTCCTTGCGGAAGTTCCTCAGCATCTCCGAGAAATCGGAATTGACGGCGAAGATCGCCGCGGCACGCCGGCCGAAACGGAAGAAAGTCTTTGTGCCGTCATCGAACACTAACGCCGGCTTCAGACCCGCATCGCCGGAAAATGAATAGTCGATGTTGACATTGGCCTTGTCGATCGCGGCGATGTTGGGCCAGGCCGCGCGCTGCTCAGCTTCGCTCCTCAGCGCCGCGTCGCGGTCCTTCTCCGGATAAGCGAAACGAATGCCGAACACCTGTCGGCCTCCTGCGGGAGCACTATCCTTCAGCTCCAGAAAGTAAATGCGCCTGCTGGTCACGACGTTCATGTTCGTCGTCACGTTCCTGGCGATCGGCTTGACGAAAAGGATGTTGCCCTGCTCAGCAGGAACGACCTGCCAACTTTCGCTGTCGCCGAGCGATATGGTCTGAAATTTCTCCTCCTCGTCGAAGACGATCATCGTCGATACGCCATAGCTTGCATGCACTTGGACGACGTTGTTCTCCTGATAGGTGACGCTGGTGATGCGCGCGTCCAGGCGACCGGCCTTCGGCGTCTGCGCGCCGAAGGCCACAGCGGTGAACTCGAAGAGGATCAGATAAGCGACCACGACCAGACCGCGTGCCATCATTCGGAACCGCCCGGTGTCACCGTTTCCTGGTCGCGGCGGTAGCTGTAGACCTGGAAGCCGAGCGGATTTTCGAAGCGCCATTCGTTCTTGAGCGGGCTCTCGGTGTAGCGGAATCTCACCACCGAGATCCAATGCCTGTGAATGGCTTCCGTCTCGCTCTTTTCTGTGGTCGAGAAGCGCACGATCGCCGTACTGGCGTTTGGGAAGGTGACGGACTTGATATCGACAAGCACCCGCTTCAGCCGGCCATAGATCTTCGCCGGATTTTGCGCGTTGGCGGCGCTGAACTGCATCTGCAGGTCGCGGGCCGCCTCGTCGGTCGACAAAAGCGCCGCGATCCCGAAATATTCGTCGATGGCAAAAGGATCATATCCCTCGCGGTTGCGGATGTAGCGAACGACATTGGCCTGGGTGACAGCCTCCTGACCGGTGAGATCAGAGGTCCTCGTCAATCCCGACTTGACCTCGATATAGCCGGTGTTCCTGTCGACCTCGACCACATAGGGCTCGAAGCTCTTCAGCGGCACCATCAGCACCAGCGCCAACAGGGCAAGGGCCGCGATCGAGGCAAATAGCAGCGTGAAAAACCAGGCGATGCGGCTGGAGCGCATGGCGCGCTTGAAGATCTCGTGCTCCCAGACGTCACCGTCCTGGAAGTAGGATCTCAGCTTTTCGTCGAGGGGTTCTGCCATTGGACGTTGCGGAGCGTTGGAGGACAATTCTGTTGCGTTTTGGTGTTACCGCGTCTGTGCATTGGCGGTGATGGCGCGCTGCATGGCCTCGCGCGACGGCGTTTGAGGGCTGCGCAATCGGGCCTGCACACGATTGATAGCGGCCTGCATCTGTGTGGCCGAGCCGGCAACAGCGGCGCGCCCCGAAAGGACGCCGCGGCCGGTAAGGGCTCGCGAACGCTGACCAACCGGCATCGCGAGCCCGCCGACAATGCCTTGCGCCAGCGACTGGATCTGCAAGAGAACGAAACTGCCGGCCAGGCACAACATCACGAAGGCTGCAAGGTCGCTGAGCTTCAGCTCGCGATTGCCCGAGATCTGGTTGATCTTGGTCAGTTCCGGCGCCATCGCCGCGATCAGGAAGGCGGCGATCACGTAGACGAACAACGGGATCAGTGCGTAGAGCAGCGACTGGTTCAACCATCCCATCGCGTAGTTGCGCGTCACATCAAAGAACATGCAGGCGATGAAGATCGGCGCGGTGCCAAGCAGAACCCACAGGATCACCTTGGCCAGGACCAGGATGCCCAGCGCCACGGAGACGAACAGCCCGGCAAAGGCCATGATGATCATGCCGATCAAGGCCGGCAGCACGGAGAAATAGCCGGCCTGCTCGGCAAATGTGGACGCTGCCAGATTGGCGGTCTGCCAGATCTCCGAGAGGCCGTTGCTGGGTTCCGTCACCCCTGTGCCCGATGCGGCCAGTATTGCCCGCCCCGCCGCCTCCGGGACTTTTGTGATCCAGGCATAGACGAGAGCCTGGAAGTGCGACCAGGTGCTGACCAGAACGAGGATCACCATGACGCGGGCGACGCGGCCCACGATCTCGGCAGCGCTGAGCCTCGACGTTCCCAGCACCAATTGCACTCCGTAGAAGAGCACGACCAGCATGAACAGCAGCCGAAGCAGTGGCTCGATGTCCCTGCTCAGAACCTCGAACGCACGCTCGGAGAAATTCTCGCCCGAAGCATCGATGCGCTGCAGCAGTTCGCCGATGAAATTATCCACGTCAGCCCTATTCCGTTCGAGAGGGAAAATCGCCGCCGATCATTGCCCATGCCGCCGCTCTGTCGGGGTTGACCGGCCGCATCGGCCCGCACTCAAGGTGGGTGGCTTGTGCCGCGTAGCTCATCACGGCGGCCGGCCGTTTGCAGGGCGCGGATTTTTCCTTGGGCGTGGCGCACCCGGCAAGCAGCAGCGCCACGACGCTAAGCGCGATCGGTTCGTGCCGGCCTCGTGTCATTCGTAGGTCAGCGCCTTCTTGGTGTTTGAAATATCAGTCAACCTGCGCTGGTTCTCCGCCTGCAGCGCCTGGACGGCACCGTTCATGACGCCGATCATCTCGTTCAGGGTCAGTCCGGTCTGCACCTGCAATTGTGTGTTCTGGTCAATCGAGCCTTTGATGTCCTGAGCCTGGCCGATCCCCTGCCCGGCTCGCTCAAGCGCGGCACGCCGCGTTGCGACAGCCTGTCGCGAGCCAGTGATCAGAGCCGACACGCCGAGCACCGTCTTGACCATCTCCTCGTACGATTTGTCGCTCGCCAGAGAACTTTGCTGTTTGCCAGAAAGCGATTTCACCAGTTGCATGCCGTTGATGAAGGTCGTCGCGGCCTTGGCGATCTCCGGACCCATGGAGCCAAAATCCGGAACGCCATTTTGAAGCACGCTGTCGAAGGAAGGCACCGAGGAGACGCTGAAACCATTGCCGATCGCCAAGTCCTTGAGCGAGCCGACGTCGCTGCCGCGGTTGCCGGTAACTGCCTGCAGGGTCTTTTCGACGGTGGTCAGAATATCCCTGTTGGTGTCCAGGATTCTCGCGGCCTTGTCGGCGGTGTCCTTGGCGACGGCATAGTTCGTCCTGTCGATCACCGGAATGTCGGCTTTGGCCGAGGTGACCATCACGGTCGCGGCGACCAGCACAAGAGCACGTTTCATTGGAGACCTCCTTGTTGCGGGTTGAAGAACAGCTCGACCTCTTGCTCGAGCTCGTGGACGCAGGCTTGCGCTTGCCGGCTCCAGACCAGACCGACGCGCGCATCGCAAAATCCGCCTGTCGGCGGCTGGTCGTCGGGCTTCGGACGGCCACCCGAACGGCTGGCGCCTGAAAGGTCGCTCAGCGTCACCGCGTTGCTCGAGTTGACCAGGTCTGCGAAACTGGCGCCCAGTTGGATCAGCCGGTTGAGCATTTCGACATTGGCGTTGCGGGCGCCTGAATTCTTGTCCCAGCTGTCTTGAACCGTGCCGGTGGCAGCCGAGCCGAATTGCTCAAACCAGGACGCCACATCGTTTGAGCCGTCGCCGACCGCACTGGTCAGTCCCATGGCGTCCACCGTTGCGGTACGCATGCCCTGGAAGGCGGCACCCGTTCCGCCATAGTTCAATGGAATGCCCGACTTGTCCGAGCCGCCAAAGGCCGGCAGCCACTTTTGCGTTATCGCCGCGACATAGCCCTGCGTTTCTCTGAAGGGCGGGATGCCGCCGTACTTTTCGACGCTGCCGGCACCTGCATTGTATGCGGCCAGTGCAAGCGAGGCGTTTCCGTTGAAGCGTTCGAGCTGCTGCTTAAAGTAACGCGCGCCGCCACGCAGATTCTGCTCGACGCTGTTTGCGTCAACGCCAAGCTCCGCCGCCGTTCCCGGCATCAGCTGCGCCAGCCCGATGGCGCCAGCGCTCGATCTTGCACAGGGGTTAAACCTGCTCTCCTGGTAGACCAGGGCCAGAAACTGGTTCTCGTCGACGCCCTCCTCGCGGGCCACCCGCCGGACGAGGCCGGCGATGGTTGGGTTGACGTTGGCGGCGGCAACCGGATCGTCCTTGCGGCCCGGCCGATACATCGCGCATGTGATGCTTTGATCGACGCTGTAGCGATCGCGATCGGCCTTCTCGATTGCCGTGACATTGCCGTTGCGGTCCTTTCGCCTTTCGAGCACCGAGCCGTCGATGGTCACCACATCGGCTGCCGAGGGCGAGGCAAGAAGCAGCAAAAGCAGGGGGAGACGCCGGATCATGTCGATTGCCTCCAACCGC
Source organism: Mesorhizobium sp. B2-3-15 (assembly GCF_006442875.1). Lineage (NCBI taxonomy): Bacteria > Pseudomonadati > Pseudomonadota > Alphaproteobacteria > Hyphomicrobiales > Phyllobacteriaceae > Mesorhizobium > Mesorhizobium sp. B2-3-15. Next base: position 146,782 of record NZ_VFVO01000004.1, on the reverse strand, counting down.
AGAATTCCGCCAGCCAGAGTGCCGGATCATCACCCAGTCGCGCCCGCAGGGCTGCGCATGCCTCGATCGTTTCCTTGCGGCCCGACAGCACTTTGAGGATGTCAGGCATGGTCGAGAGATCAAGTCGGGCAATGACGGAATCGTTGCCGTGCTTGATCAGGAACGTCCGCCGCTCCGGTGGCGTGTTCCTGACAAAGGCGAACTCCTTGGCCGTCAGCCCGAAGCGGCCGACATAGCTCTCCTCATCGGCGCGCGGATTTGGAAAGTGCAGGTTGGTGGAGGACTGCTCGATGAGGGTGTGCGATTGTGGTGCCTTGGCGATGTCGGCCGCCGACTGCGTGCCGAACCCGACGATCCCGTTCAGCTTGCGGATCGTCTTCATCTTGTCGACGATATAGCCGGAGAAGGTCTTGTCCTGCAGAAGCTTCCAGCCCTCGTCCATGAAGATCAGGACCGGATTGCCGGTGAGCAGCTCATCGAGGCGGTGGTAAAGGTACATCAGTGCAGGCGTGCGCACCTCGGCATTGTCCAACACATGCGTCATATCGAAACCGAAGATGCGGCTGCCGGAGAAGGACAGGACATCGCGCGGCGCATTGAACAACCAGGCCCTCTCCCCCTCGAACCATGGCCTGAGGCGTGATTGGAGGTCGTTGGCGTCGGAGCGCGATCGCCCCATCAGCAGAGCCGAGAGGTTGGCGAAGGTGCGCTGCTGCGCCGGCACCTGGCAAATGCGCGCGATCGCGCCTTCCAGCGTATGCTCTTCCTCCTGCGAGAAGCCGCGGCCGTCGGCGGGTTGCAGCATCGCCTTGACCAGCCGCAGCAGGAATTCGCGGTTGGCCGGCGTATTGTCCATCTGCAGCGGATTGAAGCCGGTGGCGACGCCGGGCTCCAGCACTTCATAGGTTCCACCGACGGCGCGAATGAAGATCTCGGCGCCGCGATCCTTGTCGAAGAAGACCGCACGCGGCTCTGGCGAGATGCGAAGCGCCTGCGCGAGCAGGAAGCTCAGCACCACGGTCTTGCCGGATCCGGTCGGCCCGGTGACCAGGAAGTGGCCGATGTCGCGCTGGTGGAAGTTGAACCAGTAGGGTGTCTGCGAGGTTGTCTCAAGCAGCGCGACCGGCAAGCCCCAGTGATTTCCCGTGGCCGTGCCGGTGGCGAAATTGTGCATCGACGAAAAGCCGGCGAAATTCGCGCTCGACAGCATGGAAGAACGGGCGATGTAGCTGTGGTTGCCTGGCAGCTGCGCCCAGAATGAGGCCTCCATATTGAGGTCTTCGCGCAGCCAGTTGATGTTCATGTCGGTGAGGCAGGCGCCGAGTTCCGAGACGGATTTGTCGACGCCGGCAAGGTCGTGCGCCAGACACAGGAGGCTGAAATGATGATAGCCGAACACGGCCTCCTGGTTGACGAGGCTGTTGAAGGCAGAATCGATGTCGGTCTCGACCGTGCTGCCGGCTTCGTCGGACGCCTGGATCTGCCGCTGCAATCTTGCGATCCGTTCTTGCGCGATCGGCTTGTCGGCGATGGTGAAAGATTGCGTCAGGATGAATTCGTGATTGAGCTGCAGCAGCCCGTCCAGCATGCCCGGTCCTGAAAAAGGCGGGTATTCCTTGATCGAGAGCATGGCGCCGAAGCGGTGGTCAGCCGTCGTCGGACCCTGCGCCTGTAGCGTCCTTTTGGAAAAGTGCAGCCGCGAGGTGCCGATATAGTTGCGGATCGCCATGCGCGGCAGCCGCATGGGGGCAGACGTCCCGCAGGTCAGAAGCGTGTTGAAGAACCCGCACGGCTCCGAATAGGGCTGGCCGTCGCGGTAGACGATGCCAAGCGGCCGGGCTCCATATTTCTGCAGGTCGCGTGCGACAGTGGAGACAATTTCCTCCAACTCGTTGATGCGCTCGAGCACCTGCTGTTTCTGGCTGTCCCTGTCACGCGTCCGGCTGAACACGGCAGAAAGGCTATCGGCTACGCCCAGCGCACCACGCATGCGGGAGCGAACGATGGTGAGGTACAGCTCGTTTGTGAACATGCGGCGCTGCTTGAGCTCGGCCATGTAGCGTGTGTTGAGGAGAGCGCAGAACGGATCCGAGAAAGAACCGCCGATCTCTGGAATGACTTGCCTGCGAATGACGGTCGACCACAGCGAAAACCTGCTCGAGCCTAGGGCCCGGATCATGGTGTTCTGCACGCTGGCCCGCATGTTGAGTTCGGCCTGGTCCTCGGTCTGGAAGAACAAGCCATCGAGCTTGATGACGCTGAGCAGCGCCCCGCTTTCTAGACCGATCACCGTGTTGGCGAGGTGGCGCATGTAGGGCACGTGCATGGCCATTGGTCTGTCGCGGCGCCGTTGGCGTCCGAAGCCCAGTTCTTCGGCGACAATGTTGAGCATGATCAGGGCCCGTAGGAATTGGTTTGCCAAAAGGTCCTGTTTGGCGTGCGCGGTGTGCGGCGCCCCGCGGTCTGGACCAGATCGAGGATGCGCACGTCACGGCTGCAGAGCGCGAACAGGGCGAGATAGGTGACAGGCGCGATTGCGGCTGCCCAGAAACTGCTGGTCACCAGGAACGCGATGAGCGTGATGCCGAGGATGAGGTAGAAGGCGCTGAGCGGGACTCCCCACATCATCGGCGGCCGGGTGAGCCCGATGACCAGCGGTGTCAGTTGCGGCCTGTCGTCAGAATGATCGCTCATGGCTCAGTTGCCGACAGCCGATATCATCTGGTCGACGATCGCCGGCGCGCCGAACACCAGCCCGATGCCGATCACCACGGCGCCCGCGGTGAACCAGGAGAGGCGTCCGGCGAAGGCCAGAAAGCCAAGCCCGATGACGGCGATGATGGCGAGCAGCCGTCCGAATGGGCCGGTTATGAAATCGACGATCATTTGCACCGCGGTTTCGAGCGGTGCAAATGCGCCGGAGGTCTGCGCCAACGCCGGCTCGGCAATGGCGCACAGCGATACGCCAAGGACCAGGGCGGTGCCTGCAATTCGAAATGCCCGTGTCCGTCGAGCGTTCGAGAGGGCTCGCTTCATGTCTTCCTCCGTCAAAATTGCAGGACGCCGCCGACCCACTGCCGCGGCTTGCCTTTAGAGTTCGCTCCGATGAGAGGAGGCGCCTTGCCGGTGTCGGCAGGATCAGCTGCTATGCCGCTGCCGGCCTGCCGCCTGAGCGGCGGCAGCTTCAGCTGCCGATTGATGACGTCGGCGACGAACCGGACCGTCTCCGGGAAGGGTGGCACGCCGTCATATTGAAGGATTCTCGCCTCGCCGGCGTTGTAGGCGGCGGCAACGATCAGCGGGTTGCGATAGGTGGCAAACAGATCCCGCAGCAGCCGCACGCCGCCGTCGATGTTTTCGGCCGGATCACAGATGTCGCTGACGCCGAAATGGGCTGCCGTCGACGGCATCAATTGCATCGGGCCACGCGCCCCTTTTGGAGAGTTCCGGCTGTGGTCGAGGCGGCTTTCAGACATCGCGACTGCAAGTGCGAAATCGCGATCGACGCCATACCTGGATGCAGCCTGCGCCACGAGCCGTGCGATCTCTTCCGAATTGAGGGGTGATGGCCCGCATTCAGCGTCGCCGGGAAGTCCGTTGTTAGCCGACGCGAAGTCAAATTGACTATGATCGATGGAGCGCGATGCGCTCGCCGTCTGCCCCGGCGGCGCCACATCCACGTCATTGCGCGTGGGGGCTTGGGTTTGACGAAGTCTGCCTTGGCCATCGAGCACATACTCTCCTGCCCTCTCCGCCCAGCGGCTATGGAAAACGCTGTCGATTATGCCGGCCTCTCCCGCGCTGACCGCCGAGACCGTTGAATTGCGCGGCGGCTGGCGCAGGTCGCGGTTTTCCGCCGCGCTGCTTGCGGAGTATGCCGACGGCCAACTCAGGAGGGCCGAACTCAGCAGCAGGAGCAGCCGCCGGTTTGCCAATATGAACAATGGAGAAACCATCGCAAGTTTCCACGCCGGTGGGTCGAAGTTTCGATAAATCGGTAGCTGACGGAAAAAAGAATGTCAAATCGATATTGTTTTTTGTTGCGCAAAGGATCCGTAATTGGCAAGCTGGATCGAAACGAGATGCTATTTGGGAGTGTCAAATATGAGAGCCAGCGTCGGCGGCAGCTTCGTCCTTTGCCTGGCGTCATTGGTGCCGGCCATCGCGGCCGAACCCGTCGATCAGGCCTACATCAGGTCACTCGCCGCGCCGGGAAAGACGGTCCTGGTCGTCGAATACTACGATGGCCAGGGAAGCATTGCCGAGCGCAAGGGCTTCGCTTCGACGAGCGGCTTCAAGGCCGTCTCGCCGATCGACTTCCGCGTCGATTCAAAAACCGTACTCCGCCTCTATGGCATCGAGCCCTGCGAGGGCGATCTGGTCAACCGCCGCGAGGATTTCTCCGGCACCTGCGCCGACTATGCCAGGAAGGGACTGGAGACGCTGTTGCAATCGCCAAAGGTGATCTTCTGCCGGGCCTTCGTCAGCGAGGCGAATGCGCCGCTTCAGGATGCGACCTGCTACGGCTACTACAATTACCCCGGCAGCCTCGACACGGTGGACATGTTCGAGGAGCAGCTGGTTTCGGTTGGTAGCCACCGGGTGGCAAGGAACCCTGACGGCACTGCGGTGCGCAAGGATCTCGCAGAAGCAGAAAAGATCGGTCGCGGCGGTTATGGCATGTGGGCCGATCCCAGGATGAAGGCGCAAGCGCAATGAGGACCGTTCGTATTCTCCTGGCCGGTGCGCTCGCCGCAGGCCCGGCAGGCGCCGCGCCGCCCGGATATTTCGACCTGCGACCGGGCGTGACGCTCGAGACTGGCGATAGTTGGGTCGAAGCCGGCACCAAGTATCGTCTATACGGCACCCAGGCGTGCCTTCGCGGAACTTTCTACACCGATGCCGCCGGCCGCCGTGCCGATTGTGGCGAGGCTTCGCTCGCGGTGTTCGGCGCCCTGATCGCCGACACCAGGCCTGAATGCGCCCCTGTGCTGAGGGTCGGCGACACCGTGCATGTTGCCTGTTTCGTCATGATCGAGGGCGATCGGCTTGATCTCGGCAATCTCATGATCACAAGCGGCTTTGCCTTCGCGGCCCTGCGTGCCGACGGATTGCCCTACCACGCCGGCTACGCCGTCGCCGAGCAGGCGGCGCGCGCCAGACACGCCGGGCTGTGGCAGTTCAAGGACGTCCAGCATCCGGCGATCCTGCTTGGTCAGGCTGCCGGCGCAAAAGCGTCGCGGCCATGACCGCGAGGCATTTGCTTTGGGCGCTGACCGCGCTGGCTTGCTCTTGCCTCCCCTCTCCTTCGCCCGGCGCCGATATCGCCAGAGCGGCTGGGAGCGGGCAAAGTGGTGAGCCTGCTTCCCTGACCGCTGGGCGATCTTCAAAGGCGATTGCGGGACGGGCCAGCGTGATCGACGGCCGCACCTTGTGGTTTCCTCGATCGGCTCAAAAAGTTCGCCTTGCCGGCATCGACAGTTGCGAATTGCCGCAATGGGCCTTCGATGCCAAGCGGCGCGGCGAAAGTGCTGTTCTGAAGCCGGTTCCGTGCGGGGCCTTGGCAAAAGCCTGGCTGAAGCGGATGGTCGGCGACAGACAAGTTGTCTGTCTCCTAGGCGAGTTCCCTGATCGCGACGGTGCCCTCAAAGGCAGGTGTGTCGCCGACGGGCACGACCTTGCCGTGGAGATGCTGCGCGTCGGCTGGGCGCGGGTGGAGACCGGCTCCCCGGTCCACTCGCACTATTTGAAATGGCAACGCTACGCCATGTCGGCGCGCTATGGAATGTGGTCTACATACGTCCTCGACATGGACGAGTGGCGCGCCAAGGCCATCGACAGTAGTTTGGCGCGAAGGCCAGTTGCAGATTCCAATCTAATCGCCGAGCGCAAATATGAGATCACGCCGCCTTTTGTGGACGCCAGAAGGCGCGCTTCCAGCTCGGTTCGGTAGCGCCGAGCCCTCGCAAGTTCGCAACAGCCAAAGTCGCCGCTCTAGATGTGACGCCCACCCACCGGGCACAGTCGAACGGCCACTGACGCGATGAGTACGGCCTCTGGATCACATCAGAGAGTCACGGGTCTTTTCTCCGCAGTAAATCAGCAATGCCCGACTGGAATTCCATGACACTGGCTTTGACTTCGTCGACCTCCGCAGGTCGCAAATGCGTCTTCCGCGCCAGGATTGCAGCAATCAGATAAAGAATTTTCTGCTCGGCCTCGCAGCTTTCAACAGGCTTGCGCTGGACCAGTCGGCGCCACGCAGATCGTTCAAGAGGCCGGCTTACGACCAGAGCCAGCCAGGCGGCAGCCGACAGCAGGCTGAAACGGCTGGCGCACCGTTTCCGGGAGAACCTCTCAACGGCGGCCACGAGGCGCCGGTGGCGTGCGATGCAACGTGCCATCCCGATGGCAGGATTCCCGATTTTGGCGCGGCCGACGTCCGAAGCGGTTGGCGAAACCCGCTCAACGCCCCTGAACGGGTCGCGCTGGGTGGCCGTGTTCCCACTGTGCTCTTGTCCCGTCATTCTTCCCGTCGACCTGAACAGATTGGCACCAGAAGCGATCATCGTGGCCGACATTCCTGTGAAATGAATTTCCTCGCATGCCGGCTTTGGATCTGCTCCGGCCGAAATCGGATGAAAGACATTCTTCCTCCGGGCTCGGCGTCGGTGAAGGATAGCGCAGTCACTCCCGGCGCTGTACTAAAGTTAGATGAAATGGCGTTAAGCGCCGGAAACATGTTGTTCGTGCATTAAGTATTCAGGCCTGTCCGCCACCTGTCTCGCCTCCAGTGAGGCGGCTCGGGGACGTTGCACATCGACTGTGTCGGAACGGGGACATTCGTTCTCAAACAGAGTTCAAGACTGGAGTCTGTTGCCCAGTTTTGAGAAGACCGTGCACCAGAAGCGATAGTCCTCCTCGCGCCCGTCGAAGTTCGCAGTCAGCGCGCACCATGCCGCGGCGGTCGCCGCGTCCGGGCCGTAGAGTTCGACCGCAGCCTCTACCGTCGCTGCTGGATCCGCCAATTCCCAGAGCGTCAATTCGCTGTAGCTGGCGGCGAAATCAGAGTGGATTTTTGGCATGCCAAAGGCCTCCCGCGGATCGGTCCGGCAGGGGCAGCGGTGCGCTGCGGGCCGGACGTTGGGGAACCCACCTGGAGTGAGCCACGATCCCGAGCGGTTACGCTCAGACACTCGCCGTGTCGTCCCTGGCCTTCTACAGCTTCACACGGTGATCGCGGAAACTGGCGCAGATGCAATTGTTGCAGAGCCTTCCTATAAAGACAACCGGTCTGCGCGCGCTGACTTGTGACTGCCCTATTGGCGACCAGCGACAAGACTGGGCTTTGCCTGGCGATGCGATTGCGAGGCGTGGAAAAGGCCTTAGCCGATCGCACAATTCGCGAGGCGCTCGACAGCTTGCGCCATCTGAGATTCGAAGCGCTCTCTCATCCCAAGAGCCTGGTTAGCTTTCCGCGTGGACTGAAGCGCCTCGTCACGCGCTTGCTCATCGCTGAGCAGCCGATCGATTGCCGCGGCGAATTCAAAAGCATCGGATGTCGGCTTCGGCGCAGGGGCTGGAAATCCGGAGGAAGCCCACGAAAGCCAAGTGGCGACGCGACGATCGGACGCCCGGCGGCGAGAGCTTCCAGCGCCTTGATTGCGATCCCCACGCCGGCAATGATCGGCATGGCGACAAGACGCGCCGATGCATAATGAGGCGCCAGGTTCTTAACGACGCCAAGTTATTGAACCTGGTCGTGCAGGAGGCCCCTCCCGCTGCGCCATCGTATGCTCGACGGCCGCAAGGCCAGGGGCTGAACCGGGTTGCCAACAAGGCGCCGCAAAGAACTGCAAAGGGCCGACAAGCACGGCTGAGGCGATTTAGGATCAGGCCTGAGGACATCACATTCCCGCTGAGGTCCCTTGTGATCGGACTTAAGTCTGAATCGACAGACGAAAAGGTCCCACTCTCGAAAGCGCCTGGAACCAGCCTCGCTTGGGAATGTTGTCGCTACGAAGGCGGGAGATTCCAACTGAACAGCAGTATTGACTGAGGCGGCGGTTGCTCGCCCCCGTCTCTATCACCGCATTCAGCGTCAAGTGTGGGCACGATCTCGTTGATAACGAGGGGGATGTAGTTAATTATTTACGCAAGGAAACGACATGAACAGATTGATTTGGATCATCGGAGCGGTAGTCGTGGTCATCGCAATCCTGAGCTTTCTTGGTCTGCGATAACGCGATGATCGTCCAGCAGGCCACCTCCCCGGCAGAGAACGACATTCCGAAGCTCAAAGCTGGACAGCCAGCGAGGCGGAGGGCTGTCGAGTCCTCCGAAGGCGGTCGGCCCGGCCTTCCTATTCCATCCGAAGAAAAGCGTTTTCGGGTCATGCTCCTGTCCCGGGAAACCGGCATCGACACCGAGCAAGCGCGGGTCCTTGTCGATAGAATCGAAATGGATGGAGCCGCGCTATTCGATGCTGCTTGGCAAACCAAGCGATTGGACTAGAGGTTGAAGCTGAAGAGCAGCCCCAACCTCCCACATGGGTCTCGTGTGCCGCCAATGGCCGTCCGGTGAAGGCTCCCTCGGAAGGCAAGCCTTATGGGCCTTGCTGGCTCCGGGTGGCCGCCACCAAGCGTCATCGGCCGTCACCGTGCGCTTCACGCCGGATAGCGACGAGAATGACTAATCATTGCTTGGTCAACACGCCGGTATAGGTCTTACCGGCAAGCGCGAATGTTTCGGCCAGGGTTCCATCGGGCAGCATCTGAAAACTGACGTCCGCGCCATTCGGAAGACGGCCAAGCCTCAACGCATTCCCTACGATCTTTCCTGTGCCGGCAGCCTCACCTGGATTGTTATCGTCCAGGACGCCCCATGCGTAGTTGACGGTCACCTTCCCGTTTGAGGAAACGGACTGAACATCGAGCCTTCCTTCAGATGTGCTCTCCAACATGCCAACCCAACTGCCCGAAAAGGCGGCATACTTTGCCGGCACGTCCTTTCCAGGAGGAGTGATTGTCGGCGATTGAACCATCGTTGCCGCAGGCAGAACAGCCGGACTCGATGCTGGTTCAACAGCGACGGATTGCCGAACTTCTTGAGGTGATTGGCATGCGGCCAAGGCAAGTGCCGCGAAGACCAGCATAAGATTCCGCATCTCGTTCTCCCCGTATTGCTGGTGAAGGAGGGCAATGAAACACCTGTCCGCTTCAACCCAATCTTGCGTGCCTCGGCCCTGACCTCAAGCTCAATGAGAGCCATCGCCCATAGCAGACTATCTGGAAGCTCGCCGATGGGCCGAAGTTCCATGTCTCACTCATGCCGAACCGATGCAACACCGCCGAGCTTATTGGTCTCTGTGTTGCCCTTAGCTAAGCAGATCTCGGCCGAGCCGTGGTGCAAGCCACAACATCGCAGGCACAAGTCCGCCTTTGGCACAGGTCGATGCTATCCGAGTTCGTGGATCATCACGCCCGGCACCACCGTCTTGGCTATCTCGCACAGATGCTGGTGGTGTGTGAGGTAGATCACCTGGCCGGCATCCGCCATTTGACCAAACAACCTGAAAACCTCCTCTGAGCGGACGTGGTCGAACGTCTCCATGATGTCGTCGGCGATGAAGGGGACCGAGGGGCGAAACTGCGCGAATTCGTAATAGCCGGCAAGCCTGAGCGCCAGGTAGAGCTGAAAACGGGCGCCCTTCGAAAGCGCCTCGGTCACTTTCGACTGCCCGTCGCTTTGCAAGGCGATTAGGACTTCGCCACCTTTCACCGGTTGGGTCGTCAGCCCCGAGTAGCGCCCGCGCGTCATCAGCGCGAATGCATCGGAAGCCCGCGCCATCATCCCGGAGCGATGGCGCTCGCGGTAGGCGCGCAAGGCATTTCCGGCGGACATCACGCCCAGCTTCAATTCGATGTAGCGGACCGCCCTGTCTTCTATTTCCAGCAGGATCGTGCGTCGTTCGGCGTCTATTCGGGCGACGGCGCTGTCGCCGCCAATGGCATCGAGCTTGTCGGCGGCACGCGTCTGCCGGATCAGCTGCTGCTGGATTGCTTCGTCAAGGAGCTGAATCCGTTGCTCCCCTTCCGCTTTCTCAATCGCTATGCCTCCGAAATCGAGCGCATCGAGGATCGAGCGCGCCTGCTCGAATGTCTGAACGCCGAGTTCGGCCGCCAGCTGGTCCTCCAGTTCGGTGACTGTCGCGTGTAGACGGTCCCGCTCACGCAACTGCTCGTCGCGTTCCACCACTTCGGCAAGCGTCGTAACGCCAAAGGCGCTCAGCACCTCGTTCTTGCGGCGCTCGTGTACCGAGATCTCGGCGTCAAGGAGCTCACGGCCGTCGAGGAGGCGCTGCAGATCCGCAGCGAGATTTGCTTTCGCCTCGCGCGCGCGATCGGCATCCGCCAAGCGCTCGCCCAGCCGGATCGCCAGCTGCTCGGCGTCTTCGCCATTTGCCGGCTCGCCGGCTTCAGTTGCTGCCGCGGCGCCCTCGACCACGAAATTATCCCGGTCGGCCTGCATCTTGTCGATGCGCAGTTGCATCGCGTCGCGTTCCTGAAGGTTCCTGGCCAGCTCAGTCAGCTGGTCGAGAACGGTGCCGACGCCCGTTGCGGACAGCCCGTTCTCAAGCCAGGTGCCTCTCAGTGCCTCGACAATGCCGGCCAGCCATTCTTCTTCACGGCGCTCGGCCACGCCAACTGCCCGGCGCCGGGTGGCCAGCTCTTCCTGTCTGGCGGCGACTGTCTTGAGCGCCTCGGCATGTCTGGCGTCCACCTTGCGTTGCCGGTCCAGAAACAACTCAGCAACGCCCATGATCGTCTCAAGACTGTCGCCAGGATCCGAACCAATGCCGACGCTCTCCAGCGCCGTGGCGAGGTCCAGCCTCAGCCGTGCCTCGTCTTCGCTCGCCCGGCCGACCTTCTTGGCGGCCAGTTCGATCTCCTGCCAGGCGGCGAGCGCATCAGCGCGAGCCGAAGTGCGACGCTCGATCAGTTCGATCAGGTCCTCGAGCGATGCCTCCACACGTTCTCCAAGCAGGCCGCTGGCTGCCGCGCGCATCTGCGACGATGCGGCGTTGACCTCCATGTCGACTCGCGCAAGCTTGTCGCCGATACGCGCGATATCGGCCGCGGCTTCCGCAAGGCCGTGCGTTATGGCTCGAATATCGGCGAGCGCGCCCGCGCCAGCCAGCCTGCCTGCATTGACGTCGTCGTCGCGTTCCAACGCCGCGGCGAAGGCGTCGGCTGTTTCGCCGCTCAGCGCCGCACGATGCCTTGTCCACGCTTCGTTGCGGCTACGCCGGCTGGCGGCGGCCACCTCATCGTCGGCGACATCGACCGAGGCGCGAAGCGCGCTTAGACGCGCCGCTAGCGTTTCGTGGTTGGCCTGGAGTTCGGCGAGACGTTCGGACAGGACGGCTTTGTTCTTACCAAGCTGCGCGGCAAGCGTTTTCCAGACGCCAACCTGTCTGGCGCTCGGAACGGCGATGCAGGCCAACGCCTGCGCGTCGCCAGACCACGCATGCAAACCGCCGAGGGCGCTCTCCCATTTGACCTCGCCAGCGTCCTGCGCCTCGCGTGCCGCCTTCATGTCACCGAGGTGGCCGCTCGCCCTCGCCTTCGCCAGGGCCGCGTTCAGCCTGGCCCTGGCCGGCTCGGGCACTGCCCGCTCCTCGCCAACGCGATCTTGCGCCGCCTGCAGCGCATCGAGGGCGGCTGTGGCCTCATCACGGGCAACGCGTGCAGCAGTGGCGATCCCGGACCGTTGCTCGACCATGGCGCGAACAGCCCCTATAGTAGCGGCCGGCAACAGCAGTGCGGTGGGATCGGTCTCTGAAGACCGTCCGAGCGCGGCAAGCGAGGCCGCAACCGCATTGTCGAGGATTTGCAGGTCTATCCTGCGATTGGGAAGGTCCAGGCCCGCCGAGACGTGGCGCACCTTGCTTTCCGCCAGGCCGCGGATGCGCTCGGAGATGCCGAGGATCGCCTCGTCGACATCGACCGCGGCAATCTTTGTTTTCAGTCGCTCGACCTCATCGATATTTGCCGACAGCCGCGTTCTCAGGCTGGCATCGTCATCGATCAGTCCGGCAGCACTGCCGGTCCAGGTCCGCGCCGGTGAAGCCATGTCGGGCAGCTCGGCCAGCCGGGCGGCCTTGCGTCGGACGTCGGCTAGGATCGGACCGACGCGCAGGTACTTGGCAATGGTGCCAACCCTGGCCGACAGCAGCGATCGCTCGGCGATGGTTCGATCATATTGTTGCGCCGCCTCACGACGTTCGGCCTCCAGGCTCTCATAGGCCGAGGCCAAAGTGTCGATCTGATCCCTGCTTGATTTCAGCTCGGCAAGACGCTTCTTGAGCAGCGCAAGCTCGGTACCATGCGCCTGTTTCCGGTATAGCCCATCGGCTTCGGCTTCGAGTGCGCTCAACGTGTCGCTGGCATGTCCAAGGCCGGCACTGGCGGTAAACAGCAGCTTGCCGAGATCGCCGCGCGACTCCAGGATCGACTTGCCGCCGGCTTCCAGGGTTTCGTCGTCCAGGGAAAACATGGTCTGATAAGCATCGCGCGACAGGCCGGCCAGGTGAGCCGATATCGCCATTTCGCTCACCGGTTGGCCAATTGCGTCCAAGAGCGAGTTGCTGCGCTGTTTGGTGCGTGTGAAGGCATGCTCCGTGCCAGCCAGCTCGAGCAACCCCCCGATGCGCATGGCGCTGTACTCGTGCAGGAAATTGTAGCGGCTGCGCTCCTCGATGCCGAACAGCAGATCCAGATAGCCCGACAGCGCCGTCGACTTGCCGGCCTCGTTGAGGCCGAACACGATATGGAGGTCAGGTCCCGATTCCGGCTTGGGTCCGAAATCGATCACCTTGTCGGTGAACTTTCCGTATCGGATGAGGTCAAGGCGCAGAAGCCTCATTGCGCGCCACCTGCCTTGAGACGGGCCGTGACCAGGTCGGCGCCGCCGGCCAGGGCCTTGTCGAGGAAGAGGTCCAGCCCGGCCTCGTCCTTTCCGGCGAAGTCGCGCCCTTCGGCAGGAAGGTCTGCAATCATCTTCTGCACGAACGCCCTCGCCTCGGCCCGGAAAGCCTGCGAGCCGGCATCGGCACGCATCGACTGAGCGAGCTCCAAAATCGGGTCCGCGCCCTCCTCGGCCGTTCCGGCCCCGATCGGAGCAACATCAAGCTCCAGCTTTTCAACCCATGTGTCGCCCACCTGTTCGGCTGCCTGCTCGGCCTCGGCGAGCAGCAGGTCCCGGTCGCGGATCAGCGCCCAGGACACAGGCGACGCGCCTGTCAGGCTGAGGCGGATAACGGCATGAGGCGACCTGACGGAAGCCCGAATGGTTTCGAGCGCCGAACGGACACGCCCGACGGCCTCAGGCCATTCGACCGTACCCGTCAGGTCGACTCTCGCGCGCTCGAATTGCGCCACACTGGTCAGCCTTTCCTCGATCTCGATCGAACGGTCGTCTCGTATGGTCACCAGGGTAATGGATTTTGCGCCGGCTTCGTTGATGTCCCTGCCCTGCGGTATTCCCGGCATCACCACAGTGCTTGTTCCGGGATGGACCTGACGCAGATGAATGTGGCCGAGCGCCCAGTAATCGAAACCGTGGCCGTGCAGGTCGGCGACACTGCATGGGGCGTAGACGTCGTGACCCGGCGACCCGGCCAGGCTGGTGTGCATGATGCCGACATTGACGGCCCCCTCGCGGGCGGCCGGATATCTGGGCAGCAGGCTTTCCGGCGCCTTGGCGTTGGCAAAGCTCAAGCCATGGAACATGACCTCGAGCCCGCCGGCTTTCTGCAGCACGGATTGGGGCCGACCGCCGAAGATCGTCACGGTGTCGGGGAACACCAGCTGTTTTGATATTCGCGACAGCGCATCATGATTGCCGCGGATCTTGTAAACTGTGATGCCGGCCTGATGCAGGCGCGCCATCTGCGACGCCAGGAAGCGCGCCGTTTTCATCGACGTCTGGTCGCCATCATAGAGATCGCCGGCGATAACCAGCGCATCGACATGCTCGGCAAGACAGAGATCCACTATCGAGACGAATGCCTGGCGGCTGGCGTCGCCGACGAGTTCGGCAAGCTCGGAGTTTCGCAACGCGAGCGAACGCAGCGGCGAATCGAGATGAATATCGGCGGTGTGTACGAATCGAAATGCCATGGGCGGTCTCCGACCATGGAAGATAAAGCGTTCGACGGAGGCTTGAGAAAAAATTTTTCTATGAGGCGTGTGGTGAGATGAGCCGTTACTCACTTCGCTCTTTTACGGACGTGTTTGCCAGCCCTTGTGACATCGAGAATGCGGAAGCCCGGCAAGGCTGTCGGATTGAGTTGGTTCGAATCTGCCGCCTCTGCGCATCAACAACCTTTGTTGTATTATTGTTGTATTATTCTTGTTGTAAAGTTTTGTTGATAGACGTAATTTCTTAGCCAAGTATATGTGATACTAAGACGCTATGCCGATGTTGGTATTTATGTTGGTATCTGATCCTATCGGGTGTATTTCCGCCGTCTCATAAGATAAAAAGCCAACTTTCAGGATTAATTTTATTTTTAATAGCTTAGCAGCATCCGGTTCGAATCCGGAAATCGGAATCGAACCGCCGCCAGACACAGAAGCGGCTCTGCCGGGCGCGAAGCATATGGGTTCATTTCGCCTTTCGGTGGACGCAGCTTTCAACGGGCCATAATTGTCGGCAGGTCCCGGGACGCCCGCGGCCGCCCCAACTTTCTTCCAAGCGACGGCGTTCCAAATCCGAGTAAGGGATGCGAAATGACCAAGTGGACAGACCACTTCAATTTCGCTATCCCTTTCTGCGCAATCGCTGGAGGACAGCATGGAAGGCTTGATAGGTAAGGTTGCGTTGATCACCGGCGCCGGGAGGGGTATCGGCAGATTGGCTGCAATGCGGCTTGCCGGAGGCGGCGCAAGGGTTGCGTTGGTTTCGCGAAGCATGGACCAGCTCAACGATACACTGGAGCACATTGAAGCTAAGGGCGGATCCGGCATTGTCATCCCTGGCGATGTGGCATCCGCCGAATCCGTCGCCTCGATCAAAAGTGAGGTCGAAGCCCGCCTCGGATCGCCATCGATCCTGATCAACGCGGCCGGCATCTTTGGCCCTATCCAGTTGATCTGGAAAACCGATCCGGCGGCCTGGATCAACACGGTGATGATCAACACGGTCGGCCCTTACCTGACCAGCCGCGCCTTCGTCGAAGCAATGGTTCGCCAGCGCTGGGGGCGCATCCTCAATATCACCTCCGCCGCAGCGCTGCATGAGCCGGGGCCGATCAACAGCGCCTATGGCACCAGCAAGGCCGCGCTCAATCAGTTCACCCGCCATCTCGCCGCCGAGCTCGAAGGCACTGGGGTAACGGCGAATGTGATCCATCCGGGCGACGTCAAGACGGAGATGTGGGCCGATATCCGCGACGGCGTATCGGATCTCGGACCTGTCGCCGAACGCTATCACGAATGGGCGGCGTGGGTTGAGCGGACCGGTGGCGACAATCCCGAAAAGGCGAGCGAGCTCATCGAAAGACTGGTGGGTGAAAACGCCGCCCACATAAACGGGCGATTTCTCTGGATCAAAAACGGGCTACAACTGCCCATACCGAGCTGGGGCGAATTCAAGCCCGCTGAGGCATGGGAGAGCTCATGACACAACGTTCCGACAGGCCTTCGAAGCGGGCAGGCACGAAGCTGCACCCAATAGCTGAGACGCTGCAGGCCGCCAACACCGGCGTTGCCCAGGCGGTCGTCAACCGAATTCTCGACCTAGTGCGAACTGGCATGTTGCGTTCCGGAGACCGGCTGCCTTCCGAGCGCGAGCTGATCGAGATCCTCAATATCAGCCGGCCGAGTCTGCGCGAGGCGATACGAGCCCTGTCGACGCTAGGCGTGGTGGACAGCCGCCACGGCGGCGGCGCTTACATCACCAGCCTCGATGCGCGAACCCTGCTTGCGCCGCTCGACTTCTTCCTGTCACTCACACCCTCCAACCTTGCGGATGTATTCGAGAGCCGCCGCATCATCGAAATCGAGATCGCGCGCAAGGCGGCTTTCAATGCGAGCGATGCCGATGTCGAGGCGCTCAACGGCATGCTGGTGGCGCATGAGAACGTGTTGGCAGACTCTGTGGGTTTCAGAATTCTCGACGCGCAGTTTCATGCCAGGCTTTGGCAAATGTCCGGCAACACGGTTCTCGATCGCGTTGCCTACGGGCTCTATAATATGGGGCTCGATGTGCGCCGCCGCGCCACCGAGGACGTTGCCCTCATCCGCCGCAGCCTTGGCGAACATGCCAGGATAGTCCGCGCCATCGCCGATCACGACAGCACGGGTGCGGCCGAGGCGATGTCGGCGCATCTCGACCATATCGAGGAGAGCACCCGCGCGATGATCGAGTCCGATGTTGCCGCACTTTCAAGGATTTCGGCGCTGCGACGCTGACCGGAACGCGATGGGCGCTTGCGTTTACGAGAGGCCCAAGTTAGAAGTGGTCTGTCCACTTTGGAATGGGAGGAAACTTTCCATGCGCGACATTTCCCGCCGCACGTTCATGAAGAGCGCGACGGCTTTAGGCGTGATAACGGCTCTGGCGCCTGCCGCGGCCCGGGCAGCCAGCGAACCAGCCAAGATAGGCATTGTAGGCAAGGTCAAAATCCCGTGGTTCGACAACGTCGAGAAAGGCGTTCTCAAGGCCGGCAAGGATCTTGGCGTCGACGCGTCGATCATCAATCCGACGACTGACGATCCCGCCGAGCAGGTGCGGGCCATCGAGGACCTGATCGCCAAGAAGGTCGACGTGATCGGCGTCGTGCCGAATGACGGCAAGGCGCTCGAGCCCGTCCTGAAGCGGGCGCAGGGCGCCGGCATCAAGGTCATCATGAATGAATCGCCCGGCCAGAAGAATGCCGATTGGGACATCGAGCTTATCCAGGACAAGGCCTTTGGCGAGGCGCATCTCGAAGCCTTCGCCGAGGCGATCGGCGGCGAGGGCAAGTATGTCGTCTTCGTCGGCGGTCTGACGGTGGTGCAGCACAATCTGTGGGCTGATTTTGCGCTTGAACTTCAGAAGCAGAAATATCCCAAGATGCAGCAGGTCGGCGACCGCTTCGGCGTCTCCAACAGCGTAGACGACAGCTACAAGACCGCCATGGACCAGATGCAGGCAAATCCCGACCTGAAGGGGTTTCTTATCTTCGGCGCGAACGGGCCGATCGGTGCAGGCAATGCCGTCAGTGACCGCGACCAGATAGGCAACGTCATCGTCGTCGGGCCATTCATCCCGAGCCAGGGTCAGAAGCTGATGAAGTCGGGCGCCATCACCCGTGGTTTCCTTTGGAACCCGGTCGATTCAGGTTATGCGATGGTCGCGCTCGGCAAGACGGTCGCGGCCGGCACGGAGATCAAGAACGGCATCGACATCCCGGGCATGGGCCCCTGCGAGGTCGAACCCGAGAGCCATGTCATCCGGGCCAACAAGCAGATCGATCTCAATCCCAAGACCATCGACAAATGGGCCCAGGTGATCTGACGAGACAGATGGCAGAGCGAACCCACAGCATCCGGTGGGCAGTCGGCAACGTCCCATTCCGGCGCGGCATGGGACGTTGTGTTCTTCGCTTTCGAGAATGCAGCAGTGGACGAAACAAGGTCAGTTGATGAATAGCCCTGCCGCCGGGGATGCAAGCCTCCTCACCTTGTCCAAGATCAGCAAGCAGTTCGGCGGAACGCGGGCGCTCGACGCGATTGACTGGTCGATCGCCGCCGGCGAGGTGCATTGCCTGGTCGGCGAGAACGGCTCGGGCAAGACCACCTTGATCAAGATCCTCTCTGGCGTCCACGCGCCCGATGCCGGAGGCTCGATCACCATCGACGGGACAGCCCATGCCCGGCTGACGCCGCAGCAAGCGAGGGCGCTCGGCATCCAGGTGATATTCCAGGACCTGTCTCTGTTTCCGAACCTCACGGTCGAAGAAAACATCGGCATCGGGCTGGAATTGTCAGCCCCGCTGAAGCTGCCGCCCCGAGCCGAAATGCGCAGGGTCGCCAAGGCGGCGCTGGAGCGCCTGGATACTCAACTTCCCCTCGATCTGCCGGTCGGCAGGCTGTCCGTCGCGCAGCGGCAGATCGTGGCGATATGCCGGGGCATCGCTTCCAACGCGCGCGTCCTGTTCATGGATGAGCCGACCGCCTCGCTGACGCGCCACGAGGTCGACCTGCTGCTGGCCACCGTCCGCAGGCTGAAGGCGCAGGGCATCAGCATCGTTTTCGTCAGCCACCGGCTGGAAGAGGTCACCGAAATCGCCGAGCGTGTCACCGTGCTGCGCGATGGGAAGAAGGTCGGCACCTTTCCCGCCCGCGAGATCGACGACAACCGCATCGCCGAGCTGATGACCGGCGAAAGCCTGGAGAACAAGGTTTCGGCGCGCCCCGTCAACGAAAGAAAGCCGGTGCTCGAAGTAAGGGGCGCGACCCGTGTCGGCGAATTTGAGGACGTATCCTTCACTATCCGCGAAGGTGAGATCCTCGGCCTGATCGGCCTTCTTGGCGCCGGCCGGACCGAACTGGCGCTCTCGCTTTTCGGCATGACCCAACTCGATCGCGGGGAAATCCTCGTCGACGGCAAGCCCATGCGACTCCGCTCCAACAAGGCCGCCATTTCCGCCGGCATCGCCTATGCCTCGGAAGACCGGCTGGCTCTAGGAGTGAACCTCCGCCAATCGATAGCAGACAACATCGCGATCACCGTGCTGAAATCGCTCAGCGACCGGTTCGGCATGGTGCCATTCCGCCGCCGGGCAGCCTTGGCGAAATCATGGGTCGAGCAATTGAAGATTCGCGCCGCAGGCGTCGAGGCGGCAAGTCAGACGCTGTCGGGCGGCAACCAGCAGCGCGTCGTGCTCGCCAAATGGCTAGCAACCCACCCGAAGGTGCTCATCCTAGACGGCCCGACAATTGGCGTGGACATTCGCAACAAGGCCGGCATCCACGCGCTGATAAGGTCGCTGGCGCGGGAGGGAATGAGCATCCTGCTGATCTCGGACGAGGCGCCGGAAGTGTATTTCAACAGCGACCGCGTTCTTCACATGCGACAGGGCCGCATCGTCGGCGAGTTCTTGCCCGGCTCGGTCGCCGAAGCCCGGCTCTCGGAGGCGGTGCATGCCTAGGCTGCTGGCGACTATCTTCGGGCAGCCAGAACGCGCCCTTGGCTCGGCCATCATCGTGACGGCCATCATTCTCACCGCGTCGTCTCCTCATTTCCTGACGGCGTCGAACCTTGTGAACCTCGTCGAGGCCTATTCGGTGATAGCGATCCTCGCAGCCGGCGTTTTCGTCGTCCTGGTTTGCGGTGGCATCGATATTTCGTTCACGGCCACGGCGGCGGCCGCCCAATATCTGGCCGCGACGCTCGCCACTACCTACGAAATGTCGGTCATTCCAACGCTGGTGATCGCGGCAGCCTTTGGTACCACACTTGGCGCGCTGAACGCGGTGCTCGTGCATTTTCTGCGCGTCGGCTCGATCATCATCACTATCGCGACATCGAGCATCTACTACGCGCTCCTGATCTACATCACCGATGCGCATGAGATCTACAATCTGCCCGATTGGTGGGCCGAGCCTGTCGTTGTCTACCGGACGGTCCTTGCCTCGGGCGACGTCGTCAAGATCGGCCTGCCCACCCTCGTTATGCTGACGGTGGTGCTGCTCACGCACTTCCTGATGAAGCACACACGGCTCGGCCGGCAGGTTTACGCCTTTGGCGGCAATCCGGAAGCGGCAAGCCGCATTGGCATCAACGTGCTCGGCGTCCAGCTCTTTGCCTATGGCTATCTTGGCTTTCTCGCCGCGATCGGCGGCTTCATCCAGGCCTATCGCGTTCACCAGGCGGTTCCGACCGCAATGGCCGGGCAGGAGCTCAACGTGCTTGCCGTAGCCATCCTCGGCGGCGCCAGCCTTGTCGGCGGAAAGGGATCGATGGCCGGTGTCCTGCTAGGTGTGCTCTTCCTGGCCATGCTGCAGAACGGGCTCAATCTTCTCGGTATTTCCTCGTACTTCTTCGGCGTTGTCACGGGCTTGGCGATCCTGGTCTCGATCGTGATGACCGGATACGCTGAAAAGCGTTCCACTCGACGGCAACGCATCCAGGCCGGTTGAGGGGATATCCGATGTCGGAGCAAAGGGTGCGACAGCTCAACAGCCAATTCGCCAGTGTGATGGCGCTTTTGCGCCAGCCGGTCAAAGGCAAGGGCGGCTTGTTTGTGCTCCTCGTGGCATTGATGGCTGTCTTTTCGCTCCTGGAACCGGGCACCTTCCTGCGCGGTGCGACGCTGCAGGCGATGATGTTCCAACTGCCCGAACTCGGCCTTCTCTCGCTGGCGATGGCAATTCCGCTGATTTCGGGCGGCATCAATCTGGCAATCATCGCGACCGCCAATCTGGCAGGCCTGCTGATGGCCTGGATCCTAACTTCGCTGATGCCGCCGGATGCCGCAGACCTTGACCTGGCGCTATGGATGACAGCTGCCCTGCTGGCAGGCTTGGCGCTTTGCGCGCTGATCGGGCTGATCACCGGCTTCCTCGTCGCGTATGCCGGCGTTCACCCCATCCTGGTCACGCTCGGCACGATGACGCTCCTTCATGGAATCAGTATTTACTTCACGCGCGGGCGCACGGTGTCGGGCTTTCCCGAGGCTCTGATAGCGGTGTCCAACGAAACCGTGCTGGGCGTACCCACCTCGTTCCTGCTGTTCACGATGGTGGCTATAGTCGTTCATGTGCTGCTTACCCGCACGCCGCTTGGCATCCGCATGCACATGATCGGATCCAACCCCGAGGCGACCAGGTATTCGGGTGTTGACACGGGCCGAGTGCTAATTTGGGTCTATGTCCTGTCTTCCCTGCTGTGCTGGCTTGCGGCCATTGTCATGATGGCCCGGTTCAATTCGGCCGGTGCCGAGATCGCACATTCCTATTTGTTGATAACGGTTCTCGCGGCCATCTTGGGCGGGATCGATCCGTATGGCGGTTTTGGAAAGATCGCTGGCCTGTTCGTCGCGCTGATCATTCTTCAAGTCATCGCCAGCGGCTTCAACATCATCGGACTAAGCCCTCATCTTGCGCTCACAGCTTGGGGGGTGATCTTGCTGTTCGTGGTCGCGGCCAAACGTTTAGCAGTGCGCCTTTGATGACGCAGACTAGCCCGGCTTGTAAATCCGCCGGGCCTCGGGATCATCCACCGAATACCCAATCTTCCCAAGATCCTCCCAAGTCTGTTCAGGGATGGCCGCGGTGGCCCACTCAAGCGTCTGGGCGATCCTTTCGGGTTTCGAAACACCCACAACGGTCGAGGTTATCCGCGGCTCATTTAGTGAGAACTGCAGTGCTGCCGCGCCAGGGGCCAGGGAATGCTTTCTGCACAGCCCCTCGATCTGGCGCACAGGTGCGAGCATTGTCTCATCAATCTCTTGATAGGTTATCCGAGACACCCGCGAACTGCCCTTTGCCAGGACGCCGCCAGCGTAAGGAGCCGCATTGAACACAGCTATCCCTCTTTCATTGGCTAGCTCGAAGAGATGACCTGCCGATCGGTTCAAAAGCGTGAAGCGATTGTGATTGAGCAGGACATCAAAGGGCCAGTCTTTGACCATCGGCAACATGATATCGAGACGGCCCATTGCCAGCCCCACGGCGGTCGCCAGACCTTCCTCTTTTATCCCAAACAATTCATCGAGCGCACCGCCTGGCCGCGTGATCTCGTTGAGATCCACGGAATGCTCAGGATCGTGAAGGTGCAGTATATGAACGCGATCAAGACCGAGAGCCAGAAGACTCTCCTCAAGCGACTGCCTAGCGCGACCGGCGTCGAAGCGACCTGTACTCATATCCCGGTCTAATTTCGTCGAAAGCACAAACCCTGGAGGTAGCCCTCCGCGCTCCCTGATCACTCTTCCAATCCGCTCCTCGCTGCGGCCAAGGCCGTAGTTGCGGGAAGTGTCCATGAAGTTGACTGGACCGTCGAAAATCGCTCGGATGGTCGCAAGGGCCGTGGCTTCGTCAACGCTATAGCCGTAAGTGTCCGGCATCCCGCCGAGAGGAGCTGTTCCGAAACAAATTTCGGTGACTTCCAATCCGGACCGGCCGATTGGTCTCCGTTTCACCGCCGCCTCCACGTTAGGACTAGCAACAAGAGCGGACTTCGACCCGTTGAGTGTCCACTGCGCTGAAGCCGTGCACGCACGCTCCATTCGAGCTTGGCAGTTATGCTGGCAGAAACCCTTAGCTCCTGCCGGCATAATATCTCAGGTTCGGGTTCGCACGCCGCTTGAGCGTTGGCTCGCGATCGTCGTCAGCACCGCTGCGACTATGATGACGGCACCGGTCGATGCCTGAACGTAAAAGGACGGAACCTGCGCCAACGTGAGCAAGTTGTTGATGACGCCAATCAAGAGCACTCCGCTAACAACTCCGACGATTGTCCCTCGCCCGCCGCCAAGACTTACGCCCCCGATCACGGCAGCGGCAAAGGCGGAGAAAATGATCCCCTGCCCTTGGGTTGTCACCGTCGAATCAAGGCGCCCCGTCATCAGAACACCGGCTAAGCCCGCCAAGAGAGCCGCGAAGACAAACGCCGACCAAATGACCCTGTCCACGTTAATGCCGGCGGCCCTCGCAGCGTCTTCATTGCCGCCGATAGCATACAGTGCCCGACCGTAGCGGTGATAGTGGAAGACAAGGCCGACCACGGCCGCTACCACAATGAATACGATCACAGACACTGGAACACCGAGCCAACTCTCGGAACCGAGGTATGTCAGCGCTTTGCCGGGAGAGTAGATCGATCGCCCGTTCGAAATGATCAGCACTCCGCCGCGAAGCAGCACAAGCAGCCCGAGCGTCGAGATGAACGGGTTGAGACCCACCCTGACGACCATGAAACCATTGAAAAACCCGATCAGCCCCGCAGTACCCAGGGCAACGAATAGGCCAGTCCAACTTGGCAACTCCAATCCAAGCCCGCCAGCCGCCGCAGGCACCAGTGTGACAGCCGCCAACATCGGAGCGAAGCCGACAATTCCCTCGAGCGAGAGATCCAGTCGACCTATCAGGACGACGAAAGTCAGTCCGATTGTCGTCAGGCCCAGAACGCTCACCTGGTCGAGGATATTCAGCAGATTGGCCGCCGTGGCGAACCGGGGAGCAACGATGGCACCCACGATGACCAGTATGAGAAGGACCGGGTACATCGTATATCCACCGGCCACAAAGGCGCTCCCAAAGGCGGACAGCCGCGACTGTCCGGAATGTTCCTTCTTCGGCGTGGATTTGCTCACGATATCGGTGCTCATACGACGCCCTCCATTCGCAGGATTAGATCTTTGATTGTGTATCCGCCCACCAGTTCATCAACGACGTGCCCCTCGAACACGATCACGACCCGGTTGGCCAGCTGATCAATTTCGTCTTCCTCGTCCGAGACGACCACAACCCCCAACCCCTTGCTGGCAAGATCGCGCAACAGCGAATAGAGCTGCTCCTTGGCTCCCACATCGACGCCGCGGGTTGGGCTGAGAGCGACGATGACCTCGGGAGCTCGACAAAGCGCGCGCGCGAAAACAACCTTCTGCTGATTGCCGCCACTGAGCTGGCTCACCGCTTGCTCCAGAGACGATGCGATTACGTTCGTCTGTTGGGCAAGGCGCCCGACATGCCTGGCTTCCTTGCCTTTGCTGATAAAACCAAGTTTGCCGGACAAGACGTCGAGGCCACCGATCGCCACATTTTCACGAACACCCAAAATGCCAACGTAGCCGCTGGCATGCCTGTCGGTCGGAACCAGCCCGATAGTCGGTAGCTTTCCACGAGGGCTGATCACCTCGCCTCTTTCAGGCCTTTGCTGGCCAGCAAGGACCATCGCGAGTGCTTCCTTCCCGCCACCCACCGGACCTGCCAGGGCCACGATCTCGCCCGCCCTTACAGCAAAGTTGATATCCTTTTCCGAAAAGCTGTCGAGCCTAATTCCCTTGGCCTGGAGCAGAACAGGGGCTTCATCCGTCAGGAAGTCCTGTCGCGTGCTTCGGACCGTCTTTTCACCCATCATAAGGTCAGCGATGGTCTCGACGTCGAGACGCTCCACGGGCTCGCGTTCCTTTACGACCTTCCCGTCCCTCAATATGGTGACTGTATCGGCAATCTCGAAAACCTCGTCCAGATGATGCGAGATATAGACGAACGAGACTCCCTTGGCTTTGAGCGCCCTCACATGCTCGAACAGAATCCGTTTTTCCGCATTGCTCAACGCCGCGGTTGGCTCGTCCAGAATCATGATGGGCACACCCCGACTGAGTGCTTTCATGATCTCGAGCAGCTGTCTCGTCCCGGCGCCCAGCTCTCCTGCAAGCGAGCGGGGCTGGATGTCCATGTTCCATTCGCTCAGCAGCTCAGCGGCGCGTTCCAACATCAGCTTGTGGCTCACCACGCCGAACCCTCTGCGGACGAGAGGGTTCTCTACAAAAAGGTTTTCCGCAACCGTCAGCAGGTTGAACAGCTGAGGCGTTTGTTGAACGTGGGCGATCAGCTTGCGAATGCAGGGCGCATAGTGTTGGCCTATCGCTTCTACCTCGACCTCGCCAATTCTGATCGACCCGGTATCGGCCGAAACATATCCGCTCAAGGTGGAAACAAGCGTGCTCTTTCCCGCGCCATTGCGGCCCAACAGGGCGTGAACCTCACCGCGCATGACGGTGAAATTCACGCCGCGAAGAGCCCGGGTCGAGCCAAAGGTCTTGGCGATGTCACGCATCTCGACGATGGGTCGCGCGCTGTCCATGATCCTCGGCTCCTCCCTTGGGTCCTGCTTACTTGCCGATCTTGTTCGCCCACAGATCAGGTGAGTCCACATTGTCGGCTGTCACCAGCGTCGCCTTGAGCTGGTACTGCGGTCCAACGGGTGTATCGATAACCTGGCCGTCGTCACGTGGCCCGATCTCGATCTTGCCACCCTTGGAGACGAGTTCGATCAGCTCGGCCGTCTTGGTCGCATAGGCGCTCAGGGGCTGTGACACCGTCGCGTCGAGGGCCTTGCTGCGGATCAGCTGAAGCCCTTGAGGCGTTCCATCGATTGCGATGCGGATCACCGAGTTCGGGTCACCCACCGGAGCGCCCTTGCCGCCGTTGGTGAGCTGCGCGTTCACGGCCGAGGCCATGAGTTCGGACGCCATGAAGATGCCGCTCAACGAAGGATTCTGGGTGAGGACGTTCTGCGCAGCATCGGCGGCCATGTCGGCAGTCCATTCGGTCGGGCGCTGTATCAGATTCACCTTGGGCGCGAGCTCATGCAGCGTTTTGGAGAAACCGTCGGATCGATCGCGGCCGTTTGGTGTGGTCAGGGCACCCTGTAGCTCAAGCACGATGCAGCTGTTGTCGGTCCAGCACGGCTTGGCCTGCAGGCGCTTGGCCATCTCCTTGGCGCCTTGAACGCCGGCGTCGACATTGTCCGCGCGCACCGTTGCCGTCACTTTGCCGCCCGCGGGGGCGTCATCGATCGAGAAAACCAGGACGTTGGCGTCATTCGCCTTCTTGACCGCGGGAACGATTCCGGCCGCGTCAATGGGAGCGAAGACCAGAACGTTTGCGCCGTTGGCAATCAGGTTCTGGAGCGCATCGACTTCGGCAGCGATATCGCCATTCGGATCAGGAGCACCGACCAGGGTGAAACCTTTTGCATCGAAGGCCTTCTTCGAGAGATCCAGCATCAGGGTCTGGAAATCATCCTTGAGAAACTTCGGGGTGAAACCGATCCTCACGTCCGCGGCCTTGTATTCGGCAAGCGCGGTCCCAGCGGTTATTGCAAGGAACAGCGCGCCGAAAGCCACTGTGCTGGCGGCCCTGCGGCGAGAAATGGGAAGACTTGGAAATTTCATTGGTTCCTCCTTTTGTTGCGCGGTCCGACTGCCCGTTGAGCCGGGCCTGACACCGCTTAGGCCTTCTGTGCTCACCACAGAAAGGTTCGATCTTGCGATGAGACACCGTTTGCGATGTCGTCACGCGCAAATGCAATTGCAGTGCCGGCCCGGCAGCACTGAAAGAGCCCTGGACCAGAAGTTGGGAGTGCGGGCTCGCTGTCGCGATTCTCCTTCGATCGTGATCGCAAGGAAGGCGGAGCCAAGATGCCGCGCTATTGCGGGGCCGGTCTCGGTCATTTCCCCACACGACGAACCGTGCGAGCCCATACTTCACCAAACGCTACTCCTCCCACTGCGCGGATCTTTCATCCTCCTGCGAATCCGCCGCCGAATGCTTTTATGCAGCCACCTCGGAGACGCGCACCAAACGTCCCTCTTTCATGGATTTGTAGGCCGCTTCCGCCAGGATGAGCGCACGGCGCCCATCTTCGAAACTTGCCAGCGGAACAGCGCCTTTCTCCACACAGTCCACGAACCCGTCGATCTCGGCCATGAAGGCTTCCTGGTAGCGCTCGAGAAAGAAGAACTGATACGGTTGGCTTGCCTCGGCGGCCGTGCCTGTAAAGCGTCGCAATTCGTGGGGTTTGCGGTTGTCGGAAAGAAGCATTCCGGCGCTCCCGATCAACTCAACGCGCTGATCGTAGCCGTAGACCGCCGTGCGCGAATTATTGATGTGGCATTGCTTGCCCGACGCGGTCCTCAGGATGACCATTGCACTGTCGACTTCATCGAGCTCCTTTCCGAGTGCCGGATCAATGAGCGCATTGGCAAGCGCGAAGACCTCGGTCGGCTCCTCGCCGAGCATGAAGCGAGCCAAGTCGAAGTCGTGGATCGTCATATCGCGGAACAGCCCGCCCGCAGCCTCCAGATAGGCTCTCGGCGGCAACGCAGGATCACGGGACGTGATAATGACCTGGTGCAACTCGCCGATATTGCCGGCCAGCATCGCAGTCCGCGCTGCACTGTGCCCAGGATCGTAACGACGGTTGAAGCCAAGCTGGATCGGGATCTTGGTCTCGCCGATGTTGGCGGCACACGCCTCGACGCGGGCGAGGCTAAGGTCGATCGGCTTCTCGCACAGCACCGCCTTACCCGCAGCGACTGCCATTTCTATGTAGTCGGCGTGGGTGGGAGTTGCCGTGGCGATCAGAACGGCGTCCACCATGTCCGACGCGAAGATATCCTCTGCGCTGGCTGCGGCCTTGACGCCTTGAGCCGCCGCGACCTTTTCGGCCGCCTCTGAATTGACATCGAATACCGCCGCCAACGCGGATCGGGGATGCCGAGCGACATTGGCAGCATGCATTTGACCAATTCGGCCACAGCCGAGTACGGCGATACGCAACATCAATTTCCTCCCTGCGGCCTGTTGTGCAAGCCAAGCACCAATCTTTGCGTGCACGATGCAAAATATCTTGCATTATTGCACGTGTGTCAATACAAATTCCGCATTGATTTCTTCTGCAAAATTCATTGCAGAGCGAGGAGGCCTTGAAAAATGAACAGAGTCGATGGGAAATTCGCGGTGGTCACCGGCGGGACGCAGGGACTGGGCGCTGCGATCGCCATGCATCTCGCAGACGCGGGCGCGGCCGGAATTGTCACCTGTGGGCGCAACGCCGATAAGGGCGGCGCCGTCGCTGCAGCAATTGAGGCTAAAACGGGCTGCGTGGTTCGCTTTGTCCAGGCCGATCTAGGGAACGTGGCCGATTGCCGGACGGTGATCGAGGCCGCGGATAGGGCCTTTGGGCGGGTCGATGTCCTGGTGAATGCCGCCGGCCTTACGGACCGTGGTGACATCCTCAACACGAGCGAGGAGCTTTTCGACCGGATGTTCGCGATCAACACGCGCGCTCCTTTCTTCTTGATGCAAGAAGCCATCCGGCGGATGGTCCGAGACCATATCGAAGGAGCGATCGTGAATGTTGGATCCACCTCGGCGCTCGCCGGGCAGCCGTTTATCGCGTCCTACTGCGCCTCCAAGGGTGCTCTTGCCACACTTACTCGCAACACGGCGTTTGCAACGATGCGGAACAAGATCCGGGTCAATCAGCTGAATATCGGCTGGATGGCTTCCGACGGCGAGGATCGCATCCAGCGCGAGTATCACGGCGCGGACGCAAACTGGCTCGAAAAGGCTGCGGCCGAACAACCTTTTGAGCGCCTGCTGGCTCCTGCGGAAGTGGCCAAGGCCGTCACATTTCTAGCTTCGGAGGATGCCGGGATGATGACTGGCTCTGTGATCAATTTCGACCAGTCGGTCTGGGGCGCTTACCCCTTCGCCCCGCCAACGCCTGTCGCCAAGTTGGCGATCTAGAGAGGCGATCGGAAGGAACCACCACTTCGGTTGCCCAACATCATCGCTCGCAGAAGAACTCTGCGATCAATCAGAAGGTGGCGCAGTTGAAGCGGGTAAAAACCTGGCTTTGCGTAATTCGATTTACAGGCTGGATGCCTTGGCGCGCCGTCCGTATGCAATCTACCGATAGCGCAATCTCGCGATCGAAGTCGTGGCCGATCGTCACATCCATGATTCCCCGCTCAAGCAGAGAGCGGGAATTCGCGTTCAATTCGTGGCCGACAAAGACGGTCGAATTACTGAGACCTTCTGCCTCCAATGCGCGCCCAACCCCGAGGTTAGCCCCTGAAACATTGTAGATGGCCGCCGGCGGACCGCTCTTTGCGATGTATCGCCGGACTGCCTCGTATATGACCTCAATGCTCTCATTGGAGCTCACCCTCTCATCGATAGCGAGGGTTGAGAATTCGGATCGCAGGACGTGCCGGAATCCCTGCTCCCGATCTTGGTGGCAGCGAAACGGCACGCTGCAAACAAATAGAACTTTGCCGGCAGTCCCACGCGGGAGCATTCGACCACACAGCCAGGCTGCCGTAGCCCCCGACACATATTGATCCGAGCCAACATAGGCTGCTCGACCTGACAAAGGGAGATCGGTGGTCAGGCAGATCACCGGGAGGCCCCGTCCAGTGGCCGCCCTCACGGCATCGTTGATTGCTGGATGCTCTCTGGCGACCAGGATAATGCCATCGGACGTTTCAGCCGCGCTCTCGATCCGGCGCGCAAAGTCCTCAGGTTGGACGTCGTATGAAGCATGCGACTCCGTTTCAATCTCAGTCGATGCGTTTTGCGCGCTGAACTTCTTCGCGGCGGCTTCCGCAGCCTCGTTGAACGATCGCCCTGAGTCGGCAAGAAGAACGAGACGAAGCGGCTTTGAAATCTCGGGCAAGGCAATCCCACCCGCGCCAGACTGCCTGGCTTCCACAATTGAGGCGGACAGATGCTGTTGGAGAACTGATTGAAATTCCCGGTAGCCCGAAAATCCCAAGGTCTGGACAAAACGCACCACACTGGATGCGTTCACGCCGCAGCGACTGGCAACCTCGGAACCTGACAGAAGGGCTGTCTCGCCAAGGTTCGCGATGAAGAAATTCGCCACGCGACGCCCGCCCCTGCCCATGTTATCCTGAGCTGAGTTCAAGATAGTCATCAACTCGCCGGCAGACTGAGGCTTCGATCGTAAGTGGTCCATGCCTGATCCTTTTTCGATCACCCACCATACCGAAACTTTGCGATCGAGCAATATTCCTTGCAAAAACGCATGAATCGCTTCGGCGCGGCATTGGATTCGCCGTCATCCGGCTTCGCGCGATCCATCCTGATCGGCAAAATAGCACGCGCCGATAATACCTACCTGCCTTCTGGCTACGTGCGACGCCCACAGGGTAAAGTTCTTTCCCTGCAAAACGCGCAAGCCCGTCGAATGAAGTTCTTCAGCGGCCGCCCCGGCGCCACATTCGAGATTGCCATCAAATTGTGCTGACCCAGCGGCCTCCAGTCGCCGAGGTGTGGATTGCTTCGACGAGTTCCTGGATGCGCTGTCCGGAGCGGAAGCTGAATGGCTCGGCACGGATCCCGGCGATAGCTTCGAGAAACAGCGCGACCTCGATGGCCTTGAGATCGTTGAAACCAAGCTGATGGCCTGGGGCCACGCAAAACAGCCCATAGGGCGGATGATCAGGCCCGGCCTCAATACGACGGAAGCCGCGAACGCGACCGGCGTCCGCAGTGGTGTAGAATTGCAGTTCGTTGAAGCGCTCCTGGCTGAAGGTCAGCGCCCCTCTCGAGCCATAGATCTCGAAATCGTGCTGCATTTTGCGGCCGGTCGCCACCCAACTCGCCTCGATGCTGCCGGTGGCGCCGCTGGCGAAGCGCAAGAAAGCCCGACCGATGTCGTCGACCTCGACGGCGGTACGGCCGCCCTTGCCGTCCGGACGACTGTTGATGACGGTGACCTCGTCGCCAAGAACGCGCTCGATCGGGCCGAGAAGGAACTCGGCGGTCGCCAAGGCATGACTGCCGAGATCGGCCAGCGCACCGCCCCCAACCGGGTCGAGGCGAAAGGTGAAGGGACTTTCAGCATCGCCCATGTAGTCTTCGGCGTGAATCCCGCGATAGCTGCGGATTTCGCCAAGCTCGCCAGACGCGATGAGCTCACGGGCCAGGGCCATCATCGGATTGCACAGGTAGTTGAACCCGACCTGCGTGCGTACGCCGGCAGCCACGGCAGCGGTTGCCATCTCGGCGGCCTCGGCTGCGCGCGGAGCAAGCGGTTTCTCGCAATAGACGTGCTTGCCGGCGGCGATAGCGGCCAGCGCCATCTCGCGGTGGAACGCGTTTGGCGCGGTGATGTCGACGAGATCGATATCCGGATCGCGGACAAGTCGGCGCCAATCGCCGGTAGCGTTCTTGAAGCCGAGCGTCCGCCCGGCTGCGCCGGCAAGTTCTTCGGTACGGTCCCCGACGGTATGAAGCTCGAGCTCGAATGGCAGATCGAAAACACGCTCCGCCGCGGCGAACCCAAACGAATGGGTCTTGCCCATGAAACCGGTCCCGATCAGCCCGACCCGCAGCTTGGGTTTCTCATTTCCCATTGATTTCGGCCCCATTGACGACCAGCGCGGGATCGATCTTGCTTTCAAAAAAATCGAGGACGTTCTTGACCGACGACACTGCCATGCGTTCCCCACATTCAACGGTAAGACCGGCGATGTGGGGCGTGAGGATGACCTGATCCATCGCCAGCAACGGGTTGTCCGGCGTTGGCGGCTCCTGGTCGAAAACATCGAGGCCCGCGGCCGCAACCGTGCCGGTTCGCAGCGCCTCAATCAGAGCGAGCTCCTCGACCACGCCACCACGGGCGGTGTTGATCAGGACGACGCCACGCTTGATGAGTTCGAATTCACGGGCACCGATCAACGGCACCTCGCCCTTGGGCGCGTGCACGGAAATTGCGTCGGCACGGCCCAGTGCAGCATCGAGGTCGCAGGCCGGCCTCACCTGGCCATCCGGCCAGCCCATCTTCTCGAGAAACGGATCGTAGGCTTCAACCTCCATGGAGAAGCCGGCAGCCATACGGGCAAGATGCCGGCCGATCCGCCCGTAGCCCAGGATGAGCAGCCGCTTGCCCGCTAGTTCCGACGCCTCGAGCTTGTTGCGCCAGTTCCATCCTTTTTCGCGAACGGCGCGATCAGCGCGCAAGGTGCGCTTGCCGGCGGCTAGCAGCAGCATCATGGCGTGCTCAGCCACCGAGACCGAATTGACATCGCCGACGATGGCCAGCGCGATACCGCGCTTGTTGAGCGCCGGCAGGTCGACCGAGTCGTAGCCGACCCCATGCCGCGAGACGATGCGGAGTTTGCGTGCCTTGTCGACGGTCGGCGCGGACAGCGGCTGGGTGCGAATGACCAGCCCATCGGCCTTGCCGATCAGCGAGGCGTAGCTTGGCTCGGAAACCTCCTCGACATAGTCGTAGGTTACACCCGGCGTCCGATCTAGCAGGGCTATCCCGCTTGGATGCAGTTTGCCGGCAACAAGCACGTGAGGCATCAGTAGCTTCCCTTGGCGTTGACGCCCTCGGCTGAGGCTCCAGCCATCAGCGCCCTGAACCGCTTGACGGCGCTTTCAGCGGCGCCGGCGAGTAAACGCACGTCATTGGAGACGGTGGTCATGTCGAAGCCCCATGCCACGGCGCGCCCGGCGTATTCCGGAGTGCCGCAATGCAGCGCGGCGCGAATGCCGTGATTGCGGCAGGCCCGCACAATCGTCTGCAGAGCCTCGATCATTTCCGGCTCTTCGCGATCGAAGGCCGGAGGCAGGCGACCGCCGTGCAGGCTGAAGGTCAGGTCGGCGGGCCCCACATAGATGCCGTCGAGCCCTGGCGTGGCCGCGATCGCATCGAGATTGGCCATCGCCTCGGCGGTTTCGACCATAGCGAACGCCAGAATTTCTCTATTGGCCTCGACCGCATAGTTGGCGCCGACCGCGAAATTGGCACGCGTCGGACCGAATGACCGTTGTCCAAGCGGCGGGTATCGGAGGTAGGAGACGAACTTCGCAGCTTCCTCCGCGGTGTTGATCATCGGGCAGATGATCCCGTAGGCGCCGGCGTCCAGTGCCTTCATGATGATGCCCGGCTCGAGCCAGGGGACGCGCACCAGCGGGGTGACGCCCGAGGCGCGCATGGCCTGCAGCATGGGCAGTATGGCGTTGTAGTCGAGCGCACCGTGCTGCAGGTCGATGCCGATGCTGTCATAACCTTGCGCGGCCATGATCTCGGCGGTGAACGAGTTGCCTATCGAGAGCCAACCATTGATGGTCGGACGGCCGTCGGCCCAGAGCTTCTTGAGGGTATCGGGGATCATGGCGGCAACCCTTAGAAAACGACCTGGGCGAGCTTGGTATCGAGGTAATCCGTGATCGACTCGACACCCCCTTCCCTGCCCATGCCCGAAAAATTGGTGCCGCCGAAGGGCGCCTCCGAGGCAGCAAGCGCGAAGCTGTTGATGCCGACCATTCCAGCCTTCAGCTCGGCAATCGCCAGGCGTGCACGCTTGGGACTTTGCGTGAACGCGTAGGCCGAAAGCCCCATGTCGGAGGTGTTGGCGCGTTGCAGCGCCTCGTGGTCGCTGGAGAACGAGGTGATCGCCGCCACCGGACCGAAATTCTCCTCGGCAAAGACCGCCATGTCGTCGCTGACGTTGGTCAGCACCGTGGGCTCGAAGAAATGCCCGGCGTTGAAGGTCGCCGCACGGCGGCCGCCAGCGGCGATCGTTGCCCCTTGCCGTTCGGCCTCCGCGACCACGGCCTCGATGTCGGAGAGCCGTTTGCCGTTGATCAGCGGTCCCATCTGCACCGAGGGGTCGAGACCATCACCAAGCTTCAGCGACTTGACCCGGGAGACGAACCCCTCAACGAATTTGTCATGCAGGCTTTCGTGGATGAAGAAGCGGTCGGGCGTAACGCAGACCTGGCCGGCATTGGCATATTTGGTTGGCACCGCCACACCGAGCGTGGTCTCGAGATCGGCATCGTCGAAGACGATCAGCGGCGCGTTGCCGCCCAGTTCCATCGAGACCTTTTTGACCGTATCGGCGGCATCGCGGATCATCTGCTGACCGACCCGCGTGGAGCCGGTCAGGGAGACTTTCCGGACTACTTTCGACGCCATGATCGGCGTGTAGGTGGCTTCCGTGGGACCGACCAGCAGGCTGACTGCGCCCGCAGGCAGGTTGCCCGCTCGCATGCAGTCGACCATGACCATGGCCGTGCCCGGAGTCTGGCTCGAGGGACGCACCACGATCGAGCAGCCGGCGGCCAGGGCCGGTGCGACCTTGCGGGCCACCAACGCTGCGGGGAAATTCCAGGCCGTGAAGGCCGCGGCGACGCCAACAGGCTCATGCAGGACCTCGAAACGCCCGCTGGGGACACGGCTCTCGATGACACGACCGTAGATGCGACGCGCCTCCTCGGCGTGCCAGCGGAATTGATCGACCGCGAGAGCCCATTCCCGCTCCGACTGGGCGAGCGGCTTGCCGGTCTCGCTGGAGATCATCCGCGCCCCTTCATCCTTGCGGCGCAGCATTTCGTCGGCAATTCGATGCAGAGCATCGGCCCGCTCGAAGGCGGATTTTGCTTTCCATGAACGAAACCCCCGTTGGGCACTTTCGAGTGCGTCGCGAGTGTCTTCCCCATTGGCGCAAGCTACCTCGCCGAGCGCCCTTTCGGTGACCGGACTGAATACTGGCGTAAGGCCTCCCCCGCCCGTTGAGTGCCAGGCTCCATCGATGAAAAGTCCGTAGTCGCCATACATCTGAGCGTCCTGAAAACAGCACGAGACACGCCACGCAGACAGTGCGGCGGTCACAAGATTCCGGCATTGCGGGACGGGTGTTTCACTCCGTTCGGAGCAGCCTCCGGCGGCGCTGATCCTCGGCGTGTCCGATGGACTGCGTGCCCTGCGCGAGTTGGCGCAGTCCTCCCTAAAACCGTATCGCAATAATCATTGCAGTATCTATTGATTTGTCAATAGACATTTCATAATAGATCGCAACGCAGCCATTTGCGTTCCCTGTGGAAGGAGAAATCAGAGCATGAAAGCCAAGCTTGGCATCGCGCCCATCGCGTGGTGGAACGACGATCTTGCGGAACTGAGTGGCGACATTTCGCTTGAGGGATGCCTTGCAGAAGCGCGGGAGGCCGGCTTCTCCGGCATGGAGACCGGACGTCGCTTCCCGATGGATGCCGACGTGCTCGGACCGATCCTCGACACCTGTGGCATGAAGGTCTGCGGCGGCTGGTTCTCGGGCTTGCTGCTCGATGACGACATCGCCCGCGAGAAGGACCGAATTGCCGAACAGATGGCGCTGTTCAAGGCCGTGGGCGCGCCCTGTATCGTCTATGGCGAAACCGCGGGCTCAATTCAGGGCGACCGTTCGGCGCCCCTCGCCACCCGTCGTCGCCTGAGCGAAGAGGAGATCAAGGCCTATGGCCGGAAAATAACCGCTTTCGCCGAATGGTGCGCCGAGCAGGGCATGCCAATCGCTTACCATCACCACATGGCCGCACCGATCGAATCCGAGCAGGACGTGGACCTATTGATGAAGCATTCCGGTGAGGCGCTACCTCTCCTGTACGACGCCGGCCACATGGCCTTTGCCGGCGGCGACGTGTTGCGCGTGATCGACAACCACCACCATCGCATCAGCCACGTTCACACCAAGGATGTGCGCCAGCCCGTCATCGACGGGTTGGATCGCTCCCGCGAAAGCTTCCTCGACGCGGTCGTCAAGGGCGCCTTCACCGTGCCGGGCGATGGCTCGCTCGACTTCGAGACCATCGTCAAACGGCTCGCCGGCCACGGCTATGAAGGCTGGTTTGTCGTCGAGGCCGAGCAGGATCCGATCAAGAGCCCGCCGCTGGAAATGGCCAGGATTGGCCATCGCGAGCTGCTGCGCGTCATGGGGTTGGCGGGCTACACCGTCGAGGGCTGATCCCTGAACATACGGATTGAAAGTTTTGCGTCATCACCAGTTCAGCTCAGGTCCGGGCGCCGCCATCTGGTCGATGCCGGCGCCAGGGGTTCTTGCGCCATAGACGTCTTTTCCATTCTCAGGCGGCCTGCAACTCCGCCTCGCCGGTCTTGGCGCCGGTGATATAGGATACGATGTCCTGGCCGTCGGTATTTTCCTTGCGCAGATTGGCGACGATGCGGCCGCGCCGGAACACCACGATGCGGTCGCAAAGGTCGAACACCTGGCGCATGTTGTGGCTGATCAGGATCAGCGGCTCGCCATTGTCCTTCAGCGTGCGGATGATGTTTTCGACCTGCGCCGTCTCCTGCACGCCGAGAGCCGCCGTCGGCTCGTCCATGATGATCAGCTTGGAGGCAAAGGTCGCCGTCCTGGCAATCGCCACGCACTGCCGCTGGCCGCCCGACATATGGCGGATGGTGTTGGAGAGGTTGGGGATCTTGACCGCGGTGCGGACCAGCGCCGCCTCGGTTGCCTTGCGCATGTATTTGCGGTCGAGGATCGAGAATGGCCCGAGATTGAACAGCACCTTTTCACGGCCGAGGAACAGGTTCGACGGCACGTCGAGGTCGTCGGCCAGCGCCAGGTTCTGGAACACCGTCTCGATGCCTGCCTCGCGGGCCTCGATCGGACCGGCGAAATTCACTTCCTTGCCATCGAACCAGACCTGGCCGCTGGTCCGCTGCTCGACGGCGGTGATCTGGCGCACGAAGGTCGACTTGCCGGCGCCGTTGTCACCCATGATGGCGACATGCTCGCCCTTGCGCAGCTCGAAATTGGCGCCTTCAAGCGCATGCACGCCGCCATAGCGCTTGGTCAGGTTTTCGGTCTTCAGGACGATGTCTGACATGATCAAGCCCTCAATGCCCGCATGCGTTGACGCCACTGGTCGAGAACGACAGCTTCAGCGCGGGATCCAGCGCCCAGCGGTGCTCCTTAATTCGATCCGCAACGATAATTGCAGTCCCTGCATATTCTGCAACGATCTGTGAGTCAATTCGCCTTCAATTTTCTTAAAGGAGAGACCCGATCTGCAAATTTCATTGCGAGGGCAGACCGCATCATCTGCCTGCTCTGCAATCGAAATCATGCTGCCGCCGCCAACATCTCTACCATGGTGAGAGGCAAGAAGAGGACTGGAACCCAATCTGCGAAGTAGGAGCTATTGCCCGGTGACTATCGGGATGCGCGGGTCAACGCCGTTGTTCTGCAATCGCGCCGCCAGCGCTACGGTTAGCGCCTGAGCAAGGCACATCGGGGCCGCAAGCGATCTTGAAAACGTGTATTCGTGCTCTGGGACAGCAAAAAGCACGCGTGCGCCCTTGGTCAACGGGGACAGGGTGCTGTCCGAAATCGCCACGATGGGAATGCCCCTGCTGGCAACCTCTTCCACGACATTCACGACCTCATTTGCATAGAACCGGAACGACACCGCGAAAAGCACATCCTGCGGGCGGATCGCACGAGCCATGTGCGTGGCCAGCCCGCCGCCAGGGTCCAGCAACGTGCAGCGCTTGCCCAGCATCGTCAGTATGTAACGCAGGAGTTCGACCACGGGCGCCGAGCGCAATTGTCCGATAAGATAGATGACGTCGGCTTTCTCCAGAAGGTTGACGGCTTCGGCCATGTCCTCCGGCGGGATAGCTGTCAGCATCTCCTGCAGTGAGGCGATGTCACGAACCACCAGATCATGCATCAGAGCGAATTCGCTGCGGTCGGTTCGCGCCCCCAGTTCCGTCTCCAGCGCCTTGATACGCGCTTCGAACCCGGGCGCCGCGGTGGACAATCGCTTCTGGAAAAGGGTTTGAAGATCCTTGAAACCCTCATAGCCCAGTGCTTGGCCAAAGCGCACGAAGCTCGATGCGTGAACGCCGCTGCTCTCAGCGATTGCGGTCACGGATCGCACCGCTACGTCATTCGGGTTCTGCGTGAGATACAAGGCTATTTTCTGGTATGACTTGCTCATCTGCTCATACCGATCGTGGATCAAGCGGATCAGTTCCTCGTAGTCCTTTGGGGCTTTGACTTTCTCTTCCACGACCGACATCCTTGCAATTTTCGTTGCATGATGGCTTCTTTACGCTGGGTTTACCAGCGGAGAATTCCGACTCGAAAAACCGTGATCCGGTTCTGCCGTTGCCATTAATTGCAATGATGCTTGCAAAAAATCAAACTTTGCAATAAGAATTGAACTCATCATTCGGTGTGAGTTGCCGCGATGCCCGGAGGAATCAAATGTCACTCGTCCGTCTGACCATGGCGCAAGCCCTGGTCCGCTATCTTTGCAATCAGTTCACGATCGTCGACGGGGAGAGAGTTCCGCTCTTTCCGGGCGTCTTCGCCATCTTCGGGCACGGCAACGTCACCTGCCTATCGGAAGCGCTGGAAGCGGTCCAGGATCGGTTGCCAACGTGGCGCGGGCAAAATGAGCAGTCGATGGCTCTCGCGGCAATCGGTTTCGCTAAAGCCAAGCGCCGCCGCCAAATCATGGTGGCCGCGACGTCGATCGGCCCCGGCGCCCTCAACATGGTCACCGCCGCCGGTGTCGCCCATTCGAACCGTCTGCCGGTGCTGATGCTCTCTGGCGATACTTTCATCAATCGCCGCCCCGACCCAGTCATGCAGCAGGTCGAACACTTCGGCAATCCGACCATCAATGTCAACGATGCCTTCAAGGCGGTGACCCGTTATTGGGACCGCATCGTCCATCCTGAAGGCATAATCTCCTCACTCCCCCAGGCGGTAGCCACCATGCTGGATCCGGCCGATTGCGGTCCGGCATTCATCGCATTGCCGCAGGATGTCCAGGAGATGGCTTGGGACTACCCTGAGGAATTCTTCGCGGAGACGGTACACGCGATCCCGCGACCGCGCCCCGACGCCAATCGGTTGGCTGAAGCGGTGAAGCTGCTGAAGGCAGCCAAGCGCCCGCTGATCATTTCTGGCGGCGGCACCCGTTACTCCGGCGCCGAGCAGGTGTTGGCCGACCTGGCCCTCACCCACGGCATTCCGTTGTGTGAGACGATCGCCGGCAAAAGTACCGTAAGCCACAATCATCCTGCTTATGTCGGCCCGATCGGCATCGTAGGCTCGACCTCGGCTAACGCGCTTGCCGCTTCAGCGGACGTGATCGTTGCCGTCGGCACGCGGCTGATGGACTTCACCACCGGCTCCTGGAGCGCTTTCGCAACAGACGCCAAATTCATTTCCATCAACGCTGCCCGTTGGGACGCGACCAAGCATCGTGCCTTGGCCGTGGTAGGCGATGCTCTCGCCACGCTCAGCGAATTGGGGCAGTCACTCGCAGAGTGGCAAGCACCACGCGAATGGACCGAGAAGGGCCGAATAGAGTTCGCCAAGTGGAACAAGGCGCTGGACGGGTATCAGCAGCCGACCAACCAGCCCGTCCCCAGCTACGCGCAGGTCATCGGCATAG
Organism: Mesorhizobium sp. B2-3-15; assembly: GCF_006442875.1. Lineage (NCBI taxonomy): Bacteria > Pseudomonadati > Pseudomonadota > Alphaproteobacteria > Hyphomicrobiales > Phyllobacteriaceae > Mesorhizobium > Mesorhizobium sp. B2-3-15. The sequence continues at coordinate 107,957 of NZ_VFVO01000004.1, read as the reverse complement.
TGAATGAACGCGCAGGCGAGCGAGACCTGGTCATCACGGCCGCGGGGGGCCTCCCGGGCGAGGTCATGAAGAACTGGCGCGTCAAGTCGCCCAATACGTTCGACTGCGAATTCGGCTTCTCGTGTATGGGTTACGAGATTGCCGCCGGCTGGGGCGCCGCGCTCGCCGATCCCACGCGAACCCCGATCGTGATGATTGGTGACGGCACCTACATGATGATGAACTCGGACATTTATTCCACGGTCCTGTCGGGCCATAAGATGGTGGTAATCGTCTGCGACAATGGCGGCTACGCCGTCATCAATCGTCTCCAGAATGCTAAGGGCGCTGCCTCTTTCAACAACCTGATCAAGGATTGCCGAGTGAAGGAGCCGTTCAGCGTCGACTTTGTGAAGCACGCCGAGTCGATGGGCGCGCTCACCCGGCGTGTCGACAGCCTCGCGGACCTTGCGCGAGCCGTCGATTGGGCACTCGGAACGGACCGGACGACGGTCATCACGCTGGTGTCCGATGCTTTCACCTGGACACCAGGCGACGCCTGGTGGGACGTGGGTGTGCCCGAGGTAAGCGCCAGGCCGCAGGTGCGGGAAGCGCATGCGGAACAGGCGCAAGCTCGCGGGAAGCAGCGCGTAGGCGTCTGACATCATAGCAAAACATCTCTCTCTTCCAACTCACGCTCGTGCTGCCGCATTGGCGACGACAAACACCGAATAGAGCGACTGCCGCGCCGTAATGAACAGGCGGTTGCGCTTGGCGCCGCCGAAGGTGAGGTTCGCCACCGTCTCTGGAATGCGGATCTTGCCGATCAGCATGCCGTCGGGATCGAAGCAGTGGATGCCGTCGCCGGCGCCCGCCCACACACGTCCGGCCGTATCCACCCTGAACCCGTCGAACAGGCCAGCGCTGCAGGTGACGAAAACGTCGAGTCCCCCGAGCGTCGCACCTTCGACGGCGAACTTGCGGATGTGCCGCGGCCCGTCCTTCTGGTGCGTGATGCCGGTGTCGCCGACATAGAGGGTGGCATCGTCCGGCGAGAAGGCTAGACCGTTTGGCTTGGCCATCGTCGAGACGACGCACGCCACCTCGCCCGTTAGGGGGTCGGCAAGCTTATTGAATACGCGTTCCACGGGTCCAGTGCATGGGTTTAAAGTTCATCGAGCCGCTGATGCCAACCTTGGTCGAGAAACCTCCCGAGGGGGTGGGCTGGATTCACGAGGTGAAGTTCGACGGCTACCGCTCGCAAATCGTCAAGGACGAGGGCGGCGTGCGGATCTTCACGCGCCGGGGACTGGACGGGACGGCGAAATATCGCGATCTAGCCAAGGCGGCCGGCGACCTCGAGGTGGAGAGCGCTATCATCGACGGCGAGATCATCGTCCTGAACGATGCGGCCTGCCCGACTTCGGCGCGCTGCGCAAGGCAATCACCAGCCGGCAGCACGACCTCTATTTCGCCGCCTTCGATCTCCTGCACGTCAACGGCCATGATCTCCGCGACGTGCCGCTGGAAGATCGCCGCGAGATCCTTGCCGAGATGATTCCCGAAGGACAGCACATCCAATTCAGTCAGGCGCTGCCTGATGATGCCCCCAGCATTTTCCACCTTGTCGAGCAGGCTGGCATGAAGGGCGTGGTGTCGAAGCGAAAGGACAGCAAGTATCGCTCTGGCCCGTCGACGAACTAGATGACCTTCAGCAGTTTAGAGCTGGCTGCCAAACGGTCATCATGCTTGCGCGGGAAATAATCGCTTTGAAGATGCGGTTAAGCAACCGGCATAGCGACCGAAGTGCGATAACGTCAGCGTATACCCCGGCGTGACGTCACTCGGACTCGCCTTCTCGGCGCAACATTTGAGCCAAGGTCAGCCATTGTTTCAGAGTCGTGCCGGGGCTTAAAACCTGATCTGACGCCCGGCGCCGGTAATAGGGCACGCACCTGGAAGATCCCCGTCCCCACCTAATGTCCGGATCGGGGCCGTATCCGGACGGTCTCCTTCTAGGGAGCGCTCGTCGGTAAGCTGCCGTTCGAGCTCACAGTCCATCGGGCGAAGTTTGCCTTGTCAGCTGACCCCATCCTTCGTCGTTCGCGAGCGAACCGCACCATTCTTGTACCGGCCGTTCATCAGGCGGACGACGAACTGGCCGCGACGTCGGCTTGGAACCTGTGCTGCGGTTAAGGCATCCGACGTGTTGATCGCGGTCGACAACTAGGTCGGCGAATTGGAAATGAACCGCAACTCCAGCAAATCTGTTAAAGCAAAATTACACGCCGGCTTACAGGCTGTGCGCAGCAGAGCCAATTCCCTTGCGATGTCGCCCCGCTTGCGACAGGATTGCAGCAATTCGAGGTTAGCCTATGACGCCAGACACCTTGCGGCCCAACCACCTGCCACTCGACACTCCGCCCGTGCAATGCCTGAATCTGGACCCTTCGCTTTATGTCCGCGATGATATCTGGCAGCAGGAACGGGGCAACATCTTCGCGCACACCTGGCAGTTCATGGGGCCTGTCGCCTCGGTCGCGACGTCCGGTCAATACCTTGCCATCGACATCGCCAGCACGCCGATCTTCGCCATCCGGGGCCGGGACGGGACCTTGCGCGGATTTAAGAACGTCTGCCGCCACCGGGGGGCGAAACTTCTGGCCGATGGCGCGGGCAAATGTGGGCTGATCGTTTGTCCCTATCACAAATGGTCCTTTGCCGACACCGGACGGCTGGTGCAGGCCCCATGGTATGGCAAGGATCCCGCGATCATCGCCGAAGACTGGCCGCTGGAGACGGTGCAGTTGTCCGAATGGCGCGGGCTGCTCTTCGCGGCACTCGACCCGAAGGAAAGTCTTCTGGATCAACTTGGCTCTCTGCCCGCCGAACTGGCGGACGAGCCGTTGGAGACCTATGCCGCCACCGATCAGGCCACTGTCAGCTTTGCGGCGAACTGGAAGATCTACACCGACAATTTCGTCGAAGGCTACCACATCCCTGGCACGCATCCCTCGTTCTACGCTGCCATCGACTTCGAAGCTTTCCAGACCACCGCCCATCCCGGTTATGTCCGGATGACCGCACCTCCGAAAGACGGTCTGTTCTATCGCGGCAAATGGCTTTGGATGTGGCCGAACTGGACACTATCGCTTTTCGATGGCGGCATGAACGTTAGCCGGATCAACCCGACCTCACCGCATCACACAGACCAGCATTACCATTTCTTCTTTGCCGACACCTCTGCAAAAGCATTCGAGAGCAGGGCGCAATCTGTGCAAGGCACTCTGGCCGTGGTACGCGAGGACTACACCATCTGCGCCGATACGCATCGCAACTATGCCGCAGGGGCCTATAGCTCCGGCCCGCTCTCGGGGCGGCATGAGCGGGGAGTGCAGTATTTCCAGGAACGGGTCGCTGCGGCACTGGGGCTGTGAGCGCCCCTGGCGTCCCTTGTCCGCCGGATAGTGCTCCGGCTCGGCGCCAGCACGAGAGCCCCCGGCCCGTCGAGGGTATAGGGCAGGCACGATAAGACGAGTTACGAGCGTCGCGGCAATCGGAGCTCGCGCAATGCGGAGAGCAGATCGGCGAACGCGGTTTTGACGGCCGAGTTAGCGGGCGCTCTTACCGGCCGGACCCTTGAGGGCTGGAACGGGGCCGACAGCAGACTTACCGCTTCCAGCGATTAGAGAATCCATGCAGCCACTTCAGAGTGTCGTATCAGGCATACCGTACAGAAGAATGACGGCGTGAGAGCCGGCATTGCGCGCCGACTCCCTCAGTCGGAAGCTAATCAATAATTGCCATTGTAATACTGGTCGTCGCAGGGCGCGTTATAGATGCGGCCGTAGCGATCCTGGTAGCGGCATTGCTGATCTTCGCGGCGCTGCGGGGTGGTGGCCGAGCCAACGACGGCGCCGATCACGGTGCTCTTGGTGTTGCCGCCGATCGTCTGGCCAAGCAGCGCGCCGCCAGCGCCGCCGACGAGCGCGCCGGTGGTGGCCCGTTGCTGGCCCTCGGTCTGCGTTTCGCAGCCGGCAAGGGCTGCGGTGATAAGCGCTGCCAGGATGGCCTTCTTGATGAGACGAGAACTCCTCTGAAGCCCCGGGAACTGACAACAGACCGAAACAGGGCGCTTTCGCCCAAGTGCTGGCGCATGCGGCGGAACGGCGGCGTGACTTCTCACGAAGTAGATCAAGGTTTCTCGACCGTTGAAGACCGTGGTGTCCAAATGCAAAGATGGGCGGGCGTTACCGGCCGATCTGTAGTTGTGGTGAGAGCGCCCCAATCTCCACCGGCAAGCACTTGCTCGATCGATGACGGCTCCGGTATGGCCTCGCCGTCTTGCACGAGCCCTTCAACGTGGAAAGCAAGCGCCTCCTCGGTTGTGACGACCGCCTCGTCCAGGCTGCTGGCCGCTGTGACAACGCCAGGAACGTCAGGGAACGACACACCGAGATCCCCGCTTCTTGTGAGTCAGGCCGATATAGTTGCGCACAGCTACATCTCGTATTGTCGGCTGCTCGCATTCGACACAAACTGGATAGGTTTCCCTAACCAAATCGCAGGCGGCGCGGCCCTCTACTATGGACGCGAGTACCATGGCGCGAGGCGATGGACAAAGTAGCAGCGGCCCAGTTCCCTGAAAGGCGCATCGTGCGCGCGGCTCAGTATCTGCGCATGTCGAAAGAGCACCAGATCTACTCGATTGACAACCAGAAAGATGCCATCCGCAACTATGCTGAGATCATGGGATACGACATCGTTGCCACTTACGAGGACGCCGGTCGGAGCGGTCTCAGCCTGGGCGGTCGCCCCGGCCTTCAGCAAATGCTGGCCGATGTGGAGAGTGGGCGTGCCGACTTCGAAACCATCGTAGTCTATGATGTCAGTCGCTGGGGACGCTTCCAGAACATAGATGAAAGCGCGTCCTACGAGTATCGTTGCCACATGGCTGGCGTGCGGATCGAATTCTGCGCCGAGCAGTTCTTGAACGACGGCAGCATCGGATCCGATGTCCTTAAGGCCATCAAACGAAGCATGGCGGCCGAACACAGTCGCATGCTGTCGCAAAAGACATTTATAGGCCAAGCAAGGCTGATCCGGCTGGGGTTCCGACAGGGTGGTAAGCCAGGACTCGGCTTAAGACGCCAGGTGATCGACCATTCAGGACGTCCCAAACTCATTCTCTCCGAACACGAGCAAAAGAGCGTGCACACAGACAGAACGATCCTGGTGCCCGGACCGCCTAAAGAGGTTGCAACGGTTCGCTGGATCTTTCGTCAGTTCGTCAAAAACCACCTGACAGAGCTTGAGTTGGCAAGGCTGCTGAACAAGCGCGGCGTGCTGACGGACCTTGGTCGGCCATGGAAGCGGGAAACGGTGCGCGGAGTTCTGACTAACGAAAAATACATTGGGACAAATGTCTGGAACAGGCGCTCTCGCAAGCTAAAAGCAAAGGCAGTAAGCAACCCTTCTGAACAGTGGGTTCGAGCGGAAGGCGTATTTGAGCCCATTGTTGACCGCAATCTGTTCGATCGGGCGCAAATCATTCACAGAGCGCTATATGCGCATCTGAGGGTGACCAACGAAGAGATGCTTGCTGCACTGAAAAAGGTCCTGGCGCGCGAAGGCGCCTTGTCTAGTTCCATCATCAACGCTGCGGCGGATTGCCCCGCAGCTAGCCAATATCATTATCGCTTTGGAAGCGTCCTGAAGGCCTACGAGTTGATTGGATATCAGCCGCCAAAGAACTGGCAGTTTATTACCTCGAAAGAGCGATTGGCGTCGGTGCGCGCGCAAGCAATAGGGGACCTGCTGGACGCGATCGAAAGGATTGGCGGAAAGGCGACTTACGACACACAGAACGACCTCTTGCGGATCAACGACGAGTTCACTGTTGCGATCGAAATCGCACGTTGCCGCGCTTCCGACCACGGATATGCCTTCTGGTCTATGGACACTCAGCGCCAGTCGGTGGCCGACATTTTCACCTTGATCAGGATGAGTCCTGGTGACCTGGTCATTCGCGATTACCTGATTGCGCCTGCGTCCAAAATCGTCGGCAGACCAGCCTTGCTCGCTAATAATGGAGCACAGCTGGATACCTACCTGTTTCCCTCCCTAACCCCACTTACCAGGCTGGCAGGGCGAGCAAGTGTGGAGAACATATTGTGAGTTCGAAGTATCGTATTACCCGCGATGCGGCCTACCGAGCTTTGCTTGGCAGTGATCAGAGACACGCCCAGAATCTTGCTGATGATCAGCCAGGGTCAAAGCAAAAGCTCTTCACGCCAACGCTCTTGGTCGCCTATGAGGTGGTCTGTAGACGCAAGCGCGATTTCATAGAAGAAGCAGAAGCAGCAGAGCAGCGTCTGGGCCGTCTGGTTGAAGCGTTTCGCCTGACAATTTGTGATGAAAGGTTTCGCTCATTGCTAGTGTGCGAGGGGCTCGCCACTATACCAAAACTTTTGGCTGAGAGATTGCAATGTACCGCGTTCGAACCGGGCGCAGCAAGGCATATTAGCGGATCGCTTTCCAAGAGAAGCGCAGGCCGGCAACCCATCAGTGGGATTTGTCAGGACGTCCTCGACTTTCTCCAGCATTGCCCTGTGAGGGTGAAAATCTTCGGCTTGCTGCGGCATGTGCTTCCGACCAGGCAATTGGAAATTGCTCGACTAATGGTTGCTATGGAACGGGTCACGTTCACGTACGCAAAGATCCTTGTCGCGTTTACGCCGCATGCACTGCTGGCCCCGGGTTTCCATCCGACGATGATTGCGAATGTGTCTGAAGATCAACTGAGCACGATGACGCAAGAACTCGGAATGCTATGCAGTGAGTTTCTGAGTACCGTGGAGCGACGTGGCTTCGTAAGCCTGGAACTGTTGGCAGCCGGCCGCTATTTTGACCAGATGATGGATAATTCTAGGGTGGTGCGCTATCTGGCCCATAACTTCCCAAGCCAATTTGAAGAGTTTCATGAATTGTTGGCTTCTGCCTCTAATAGGTAGGATTGATGCCTCATTCATCCGCCCGAATGACGCGTTTTGAAGCGGCGAACCCAGCATGAGCTTTGATCAGGAGTTGCTACCATCGCCGATCGAATCTATCATCCTTGCCGCCGGCGCGACGAATTCGATCTGCGAAGCTGCACTGGATCGCGGGCGCAAGACTTGGCGGCCCCATGAAGCCATTGATCGCCATCTGCTCGCAGGATGCCGACTTCTATCTTCTGCTGAGCCACATTCTTGAGGTCGACGGTTTTACTCCCATGCTGGCCGCCTCCATCGAGGACGTGTTGGCGCTCGTCTGCGCCAAACCCATCGAGGCGGTGTTGCTGGACTGCAGGGCAGACAACCAGTTGGCGGCACAAAGCGGCCGGCTCAAGCAGGATACCGCGGTGGGCGCCATCCCCTGTGTGGCCCTGGTCCATGCGGGCGCGGAAGCGCAGCTCATCCATCTCTTGCAGTCAGGGATCGACGAGTGTTTTGTCAGGCCTTTCGCGCCAGCCAAGCTGCTCCAGGACCTGCGCTCCAGGCTCGCCATCGCCCTGACACCAGAGCCAGCGACGCAGGATGGCCGACCACTTGCTTACGCCGATGTCGAAATGCGGCTCGATACCCATCGCGTTTCTTGCGCCGGCAAGGAGATCGCGCTCGGGCCGATCGAGTTCAAGTTGCTGCGTCACATGCTGGAGAACCCGGAGAGAGTGCTCAGTCGTGCCGAATTGATTGGCGCTGCCTGGGCGCGTAACCGCGGCGTCGGCGCTCGCACGGTCGATGTCCACATCTCCCAGCTGCGAAAGCAGCTTAGCCAATGTTCTGGGGACGCCGCCATCCGAACCGTCAGGCTTGCCGGATACGCGCTGGCACGCAGTCCGTCCTGATCATCCCCGCAGCTTCCACTTCCCGGCTAATGCGCCGCCTGTAACCCCGATATTTTGGAGTGGTCGCCGTGTTCCTTTATTGATTGGGTTTAATGCTCTTAACATTCTAGAACAAACAAGATGTAACGTATATAGCACAAAAGATTAGTTTGTTTGTTGTTGCGCGCCGGTGTCTGAAATGAAAGTCTCGGTAAGAATTTACATCAGTATAATCTAATACGTTGTTCTTAGGAGGTCGTCTCATGCTGGACGGAGCTGGATTTGGCGTGGCCGTCGGCCACCACGGCGAATTGGTTCAGGGTCTGTTCGAGGACGACGGCGCTCGGCTGCGGCGCGCGCTGGTCTCGCTCCCCTGCCGTCAGCTGCAATCCAGGGCCAGGTTCAGCCCAGGCGACGGCGATCTCGTGGCTGTGACGCCGGTATCGTGCGACAAAGCCAGGCGCGCCGCGGAATTGACCATCGCAAGGTTCGGCCAAAGGGGGACCGGCGGGAATCTCGTCATAGACAGCAACGTCCCGGTCGGCCGCGGCATGGGATCGTCCACGGCCGACGTGCTGGCGAGTATCCAGGCCGTGCTGGGGTGGCTGGAGATCGAGGCGGCGTCGGACGAGGTGATGCGCATCGCGGTCAGCGCCGAGACGGCCTGTGACTCCACCCTCTTCAAACAACAGGCGGTGCTGTTCGCCCATCGTGACGGGATCGTCTTGGAAGCTTTCCGCAGACCGCTGCCTCCGGTCGATCTGATCAGCGTCGACACAACGCCGGATGTGACCGTCGACACACTCGAATACCAGCCGGCGCGCTACGATGCCTCGGAAATCGAGACCTTCCGGCCGCTGCGCAGCCTGCTGCGCACGGCCATCAAGCATGCGGATGTCCGCATGCTTGGCCGAGTTGCGACGGCAAGCGCGCGCATCAACGAGCGCTTCCTGCCAAAGCCCGGTCTGGACGAGATCGAAACCATTGGCTGCCGTTTCGATGCCGTAGGTGTCCAGGTCGCCCATAGTGGCACGGTCGTCGGACTGATGTTCGATGCGCTCGATCCAAAGGCCTCGGCAAACATCGATGGCGCGGCGGACGCTTTGAGAGGGTCTGGTTTCGACCCGGCAGTCTACCGTCACTGACCACTCTGGGCCCAGGGGAGAAGCATGATGTCTGTCCACACGTTGATGCGCAGGCTGGAAGAATTCGAGGGTCCTCGCCTCGTTCCGCTCAGCGCCACTCTGTTCAGCGCCTCTTTCTTCCTAATGAAGCTTCTACCGGCTCGCTTCATGCTCGAACGCGCCGTCGAACAGGGACGGTTGAGACCGGGAGGGATAATCTGCGAATCCTCGTCCGGTACCTTTGGCCTTGCCCTCGCCATGCTGGCGGTTCAGCACGGCTACAGGTTGATCCTGGTCAGCGACTGGGCGCTCGATCGCCATCTTCATCGGCGCCTCATCGAACTCGGCGCCGAGGTGGCGATCGTCGACACCCCGGCGCCTGCGGGCGGGCTGCAGCAAGCGCGCCTCGATCGTCTGCACGAGTATCTGCGCGATATTCCCGGCAGCTACTGGCCCTCGCAGTACGACAATCGAGACAACGCGCGCTCCTACGGCAAGGTCGCCGAAAAGTTGATCGACAGGGTCGGCAAGGTGGACTGCCTGGTCGGTCCGGTCGGATCGGGGGGTTCGATGAGCGGCACATCGCATTACCTGCGCACGCTGTTTCCCGATCTGCATGCGATAGGCGTCGATACGCCGGGCAGCGTGCTGTTTGGCCAGCCGAGCGGCAGGCTCAACCTGAGCGGTCTGGGCGGCAACATCCTTCCGGCCAATGTCGATCACAGCCAGTTCGACGAGGTCCACTGGCTGACGCCAGTGGAGGTCTTCCAAGCCACCCATCAGCTTCATCGCCAGCACGGGCTTTTCATGGGCCCGACCAGTGGCGCCGCTTACAGGGTTGCCGAATGGTGGTCTCACAACAATCCCGACAAGAAGGTGGTCGTGCTCTTTCCAGACGAGGGCCACCGCTATGTCGAGACTGTCTACGACCAGCAATGGCTTGCAACGATTGCTGGCTGGCCGAGTCCACTGCCTGCCTTCCCGATCACTGTGGGCGCGCCGAGCGAGCCGATGTCAGCATGGTCCCGCTTCTCCTGGAGGCGCAGGACGCTGCAACAAGTCCTGGAGCGGGCCGGTGATGGGCTTAACCCGGGCGGCGGACAAAGCAATGGGTTCTGAGGCTTTCGTGCGCCGGTGATGCAATGGCCGGGGTGTGGTCGGCGCCCCACATGCCATGCCGGTCCGCCACCTCTTCCGGGTCTCGCCGGCCTGTATACCGCCGCAAGCTGCGCAATCCTGTGATGCAACGGCGCCGTACTAGCCCCCATCGATATCCAGCGACAATGATCGCCGGCTGACCGGGCCATGTGAAGCGAGGACGAACCCATGAGATCGCCATCGACATCGGGCGCGACGGCAATTGGGAATGCGCGAGCCTCGTCGATCGTGTCGCGCCTGGATCGGATCAGCCTGCAGCGCGTGGCGCTCTGCGATCGGGCTGCCATCAAGACGCTGCTGCTCGATCCTGAGCAGGAGCAGTTCGCCGGCGACGTGGATGTGGTCTTTGACGGACTGCAAAACAGCCGCTATCCGCAGTTTGAGCACCCCCTGGCCATTGTCGCCGCCGACAAGACGGTCGGCTTCTTCATTCTTCGCGAGAGACTTGCATTGCCCCTCTGGGCGCCAAAGGACGCGGTCACATTGCACAGTTTCCGCGTTTGTCGCACCTTGCAAGGTAGGGGATACGGCCGCGCCGGAATGGATCTGGCGATCTCGTGGGTCCGGCGGAAACGCCCCCGCGTCAAGCAGCTGATGCTTGCCGTCAACATCCGCAATGCCGCGGCGAAATCGGCTTATCTCAAAGCGGGTTTCAGCGACACTGGTCAAATCCTCCACGGCCCAATCGGCGATCAAAACATTCTGACGGTGAGGATTCCACCCGGCTACGGCTGAGCGGCGCCTCGAGTCCCGGCTTTTCATCTCGACAATTCAGGTATACCAGGTATATGCTTATCGACAGGGAGGAAGCAATGCGGTTCGCTACGCAGCGGTTCGCCGATTTTGTCTGTGATGCCGGGCGCCGGGACCAGCCTGATATGGTCATCGAGAAGACCCAACGCGCCATTCTCGATACGATCGCGGCTCTCCTCGGCGGTGTGCCGACCGACAATGCGCGGCTGTCGCGCATTGCCGCCAGAGCCTGTTTTGGAGCAGGTGCGGCACATGCCTGGTTCGCCGAGGCCGGCCTGCATCCGCTCGGCGCCCTGTTTGCCAATTGCGCGGCCGCGAGTTCGCTCGACGTCGATGACGGCCATTGCCTTGCGGCGGGTCACCCGGGTGCTGCCATCGTCCCGGCCGTGCTGATGGAAGCGGCAAGGCTGGGCAGCGATGGCCGTGATGTGCTCACCGCGACCGCGCTAGGCTATGATGTTGCTTTGCGCATCGCCGCCGCCCGCCGCTTCACCGATACGATGAGCTTTGCCAGCGGCCAGTGGGCTGGCTTCGGCGTCGCGGCCGCCATCGGATGGCTGCGCGGCATGCAAGTCGACCAGCTCGCCCATGCACTCGCGATAGCCGGCGCCGAAGCGCCGCAAAACCTGCCGCAAGGCGATTGCCAGGCAAGCTCCGTCAAGGGCAGCAGCCCGTGGTCGACGGTCTCGGCGGTCTTCGCCGCCGACCGGGCCGGGGCCGGCATGACCGGCTCGATCGATTTGCTGGACCGGGCCCACGCCTATGAGGTCGGCGCCCTCACCGCCGACCTTGGCAGCCGCTGGCTAATCGCCGAGACCTACCTCAAACCTTACGCCGCCTGCCGCTATACGCACCCGGTCATCGATGCCGTGCTCGCGCTCGTTGCGGATCGTGATCCAGGGATGCCGATCGACCGCCTCGTCGTGGATATCTTTCCAGAAGCGCGGAAACTGCCCAACGAAATCGCACCGAAGTCGCTCGAAGGCGGACAGTTTTCGGTGCCTTTCGCCGCGGCATTGGCCGCACTGCGCGGCGCGGCCGCCTTCCGCCCCTTGCGTCCGTGCTCGCTCATAGATCCGGAGGTGGTGGCGCTCGCGGCGAAAGTCGAAATCCGCTACCCCCACGACCTGGCGGGGATTTTTCCGCGGCGCACGCCAGCGCGAGTGACCATGGTTGCTGGAGCGCGCGAGCGCGTCATTGACGTGCCCCTACCGCTGGGCGACGCCAACAACCCGATGGATGACTTGGCCTTAGACGAAAAGCTGCACGACCTCGGCCGCGACATCCTTTCGCGTGCCGAGCTCGATCAACTCATCCGGTCCGTGGGTTTGCTCAAGCACGGAGAGATCGCTCCGTTGCTCATTTGCCTGGCGCCTCAACCAGGCGCCGGACAGTGAACGCCCTGCCGCTTATGCATTCGCTTTCCGCTTCGCCCGCACCGGTTTGGGCGGCGGGGCGGCTTTGCGGCCGAGCCCGATCGATTTCGCCAAGGCGGACCGTTGGGCGGCATAGGTTGGCGCGACCATCGGATAGTCCTTGGCCAAGCCCCATTTGGCCCTGTATTCATCGGGCGTCATGCCAAGCAGACCCAAATGACGCTTCATCGACCTGAATTTTCGGCCGTCCTCCAAACTGACGATGTAGTCGGGAAAGACCGACTTCTTTGGGTTTACAGCAGCGGCCGGCGCTGGTTTGGCGGCGATCTCCGGCTGCTCCAGCTTCAATAGCGCGGCATGCACGCTGGCAATCAGATCAGGCAAGCCTGAGGTCGGCACCGGATTGTTCTGGACATAGGCGGCCACGATCTCGGCCGTCAGACCTATCGGGTCGAAGCTCTCGGTATTGGTCAATTGTAACTCCTGTATTGTCCCCTCGACTTCCCTATTGCGGAATTCGAAGATGCGCAACGACCGGACTTCTGATGGGTATGGATCAGCAATGAAATGCGCTGCACGCGGATTCGAGACTTCCGCCTGGCAATCAGACGAACAAACCTGCCGGCGCATATCGACCGATTCCAGGTGCCAAAGGCACCGCGCCGGGGTCGACTTGTGATCTGGGCGTTGACTAAGCAGCGTGCCGGCGGCATGCCCGCTCGATGCATAGCCCCGCGAGGCAGCGGAGACCCAGCCTAGCGAAGCCCGGCGCTTAGCTCGCAGGCGCCTGCGAAGTTGGGAGCAGCTTTGATTTCAGCGAGCCGCTGTCTCAGGTAGGTACTCAAGTCCACCTCGCCGCGCTAAACATACCAAAGCCCGCCACTGAGGGGACAGTGGCGGGCTTTGTTTGAAAGCTGTTCGACCAACTCTCCGCCGCTCCTGTCCGGGGGGTGTCGAGGGGCGCCACCGAATGAACTTGGGCCGATACAATCGGTTCCCGCCGCAAGCAAAAAAGCCCGCCGGCGTGATCCAGCGGGCGGGTGGTGAAAGGCAGATGCTCCGGTTAGTCGATCGCGCCTGAGACGGTGATCGGCGAAGAAGTCGCGGCCGTAGCATCGGACCAACGTTCACGCTTGGTCGGGATGGGTCTCTGGTAGTCGCGCAGCTCACGCGCCGCCCTTGGTTGGGCCGGATACGATGACCAACTGGGCTGCGATGCTGCCCAAGCGCTCGCGCTTCTCCAGTTCTGGCCATTTGTATGTCTTCTTCCATAGTGGTGCTCATCACGCCTGCGGCGTTGCTGGTAGCAACGACGTTGAAGCCGGCGTTGGTCAGCGCGAAATCGAGGTCAAGCAATATGACAGGCTCGTCTTCGACCACTAGGACTTTGCCGTCATGCATCATGGACCATCCATTATACGTTGGCCGCCCTAACGATGAGAGGATGGCTTAGCTCCGGCCCTGTTTGGGAGATCCCACCAGCGGCAAGTGCGGGCAGGATGATGCACAACGGGCCGGCGTCATGTCGGCTTGTCCAGCGGCGCCCTTCTGGTTGGCGGCTTGTAAGCGCTCACCAGCCTGACGACAGCGGCGTCGACTGTGACTGGAGCGCCCAGGTTCACCGTCACGCTGTTTTCGTCGATGTGGATGACGTTGCCAATCAACTCGATATGCTGCCCCTTCTGTACCTTCGTTGTGTGGTCGATCACCGAGTGGGGTTGGCCATAGGAGGGGATGGAAACGCTCACCCGGTCCTCAGTGACCCGCTTGCGCACGGTGGCGGTGATTACGACCTCGTCGCCGATTTTGATGCCCTTTGCCATAACTATGACTCTGGAGCGGCCAACCATTTCGTCAAGCTACTGCTAATATATTGCGTTTCGCAGCACCAGGGGTCTAGGCTGATCTATGCGCGACAACAAACGCGTCGGCCGCCGGGGCGGCATGAGCTTTCTCTACCCCCACCAGGTGAGTATCCGCTCTGTCTCGGTTTACCGGAAGCTACAAGTGCGCTCCTGGCCTCGCCCCGGAACGTTGTGGCCGAGAGCCATCTGCACCTCGGCCAGGAAGTTGCCCAGCTCCTCGTCCCGCGCCTTGGCGTGCACCGCAGCACCACCGCGGCGGCCTTCTGAATGGCCCACAGTGGGAAGACTGAGCAGATGTGCACCCAGGGGTTGAGCGCTACCTAGCTCGCGGTCGACCGGGAACCGGAGCTCCGAATGCTGGAGCGGCTGCTTTAGCCGTCCGACCGGCTCCTTTCAGCGTCCAGCAGTTCCTCTTCGGTTATCAGACCGTTGATAAAACAGCTTGAGCAGGTGTGACGCGATGCGCTAGGCCTGCTGCGAGTCAAGGGGCGTGCGGTTCTCGTGAATACAATACGGCACACGTGAGAGAGCATATCGATCTCGCAAGGCCCCAGCACTGACCAGGGTACAACATAACCTTCCTCCTCGAAAGCTACGAAACCCGGACAGTGCGACGGCCGTGTGAATGCCACACTTGATTTGGCTTCATCAAGGGCGGTGTCAGGCGCGGTCCGTGTGTACTCGGGACGTGTGGCTGTCGGCATGGCCGCGCTAGAAAGCCCTATCCTGTCTTCAAGGAGCAGCATCGCTCTGAGCTCAGGACGAGATTGGCCAGTACAAAACCGACCGCAAGCGGTAGTGTTGGACAATCAGGGTCAATTCATCGGCACTGGGACATTAGGAGGACGGACGTGACCAATTCCACAGGGAGTTCTTTGGGCGTCGCTGTCATTACCGGCGCATCCTCAGGAATCGGCAAAGCTTTTGCCGAGCGCCTGGCCAGCGACGGCTACGACATCGTGCTCGTCGCCCGCCGACGGGGCCGGCTCGAGTCGGTAGCCCGCGAGATCAAGGCCGCTGGAAATCATCGTCGCCGATCTGGCGCAGTCGCATGGCCTCGACATGGTGGAGCAGCGAATCCAGGCCGGGGACGTGTCGCTACTCGTCAACAATGCCGGGTTCCAGACTTACATGCCCTTCGTCGACCTCTCGATCGACCGCGCCCAGGAAGAGGTTGCGGTGCAGGTAACTGCGGTCATGCGTCTGTCGCATGCGGCACTTCCTGCGATGATTGCGCGCGGCGAAGGCGCCATCATCAATGTCTCTTCCCTGCTCTGCTTCAGTGGAAGCTTGAAATCCCCGTTCATGCCGAAGCGCTCGGTTTATGCCGCCACCAAAGCCTTCATCACGATGTTCAGCGAGCTTCTCGCGGCTGAACTGCAGGGCAAAGGTATTCTCGTCCAGGCGCTTTGTCCCGCCGTCGTCAGGACAGAATTCCATGATATCGACGGCAAGCCGGTCCTCAGGCCCAATGTGCCGGTGATGGAGCCGGGTGACGTCGTCAACGCATCCTTGGCTGGCCTGCGGCAGGGTGACACGATCTGTATCCCGGCACTGGAGCAAGTGGGTAAGCTCTCCGCTGTCGGGGACGCAAATCGCGCCCTGTTCGATGCCGGTCGCGGGGCTGAACTAGCCCCTCGATATCGCTAATGCCAGGCGACAGGTTGGCTGACGTGTCAGCCCCTTCCTTGGGCTCCATGGTCGGTTCCCAGGTCCGAGCGTCCCCAACGCGGACGGGCACCGGTTTGCCGCGCCAAGCGCGGCGAAACTCCGGCGCCAACCTCTAGCGTATATTGGTACTGACCGCCAATGGCCGTTCTGGGCCCGTTCTGTCCCACTTGAGCACCAGAGCCCGGTGGAAGTGCCGCCAGCCGCCGACGCGGCCGTTCACCCACAGGGTGCTCAGCTTGCGCTGTGAACGGGCGGGATAGGCGCAAGCCGCCGTTCGGCGCGGAACACCAAATGCGGCCCAGACGAGACAGCCCGATCGGCTGCGGGCAGGCTGAAGATGATCATCGCCGTTGCTGGTCTAGCGCGTTCTGCATAAGGCGGAAATGCCCTGATGTGACCGCAAGCCGCAACGAAGCTCTGCTAGACTAGTCTGTAGAGGCAATGGCGTTGGGAAAAGCGCGATATTCTGAAGCGCCGCTCGAAGTGCCGACCAGCACGACCGCGGCTTCCCGCCCGACCGTGCGCTGCGCGACCAACTTTCGCAAGCCGGTCAAGGCTGCCGCGCTCGACAGTTCGAGATAAAGACCGTAGCGCGCCAGCCGCGCTTGGTCGTCGTAGGTCGGTTCCTCCTCAACGGCAACTGCCGATCCCCCGCACGCGGCAATCGCCTCAACGGCCTGGTAGGTGACCGTTGATCCGCCGATCGACGTCAAAGCCGAATGACCTTCGAAGTGGCCGCGGTAATCGGCGCCCGCAAGTACCCTTGATATGCGTGCGAAGGGCTCGACGGCATGGATGCGGGGCGGCTCGCCGCTGAGACCGGACCTTTGCAGATCGCGGTAGCCGCGCGCGATGCCCCAAAGCAGATCCGCCCGCGATGTCGGAACGACAACGTCGCTGCATGCCTGGGCGCCAAGCTGAAGAAACAGCTCGAAAGCAAGCGATCTGTAGCCATCCACCCCGAACGGATTGCTGCCTACTGCCGGAACAATGAAGTTGGTGGCCGGATACCAGTCGCCGGCGCGGACGCGATCGGCGAGCACCTGCCAGCGGCGTTGCGGTGTTTGCGCGGCCAGCAAGGTCGCGCCGTGCATTTCGATCGCTCGCCGCCAGTTCGGGTTCATCTCAGGCGTGGTGACGATCACGCAGTCGAGCCCCGCCTGAGCCGCGTAGGCGGCAAGTGACACGCCGGCATTGCCGCTGGAGGCGGCGGCAACCGTCGAGGCGCCGCTCTGCAACGCGCGCTGGACGACAAACCGGCTCATGCGGTCTTTGTGCGACCCGGTTGGATTGGTGCCCTCGTTCTTGACATGGAGCGCGCGGACGCCGACCTCATGTGCAAGCTCGTCCATCCCCACCAGAGGTGTGTTGCCCTCACCCAAGGTCGGACAGGACGGGTAGACCTGCCATTCAGAAGGCCGCTCGAGGCAGCAGGGGAATTCCTCATACTCTATCGCCAGGCTTGCCGGCATGTTCTGTTCAAGACAGGCCGGGCAACCTTCGAAGTAATCCGCCACGGCAAACACGGCGTGGCAGCGAATACAGCGCATCCCACTCACGCGCGGATTGAGCCGAGGCTCCGAGCTAAGCATGTGCCAGCCGATTTGGTCGGGCGTCCAGGTCGGCCATCACCTTGAACAGGCAGTCGCCGGGCTCGGTAAGCGATGGCGCCCTGCGGCACGCGACGAGTCCGGAGCTTTCGAAGAGCAGCGTCTCGGGTTCGCGCGTCGGCAGGTCGGGAAAGTGAATGTGGCCGGCAAGCTGGCCGCCGACCACCTCATCGCAGATATCGGCGGCCGGCTCGAAGATACCGCGCTCGCGGGCGTAGACGAAGGCGCTATGGCCTTTGACGGTCATGACCCGCGTCGGCGGAGCCGGTTGGACGACGACCTCGCGCAAGATTCCGTGGCCTTTCAGCAGGCGCTTCAATCCAGATTCGGCGAGCGCCAGACCTTCTTTGGACAAGGTCGCACCGCCGCCAAGCTCGGTGGTTAGAACCAGCGCGCCCCTGTCCTGCGCCGCCGCCGCCAGGGTGGTCAGTCCGCCACCCCCTGTGCCATCGCTGACAAAGCTTATGGGGGCGCCAAACAGCCGCAATAGACGCAGCAGTTGTTCATGTTCCTCGGCGGTCCGCCCCGGCCGCACGAGCGCGCTCGGCACATAATCGAGTGAGCGCCCTCCAGAGTGAAGATCAACGACGATGTCGGCCATCGGGATCAACACCTCGCACACGTAATGGGCGATCATCTGGGTGGGCGAACCGGCGGCATCGCCGGGAAACGTACGATTGAGATTGCCTTGGTCGAGCGGCGATACCCGGCGGCCGGCGGCGACGGCGGGAAAGTTAAGCGCCGGAAGGATGATCAGCCGCCCCGAAACCTGGTCACGGCGGATCTCGCGGGCGAGCTTGCAAAGGGCGATCTGGCCCTCATACTCGTCGCCATGATTGCCAGCGATGAGCAGCGCCGTTGGACCGCCGCTATTTTTAATGCAGACCAGCGGTATGGGTACGAAACCGTAAGCGGACAGGTCGGTCGAATGCGGCAGCCTCAGACAGTCCGACTGCTTGCCGTCGGCCTCGTAGTCAACCGGGGTCCAGATCCGTGTCTCAGCGGCCATGTCTACCTTCTCCATTCAGCGAAGCATCTTGTCCAGGAAAAGCCGCGTCCGCTCCTGGCTTGGCGCGGTGAAGAAGGTTGTCGGGGACGCGAGCTCGACAATGCGTCCCTGGTCCATGAAAACGATCTGGTCGGCGACCTCGCGGGCAAAGCCCATTTCATGGGTGACGCAAAGCATGGTGGTGCCGTCCCTGGCGAGGTCGGTCATGACGTCGAGCACCTCCTTGACCATCTCCGGATCAAGCGAAGAGGTCGGCTCATCGAACAGCATGATCTTGGGATTCAGGCACAGCGCGCGAGCGATCGCGACGCGCTGCTGCTGGCCGCCGGACAGCTGGCTGGGATATTTGTGTGCCTGGTCGGCAACCCTCACCCGTTCGAGATGGTGAAGCGCCATGCCTGCGGCGCCGGTCTTCGATTGGCCGAGCACGCGCTTCAGAGCAAGGGTGCAATTGGCCATCACCGTTAAATGCGGAAACAGGTTGAACTGCTGAAACACCATGCCAATCCCGCGCCGCAGTCTCCGCAATTGCCTGTGGTCTCGACTGAGATCCACGCCACCGACCCGAACCGCGCCTTTCTGAAAGGTCTCCAGGCCATTCAGGCATCTGACGAGCGTCGATTTTCCCGATCCGGAGGGACCGCAAATCACAATCCGCGCGCCCTGCGCCGCAACGAGATCGACGTCCTTCAGAGCGTGAAAGCTGCCGAACCATTTGTTGAGCGCTACCGTCTCCAGCGCTGGCGGCTGGGCGGATTTTGGCGCGCCAGCTGCCTGCCCGATATCGGTGGTTTGGGAGCTGCCCTGTCGCATGAGCTCATTCATCTTCTAGTCGGCCCAAGCAGCTGGCGTTCAATCCGGCCGACCAGCCATGCGACCGCGAGCGCGAGGAGAAGGAAGGCAATGCCGGCCACAGTCAGCGGTTCGGCATAGCGGTAGGTGTCCGAGGCGATATCCAACGCCTTGCCCAGCATCTCCGGTACGGCGATGACGGCGAGGTAGGGCGTAGCCTTCAGGATCGAGACAAAGTAGCTGCCGACCGGGGCCGCGACGTTGCGCAACATCTGGGGAGCCAGGATGAATACCACGATGTCAGTCTGGCTCAGTCCCAGCGCCTTGGCGGCTTCGGCCTGGCCTGCAGGAATAGCGTCGATGCCCGCCTTGAATACCTCGGCGAGATAGCCGCTGAAATAGACGCTCAGTGCCAGTGTGCCGACCAACAGCGCCGGCAGCGTGATCCCGTAGTGCGGCAGCACGAAATAGAGAAAATAGAGCCATGCCAGCACCGGCGTGGACCGGATGAAGTCGATCATGAAGCGCACCACATAGCCGGCAATGGACGCCGCCCGCCTGGTGATCTCGAGGCAGAAGCCCAGCGCCGACGCTCCCGCGCAACTCGCCAGCGCCACGCCGATCGTGGTTCCTATGACGCTGAGGATGGTGGGGACGGTCGAGAGGGCGAATTCGAGATCAAAGGTCACTGGATAACCTCGTTGCCACGCCGATGTGCTGCTCGACCCATCGGCCAAATAGCGCGACTGGGTAACAGACTACGAAATAGGCGAGCAGAAGCGATGTGTAGACGCCGACGGGATTGTATTGGAGCTCGGCGATCTCCTTTGCCCGAAAGGTCATGTCCGTCAGCGTAACGAGGGAAACGAGCGCCGTTCCTTTAACCAGCTGGATGAACTGGTTGATGAAGGTCGGTGCCATCCTGGTCAACGCTTGAGGGAGTTCGATCAATACAAGGATGTGGCGTCGCGGCAGGCCGAGGGCCGCGGCAGCTTCCATCTGCCCCCGGTCTAGCGACTGAAGTCCGCCTCTGACGGCCTGGCTGGCGTATCCTCCCGCATTGAGCCCCAGCACCATGGCGCTGACAATAGTCGCTGGCATTTGGATACCAATGATAGGGAGCGCATAATAAAAGACGAACAGCAGTATGATGACTGCGGAACTGCGCCAGAATTCGATGATGGCGCTGACGGCGATGCGGGCGATGCCGCGTGTCAGATACTGCGCCACGCCGAAGATCAAGGCGAAGGGCACGGCAAACAGCAGGCCCAGTAGGGTTACCGTTGCCGTGGTCCGGAAGCCGGCGAAAATTCCGACCAATATCTCAACGATAGTCACGCCTGCACATCCCTGATCCTGCCGCTCCGTGCTCCGAGAGCCTGACCGTCCGCGCTGATGCCGCGACGTGTCTTGCCGCCGATCCCCGGGGCGTCCGGTCAGCCCTGCCCTGCGCAAACCTGCTCACTGGTCAGATCCGGTGCTGCCTCCTCATGGCTGAAGCCGTTCTTGGCCATGATGTGGGCCAGGGTTCCGTCGCTCTTCAAGAGTTTGAGACGAGAATTATACATGTCACGAAGGTCGCCATCCTCCTTGCGGAAGGCAATAGCTGAATAGCCGAAGCGTTCCTTGCCGTTCTCCTGCAGGCCTTGGAACGGCAATGCGCGTTCGATGCCGTTGACATTTGGGTCGGACAAGATGCGAGCCACCGTCGGCGCTGAAAATGCGGCGACGTCGATCCTGCCTGTGAGCAGAGCCGAGACATTCGACTGTATGTCGGGAAACAGCAGCATCGTGCTTTCGGGGACACCGGCGGCCGCAGCATTCTTGGCCGTCACGCTGCCTCGCCCAATCCCAAACCTTATCTGAGGATTTGCTGCGATCTGAGCATAGCTGTGGACGTTCTTCGGATTGCCCTTGGCGACCAGGGCGGCGTCGGCGATCTTCAGATCGGGGTCGCTGAAGGCGACGAGCTCACATCGTTGCGGCGTGATGGCGAGTCCGGCCGCGATGGCATCGAACCGCTGCGCCGTCAGGCCGGGAATAAGGGCGCCGAACTCGGTGACCACGATTTCCACCCGATCGACGCCGAGGCCTTTGAACGCAGCTTTGATCAGGTCGGGGTGAAAGCCTTCCGGCTCGCCGTCGGCACCGCGGTATCCCCACGGCGCGCCATTCGAAATGCCGATCACGATCTTGCCCTCGCGCAAGACCCGCTCACCTGTCGTTTCAGCCCTGAGGCTGTTCGCGCCTGCAACGAGAATAGCGCAGGCCGCCGTAGCAGCAGTTGCCATTTTCCTGAGCAGTCCGACCGTGTTGGGCATCCGGTGTTCTCCACGTCAACGTCGAGGTTATCAGGTAGACCAGGTATATCAAGTATGTCAAGATCAGGTGAAGGATAAGTTTTATTTTTGTTAAATCCGCGTTCGGCGCTCCGGCCTGCGTGGGGATGGACATCGCCTCATCGTTGCGCTAGGTATTCCTAGTATACCTTGCGAGGGCGAGAATGGCCGGACAGATCGGGACTGCTCTTCATGAAACCGTACGGCAGGAGATCACGCGCCGGGTGCGGGATGCGCAATACGGTGCCGGTCAGCCGCTGCCTTCCGCCGCAGCGCTGGCCGAGGACTTTGGCGTCAGCGCAATCACCATCAAGCGGGCGCTGCGGGATCTTCAGTCGGCCGGAATCCTGCGGTCGGTACCCGGGTTGGGGACCTTTGTCCGGGAGCAGCGACGGTTCATTCGCGATCTCGATTTTTCTCTTACCTCCTATGACAACGCCCTGCGGCTCGGCCTGAAGCCGTCCATTCAGCTCATCTCGTTGACGCGCGAAAAAATACAAGACCCAGCCTTCGACGTGCTTGAGCCGCCCACTGGATTGATGCTGTGCGTGCGCAAAGTGATCTTAGCCGACGACACACCAATCATGTACGACACATCCTATCTGCCTCACCCGGTGAGCGATCAGATGCTTGAGGAGTTCAGGGACAAATTCATCGGCGATGTCCTGCGCGAGCACGGCACGCGCTTCACCAAGACCAAGCTGCTGATCGATGCCGCGCCGGCCTCGAATGAAGCACAGCAGACGTTCGCGCTTCCGAACGGATATCCGACCCTTCGTCGCCTCTACAGGCTGAGCACCACCGAAAGGTCTGTTTCGGTGTTCGGCATAACCGAATCTCCGTTCGACCGGCTGGCTTGCGTGGTCGAAATCGACGCCGATCACGCAACCCCCAAGCGGCGGACGAGAACCGACCCGGCGTCCGGCTGACGCGACGAGCTTTAGATCAGGAGCAGGCAATCATGCTTCCAGTTTCACCCTCACCCGATGTTGCGGTGGCCGAGCTGACCAGGCGGCTTGCCGCGGTGCGACGCGAGATGGCAGACGACGATATTGACGCGCTGGTCCTCACCGACCAGAAGAATGTCGAATACTTCACCGACTACAGGACCTTGTCCTGGGGCTATCACTCGCGCCCCTTGTTCCTGGTGATAGACCATCAGGATGTCCGCGTCATCGCCAACAGGATCGAGACCAGAAATCTCGAAGCGCGGCACCGACCCTTCGCGATCGTGTACTACGCGGGGTATCTGGCCGAAGGCGCGCAAACCATCGTCGAAGCGGTCCGAACCGGCGACCTGGCCGCCACTGCACGGGTCGCGGTTGACTATGGACAGGACATGGCCGGTCGCGGTTCGCTGGAGATCGTCGACGGCTTGAGGGCGCGCGGGCACAGGCTTGAGAGCGCGGTCGATATGCTGTGGCGAACGCGCATGATCAAATCGCCGTTCGAAGCGGATCTAAAGCGCGTTTCCTTCGAGATCGTCAATGCAGCTTTCGACGATGCTGTTTCGCAGGCGCGTCTCGGCATTACCGAGGTCGAGCTTTCCCGGCAGATCCAGGCCCGCATCATCATGAACGGCGCCGACCGTGCCGATCCGATCGCCATGACATTCTGCAGGGGCGAGTTCAATTACGGCCGCCCGCCAGGCCTGCATCCCCTGCAGGCTGGCCAGTATGTGTGGACGGATTTTCGCTCGACCTATGGGGGCTACCCTGCCGACAGAAACCGCATCGCTCGCGGCGGGGCGCCGGAAAACTGGGAGATAGAGGCCTACGAACGAACGCGTGCGCTGACCGTGGCCCTTGCAACAAGCGTCAGGGCCGGGATGACGTGCGGGGATGTTTTCGGCGCCTTCGAGCAGCTTTGGTCTGACGCCGGCCTTCCGCCCGCCTATGGGCTTGTTTCACGTATCGGGCACGGTGGAGGTCTCGATGTCACAGAACCTCCGTCCATCTCCAAGGCCAATCCAGAAACGATAAGACCTGGCATGATCTTGCACCTGGAGCCCAAGCTGGAGATCAATGGCGCTGTCTTCCAGTTCGAAGAGGTCATCTATATCCGCGAGGCCGGGGTCCAGTTTTTGAGTGAGCTCTCTCCAGAGCAGTTGCCAATCATCAACTGAACTGAGTTGGCTGGCCCACAGATGTGCGGGACCAGCAAAGCACCCGCGTGCTGAGGAGCTGACTGTCGTCAGGCCAGCGACAGGAAAAAGGTCGAAGCCGGATGTTTTGCAACCCCGGTAGATGGTTGGGTAAACGGGTGCGCACGAGGGACCAGCAACCTACCGAGCGACCCGCCGAAACGCGAGCGACGCCATGAAGCCACTGATCATCATATGCTCGGATCACGCGGAGTTCTATCTGATCCTGAGCCACATTCTTGCGGTGGACGGCTTTGAAAGCGCGTTAGCAACCAATGTCGACGAGATGCTCGAGTTGGCCGCCGAACTGTCCGTTCAGGCCTTGCTGTTGGACTGCCGGCCGGACAATCAGATGGCGGATAGCTGCGCCCGGCTTAGACAGGATGACAGGACCAGTACCCTTCCAGTCATCGCCTTGATTGCGCCCGGTGCGGAACCCCAACACATTGTGCTGCTGAAATCGGGAATCGATGAGAGTTTCATCAGACCGCTGGCGCCAGCCAAGCTGCTGGACTACCTGCGATCCAGGCTCGGAGCCGACCGGCGCTCGCGATTGCAACTGCAGAGCGCGCTATCGCTGAGCCATGGCGACATAGAAATGCAGATCGACACGCATCATGTACGCTGCAGCGGTCGGGAAATCGAGCTGGGGCCGATCGAGTTCAAGCTGCTGCGGCATATGCTTGAGCACCCGGGGAAGGTGCTCAGCCGTGAAGAACTGATCGGGGCTGCTTGGCCCAGCAATGTCTATGTCGGCCCGCGCACGGTCGACGTTCACATCAGTCGGCTAAGAAGATCGATCAAGCAGTCTCCTCACCACGACGTCATTCGCACCGTCAGACTGGGTGGATATGCGCTTGAAAGCCCAACAGGCTAGAGCGCTTCTTCCGTGCCTCAACGGCCGGGCGGCCGAACGGAACCCGAAGTAATGAGGCCGCGCGGTTGATGGCCAACCATAGAACCGTGTGTCGGCCGAAATCGAGAGTCCACCTTGTTGGGCGAGCGCGACTGCTCCGTTGCCTCCGGTATATTTTTGTCCCGCCAATCGGATTCGCTCCGCGCGCCCGCGGTCCCTCAGATATTTTGCGTCTCCCAATGGGTTCGGCAGGCCCAGGGCAGATTTTCCCAGCCTGGTGGCTCGCGCCTTCTGAGCCTGCGGCTCGAGAGCCTGGTGATGGCAACTTCCGGGTTGACGGCGAGGCTCCGCCAGCGGCACCCAAATTTTCGACGCCATGGAACTTTGCCGAGAAAGCAAGGTTCACGCCTTGGCGATGGCGACCGGGCCTGTCGCGATCTCGGAAAGCAAGGAAAACCTGGCCCAATGGGAGCAGCTTGCTATGAAACACCAGACACTTGAACAACTGAACGTTATCGCGGAGGTGAACGCGGAATATCCAGCAATGACTCGTAGGCAACGCCTTGAGCGCTGGGCAAACCTCCTTGAACACCAACCAGATCGATGCCTTGGAGCGCTCCCGGGCACGGAATATATGAGCCCCCATGACCGCAACGAAGCGCGTTGCATTTCGTCGCCGATCAGCGTTGCGTTCGAAGACCCAATTCTGAGGGCGCAGGGCCTGGAGGACGACACTTATGGTGCGGCCCGGAAGTTTTTCGAACTGTCCAACTGGCAATTGCACGACATTGTTTGCCATTGTCATGTCGGCGCAACGATGAAGGCCGGATGGGTAGCACTTCGTGTTCGCGCCGCTATGAATGGCGGCATCTTTGCAAGGCTGGGTGCGTTGCTTAGGCCTTGATGAAGGGATTCGACGGGGCTCATTCCTCAAGTCGAGATGCTCGACCACCGCCGCAACGTCAGCGGCGGCCGCGGAGGTCGTGAGCGACCAGGCGCCGCTCACCTGTCACCTGGGCGGAGATGAGGAGAATCGGTGCGCCCTCACCACCGCCGCCGACAGGTTCGTGCGCCCACTTGGTCCACGCCCAGTGTCCCCGCCTGAAGCGGCTGGATCAGGGATTCGGCGGATACTGAGGGATCAAGCCAGCCCCCCCAATCGTTCCGCCTCTAGTACGATCCGCCGATCGTGATACGCGGCTGTGTCCGGACCGGGCCTCCCCAACGTCGTCGGTCTGGGCCAGATCCCCGCCGCGATCTGGTCCCAATCAGGCAAGGCTGTATCCGCGCTTGGCCACGCGAAAGGACTACCATGCTCACTCGATTATCAGTCGTAACGTTAAGCAAATGGATGTATTGACTAAAATATTTTCTCGATTTCCGCATACTACTGTTACATAGGCCGTCAAAAGTACCGGCCTCCGAACCATTGGCTTTTTCTGCCAGATCGCGAAAATTGTGGTTCCACCATCTATCGGCAGGCACGGCGGCGACAACACCCCGAAAGTCACTTCGGCCGCACCGCCGTCTCTACGCTAGACAACGCCGGCCACGATTCAGCCTCTCGGAATTATAGCGTCACGTGCTTGGTTCGCCACTCCCCTCCCTCAATGGGATGGCTATCGCGCGAGGGCTAGGAGAATTGTAAGCTTCATGCTACATGTCTGGCTAATCTGTAGTGCGAAGGTTTCAAATGCCTACACCACATAACCCTCCCGCCGCTGTGCGGCGCGTCCTGCGCAAGCTTGGTGCAGACATCCACGATGCCCGTCGGCGTCGGCGGCTGCCAATGGCTGTCGTCGCAGAGCGCGCCTTCACGTCCCGCTCGACCCTGCAAAAGGTCGAGGCTGGGGACACCAATGTCAGCATCGGCATTTATGCAGGTGTCCTTCAGGCGCTCGGCCTGCTCGACGGTCTTGGCCAGATAGCCGACATAGGCAACGACCCGGTTGGACAAGCGCTGGCCAGCGCGGAACTGCCCAAGCACGTCCATCTCAAGCGAACAGTCGGATCATCTCGCGATGGCTGACTTCGAGATACATATCGCCCTGGACGGACGCACGCGCCCTATCGGCCTGGCGAGGAGTAATCGCGTTCGAGGCACGGAGACTATCCTTTTTGAATACGATGGCGCGTGGCTCGCCAATCCAGACCGGTTCTCGCTTGAGCCCGCCCTTGCCCTGACCCGCGGTGCCTTCGCCCCTCCTGCCGGACTGGTGACTTTCGGCTCCATAGGAGACTCAGCGCCCGACACATGGGGGCGCCGTCTTATGCAGCGCGCCGAGCGCCGTCTTGCAGAACGCGAAGGTCGCGCCGTTCGCACCCTTGCGGAAAGCGATTACCTGCTGGGCGTCGCCGACGAGACCCGCCTGGGTGCCCTCAGATTCCGCTGGGCAGGCGAAGAGACGTTCCAGGCGCCTATCCGCGCCGGCGTCCCCGCCCTGATCGAACTCGGGCGGCTGCTGCAGATCACCGAACGGATCCTCCGGGACGAGGAGACGGACGAGGACCTTCAACTCATCTTCGCCCCCGGCTCTTCCCTCGGCGGCGCCAGGCCGAAAGCATCGGTCATCGACCAGCACGGACACCTCTCCATCGCCAAATTTCCGAAGGAGACAGACGACTATAGCATGGAGACATGGGAGGAGATCGCGCTGCGGCTGGCCGAGCAGTCCGGCATTACCACGCCGCATCATGAGCTAATCGAGGTTGCCGGCAAGGCGGTGATGCTGTCCCGACGCTTCGATCGTTCCGACTCGATCCGCATTCCTTTCCTGTCAGCGATGGCCATGATGGGCGCCAAGGACGGTGAGCGCGGCAGCTACCCGGAGATCGTTGACGCTCTTACGCAACATGGCGCGCAGGGGAAGACCGACGCTCATGTCCTCTATCGGCGGGTCGTCTTCAACGTGCTGATTTCCAATGTCGACGACCACCTGCGCAACCATGGCTTCCTTTGGCTCGGCAAGGCGGGATGGTCTCTCTCTCCCGCCTACGACCTCAATCCTGTGCCCACCGATCTCAAGGCGCGTGTGCTGACGACGAACATCGACCTGGACGAGGGCACCTGCTCGCTCGACCTGCTTGAGGCGGCTTCGGAGTTCTTCGGCCTCACACTGCAGCAGGCCCGCGCAATCGTCAAAGAGGTCGCGACCGTGACCGCGACGTGGCGTGAAACCGCCAAGGCGGCGGGCGCCCGCTCTGCAGAAATTACACGGATGGCCAGCGCCTTCGAACACGACGATCTCAAGCGGGCGCTGGCGCTATGACCCGAACCTGCACCTACAACTTCACGCCTCCGTCATTTGACCCGTCCCCGGCGCGACCATCGCGCTGGACCTCTCCGAGATCGAAGACGCCGGCATTCGCGAAGTGCTTCAGACGATCTCTGACCCGGCACGCGCGCTATATCTCGGCACGAGCACTTCACAACTTCACAACGCGTATCAGACGTTCAGAGCAATGCTGCATCAGCGACGGCTTTGAGGTCCCGAGCCACGTGTGGGAACGCAGCGACCGCATCGAGCGCCGCAATGGCGCACGAAAGAAAGCCAAAAGTCGTTGCCAACACATGTGCTGGCCTTTCGATCAAGGCTGCAGTTGCAGCGAAATTGGACTGTACGGCGACCGGTACGGCCATTTCACCTCACGCCGATTCCAGCAGTCTGAAGCCGCGCCTTGGCTACGAGACCAGCCCTTGGACTCCGTCATTCGGACTCTAGGCGCTCCATAAAAAGAGGCAGGCCCGCCCCATGAGGCCACGGGCTGAGTTTCACTTTTTAATAGAATCCCGCGAGGCTGGGCGGACTATTCGCCATTTGTTCCGGCACGTCGATTTATGGCGAAAGACAAGGGGCGCTCATTGTCGGCCTGGCGACAATTTCGTTCCAGGCCTAAGTGTTCCTTGACGACGGTGTTGGCAGTTGTTCTCGATCGTCAACACCGGGAAACTCTTCACAATCCAAGCGTGGTTTTGCCGTTTTGCCAGCTGACCAATGGCTGGCCTGCCCGAGATCTTAAACTGGATACCTGTTTCGCTGATCTTAAGGGCATCAGGCTATGCCGTGATGGTCAGCGCCGCCTGAAAAGCCCGTCACCGTCAGGGAGCGGGCCGAAGAGTGGACGAGTTGTTCTCTGTTGTTATTCTGCACCAGTTCCAGGTGGTGCATTCCTCCCGCTCGTGGTCGCCGCGCGCGTCTGCACAATGCGCTTGCGAGAAACGGAGCCTAGCGTCGCCGCCCGTTCCATCTTCAGTCGCTGGTCGAAACCCTGACACATTGGCCGTGGGTGCATTCGATCCGGGTCGAGAAATTACGAGGCCCCGCATAAGCCGGCCGCGTCCGGGCCAGTAACGGTCGCGGACGCGCTGCTGCAATGTCTGCAGCCCGGTCACGCCGAGCATTACGACGTGCCGACCTTCACCATTCATTTACGATATTAGCTCAGACTCATAAGTGGCCATGCTTGGTTTCTTGTACATGCCTAAAGCCCCCGGTGCACTCACCCAGCGCCGGGGGTTTTTGTTACGCCCCTACGGCTGGCCTGGAGGCAGGACCCTCATCCAGCCCCAAGCGTAGCCGCTGGCTTTGCGCATAGGACAGCGCCAATGATTCCAGTCTAAATGAGCGGGTGAGTTCCCGGTCCTTCTCAAGCACGCGTACGAACCATTCTCCGCCGCCCTCGAACACTTCAATGCAAGGCAGAACCTTGCCGTTCAGCATCACGACCACGCTATCCACCACAGCCTCCCTGGAAAGCGACGGGCAACGTCGATTTCAAATAAGTCCGCCGCAATCGGTATTTCAATAAAAAAGACATCCCGAGTACTTTCTGGAGGTTCAAGGCCCCAGCGATCATCTTCTGACGATCCAGTCTATCAAGCCGGATTGAAGCCGCTTACAGCCGGTAAACTCGTAAACAAGGGTCTGGGCGAGGTCGCGCCATTGACACTCCGGTGCCTTCGCTTCCAAAACCAAATTCCGAAAGACGTTGCGGAGAATGTCGGCATCGAACGCGGACACCGGGTGTTGCTCAACGTTTCTGTTCGCCTCGTCTATATTGCGCTGGCGCAACCGCTTAAGAAGGGCGCGTGATGCAGCAACTCCCCGCCTGGACTGGTCCAGATCACGACGAATTGACGCGATGTCATTTATTGAGCGGTGGCGCGAGGTCAAGGTGGCGTCGATCATCGCCCGCGCGATGTCTGTACGGCTTTCGATCATAGCTACCTCCCAATAGCTAAGATTGTAAGTACCTCTTTCTAAAGCCGATCCGCGATGCATTCAATGTCGGCTTGATACGAAGGGGCGTGTCGATTTCAAATTTATGTGTAGCTGCCTTGAATTTGGATTGGGTAGAATTGCCAATCGTGAAGCGTCTGGTGATTGTTGTCGCCGCGACCCTGCCGACGGCTCCGAACGCCCCGGCAACCGCTATCCCTAGTCCGTCGCCGAGGCCCACATTGTATCCATAAGCGTCTGGCCTGAAGCCAATCGCCCTCCGAGCAGTTGCACGATTTTCGGAGCTTTCCGCAAACTTGCTATGCCTGAGCCGATCGTTGATCTTGACGTTCGTCAGGTGGAGAACCGTTGCATCCGCGGCGCTGAGCTTGGATTTAGGGCGCTTGGAGCTGCCCTGCGCATGCGGTGAGCGCAATCGAGAAGACAGCCCACAAGCACCATCGAACCGATCTCAATCCGATCACCTGCCCCTTTTTCCATCCGCGCGTTCAGGCGAGCGGGTTGTGGTATTCGACTGGAACCGACCCTTCGCGACGCAGGGAGGTGCCTTGGACCGAGGGCGTGCGCATCAGACGCAGCGCGACTCGCTTGTCAGCCGCTTCGAAAAGCACCTCATAGAATCTCGTCGTCGCCCGCATCACCTCGGCCGGCGTGCCGGTCGCGCAGGAGTCGCTAGGGGCAGGGTCCGCATCATCACGCAGTCGGGTTCAGGTTAAAGGCCTCGTAGTAAGACGCCGGCCTCTTGAACAGCCAATCCAGTGAACTAAATCATGACCGCCGGCGCCATCGGGGCCGGTATGCCGGCCGGAGAGCATCCGGCGGCCGAAGACCTTGTATCCATATTGCTCAAAGGAGGATGTGGCTATGAGAACCACTCTCGACTTTTCTCCCCTGTTCCGGTCGAGCATCGGCTTCGACCGAATGCTGAACGCGCTGGAGGCTGCGAGCCGCGTCGAAACTATCGACAACTGGCCTCCCTATGACACCGCCAAGACTGGCGAGGACGACTACCGCATCACCATGGCGGTGGCCGGTTTCTCGCAGGACGATCTGACCATCACCCAGGAGCAGAACATGCTCATGGTGTCGGGTCAAAAGGCTGGTGAGGACACCGGCCATTATCTGCATCGCGGTATGGCCGAGCGTTCTTTCCAGCGCCGCTTCGAGTTGGCCGACCATGTGAAGGTCATAGGCGCAAGCCTAGTCAATGGCCTTCTGTCGATCGATCTCAAGCGCGAGATTCCCGAGGAAATGAAGCCCCGCAAGATCAAGATTGCGGCCGGCGAGGCGCTGCCCAAGGTCGAGACGAAGCAGATCGAGACCGAGAAGCAGGCCGCCTAAAGCCGCCCCCAAAGCGCACATTGGGCACGGCGTTGGGCACTCCCCGGCGCCGGCGGGAAAACAAACGAACAAACAGAAGGAGAAGAACAATGAATGTCCGTGATCTGATCCCCTGGAACCGAGGCAACGGCAACCAGGCTCCAACTGTGTTCCGCGATAGCGAGCGCGACCCGTTCCTGTCGCTGCATCGCGAGGTGAACCGGCTGTTCGACGACGTCTTTCGCGGCTTCGGCTCGAACCTTCCCTCTTTCAACACTCCTTCCGCCTTCAGCGGCGGTTGGCCGAGCGTCGAGATTTCCGACAGTGAGAAGGAGATCAAGGTGACAGCCGAGATACCTGGCCTCGAAGAGAAGGACATCGAAGTCCTGCTCGACGACGGAGTGCTGACCTTGAAGGGCGAAAAACACTCCGAGACGGAGGACAAGGACCGGCAGTTCTCCGAGCGTTTCTATGGCCACTTCGAGCGGCGCATCCCACTCGGCTACGAGGTCAAGGACGACAAGGTCGACGCGCGCTTCAGCAATGGTGTGCTGACCGTGACCTTGCCCAAGAGCGAGAGAGCGCAGTCGCAGGTCAAGCGCATCGCCATCAAGAGCTAACCCGTGGCAGGCGCCGGCGGCGGGCAGCTGGCCGCCGCCGGCAGCGTCCTTCAGGCAGGCAGGAATGAACACCAGACAGGTCGACAGACCGAACCAGGTTATAACCCACAGGGGTGGCCGTCGAACGACAACCTGCACAAGCCTTTCGATGAAGCGCTCGCTCTTCCCGGACGATGCGGTCGCGCGCATTGACCACGTCCGGCAAGGCACGCTTGGGGGGCTGGCGCCTCGTTTCGAGCGAAGCACTGCGCCGTTCGCCGAGCCCTGGTGGGCTAGACGAGCGGCGATGACACGCTGGCCCAGGTCGAGCTTGGCTTTCCGACATTGGAATCTGCCATCCGCTACGCCGAGCAGCAGGGGCTGACCTGCGTCTCCCCGATCGGGCTGGTCGGCAAAGGCCGTTGCCTGCAGCTCGATGAGATGCCTGCACAGGCCGGGAGTTCGACGCGAGCTTTCTCGGATGCTGTGCTTGATCGGCTCGGACTTGCCGTCCTTCAGGAGTGCTGCGGGCGCGCCCTCGACAGTGCGGCCACTCCCGACGATCCTCCGGTTCGGATGGCTGGACATCGCCTATGGACCTGGTCCGCGATCTGACGCTGGCGCTGGAGGCGAAGCGCTCGATCCTGATGAACTAGGCCTAGACCCTAGTACCTGATCGACCAGGCGACCAATAAGGGCATGCCTGAGAACAGTCGGCCGTCGCGTCTCGATGAAGACGAGCAGGCGCTGCTCGCGCTCGAATGCGAGGTTGCCGCCGACGGGGATGGTTCAGGCACGAGAGCCTCGGTCTCAGTGCGACGGCCAATGGCTGATCGGCGTGGCGACTGCCTACTGTCCCGTCTCCGCTTTCCCACGACAATGCGCCTCCGCGTCTCAGCCGACGGCAGCGCTCTCATCGAGGCAGCGAGAGTCGAAATGGGCATGGGCACGGCGACAGTGCAGATCCAGCATGCCGCCAAGCGCCCAAGCCTATGGATCGACAAGGTCTCGTTCGAATAGGTGACATCCTCCTGCCAGGTTCTCTTATCGCTGCCGGCGGATCGAGCCAAACCGGCAGTATCATTGCCGCGGTACAGCCCGCCGTCGAAAAGCTGCATCGCCGATTGCCCGCCAGCGCGATCTTTACGGAGTTGGCGAGAGCGAAGCTGGCGAGACCTACACATCGGTTGTCCGAGCTCGATCGCTATCTCGAGCCTGACGAGAGGATTTAGGCATTCGTGTCGTTCCTATCCGTAGGCGGGAACGAGCCGGGTATCTCGCACCGGAAGCTCCATGTCGAACTGCAACCCATCGGGGTCGTAGACTAAATTGATCTTCGCCTGGCACTGCACAGCGACAACTTTTTCCAGCAGTACCGTGCCAAAGCCCTTTCGCTTTGGTTCTTGCACTGTAGGTCCATCCCTTTCTCGCCAATGCAACGCAACGACCCGGTGATCGCTGGCCCGTTCGATCGACCAACTTACCTCAACCCGCCCGTTCGGCCGGGACAAAGCTCCGTACTTGGAGGAATTGGAGGCGAGCTCGTGAAATGCCATGCCTACAGGAATGGCAATGTCGGCGACCAGCGCTACATCGGGCCCCTCAAGCACGACCCGTGAAGAGCCGCTCGTGTCGTAATGGCGAAGTTCTCCCTCAAGAAGCTGGCGCAAAGACGCGGTCTGCCAGTAGTCATCAGTCAGAATGGAATGTGTGTCCGCGAGGGAGACAATTCGTGCCGAAAAGTCGCGGACAAAGTCTTCCACCCGCCCGCTCGTTCGCGCTGTGGCGCTCATCATGGCGCGAACGTTGGCAAGAGTGTTCTTTACCCTATGATGGAGTTCCCGGATCAACAATTTCTGGCGATCAGCCACTTCTTGCTTCTGTTCGATGTACGACTTGACTTCTAACTGGCGGCTGCGGGCACGCAGTGCCGAGCGGACCGAGTTGACCAAGCTCGAGGCCAGGAACGGCCGTTCAAGGACGATCAAGTGCCGGTCGAGAAAATTTAGCCGCTTGTCGAACTCCGTCTCCCGCATCACCAGCAATACGATCGGATAGTCCGACCAAGCCGGCTGCATGTCGAGCCAGGCTGCCAACGCAGTACGATCAGCGTGAAGCAAAGCTTCCTCGGTGACGACGAGACATCTGGCAGTCTCGAGTGCTGCCACCACCTCATCAAGGGTTTTGCAGATATGTGTAGAGATCCCGCTTTCGGCGAGAATGGAGGCCGCTAGCTTGGCATCTCGCCCGAGCGGAGCAAGGATTAGCACGTCTCCCTCACGGGCGTTCATGCCCGGTCCTTGTCTTCCAGAAGTTCCGAGGATGTTCCCTCGAAAAGTGGCACGCCCGTCAAAATTCCCCGGAACTCTGCCAGTGGCTCTCCCACAGCAAGACCTTGGCTACCGATCCTGAATTCCCGGATGGTGTCCTCATGCGGCCCGACCCGTTTCTTGACAACAGAGATCGCGCGTCGGAGCCGACCGCCGCTCTCAAAGAACCTAAGCAGCATAACCGCATCGCAGAGGTAAGTGATGTCAATCGGGACGGACATGTTGCCAATGAGCCCGTGATTGGCAAGCAGCAGAATGGTCACAACGCCTTTGTGATTGAGGTAAGTCAAAATTTCATGCATTTGCAGGACAAGATACTGTTGTTCCGCTAGGGCGTTTAAGTATCCGGTGAGGCTATCGATGACAACAATGCGCACGTCGGACAATTCGACGGCCTTTTGAATCAGGGTTGATAGTTCGCCCGGCGACAAATCGGCTGGATCAATCTGTTCGAGGAGAAGCGCCCCTTGGTCAACAAACTTCTGCAGATCCAATCCAACACCGGCAGCACGCGTCAGAAAGATCCGTTTGGTTTCGTCGAATAGGAGCACCAGCACGCGCTCACCCCGCAACAACGCAGCATGGCCATAGGATGAGGCGATAGTGGATTTCCCAACACCAGAGGGGCCAATCAACAGGTTGCTGGTACCCCTAGCGAGCCCGCCTCCCATGAGTGCGTCCACAGAACTGTCGCTGAGGGCTGGGGGACCGTGCAATCCTTCTTCGTGTTCGGCCGCGACAAGCCGCGGAAACACAATCACTCCGCCGGGGCGGATGACAAAATCATGGAACCCACCTCGGATCTCGACACCGCGCATCTTGATGACCCGCAGACGGCGGCGCTCACTGCCATAGATTGGCGATAGCTGCTCCATGCGGATCACGCCGTGGCTAATGGAATGTAGATTGAAGTCGTCATGCTCAGCGGTGAGATCATCTAGAAGCAGGACCGTCGCGTCGTTGAGCAAGAAAAAGCTTTTCAAGGCCAGAACCTGCCGCCTATACCGCAAAGAACCTTGCGAAAGAAGGCGAATCTCCGAAAGAGAGTCGAAAACAACTCTATCAGGCTTCAGCGTTTCTATCTCCGCCAGCGCGGATCGAACGGTTTCGCCGAGTTCCAGGTCGGAAGAGTGCACCAGCGTCTGCAACTGTGATGGATCGAGGCTCAATTCCGGAGGCACAAGTTCAAGGATTACGATGCCGTCGAGGGTCCAGCCGTGACGAGTTGCGACCGCAAGCAACTCACGTTTGCTCTCAGAAAGGGTGATGTAGAGGCAGGTTTCGCCTGCCGCGACGCCTTCGATCAAGAACTGCAGGCCGAGCGTCGTCTTGCCTGAGCCTGGACGTCCTTCGATTAGATGCGATCTGTATCTGGCATATCCCCCGCGCAGGACATAGTCCAATCCTGGTACGCCAGTCGGTGTCGGTGCCGCATCATCCTGGTCCAAGTGGCCCCCTTTGTGGTCTGGTGGACCGCCAACAACGGCCGGTTTTCTTAAAGGTTCCTATGAGGCAATCCTGCGCCCGACGGGCGCTGCGAGTTGTCGTAAAGCCGCTCATCGGTAGACCATCTCGGACGTCACTTAACGAGGTCGCCTGGTGTTCTGCCCGGTCAACAGGGCCGACATTATTCAACTAAACTCAAAGCGTCGCGGTCGCATTAGCTCCCGGGCTTAAATCGGTTGCTATTGAACGAGCAACAAGCCGCCGCCAAAGCATCCTGGCATTGCCTAGACCGGCAGGTTTCCGATCCTGCCCTACCCGAACGAGCCTGCGAGTGGTAAAGAAGCAGACGCGCTCCAGGATGCAGAATGCAGAGGCAGTCGTGCGCCTCCCAAAGGTGCGACCGCGACGGCGCGTCCTCGCTATTGCCAGGATCGCTCTACTTGCGACGACGACATCGAAGGAGGCGCTGCCCTAAACCAGCGCCCCTTGCCTGCCCCGGAGTACCCTTCCCCCGAACGGGCCAAATACCCAGTGAAGGCTTTTTTGGGGACTTGCGTTGCGCCTAGCTCCCTCGTGCGCTTGGTCGTTGCACATATCTTCCCAAAAACAGCTCGGCGTGATTCCCCCACTGAGCTTTAAGTAGGGTTGGTGTCTTTGACCGATTGCCTGAAGGCTGGGCGAACGAACCTAACGCGAAGGCCGATACGTGACTGTCACCTTTACCTTTGCCTATGAAGGTAAATCTCGAAGATGGGCGGAAAGCTGTGCGAGCTCTAAATCGCCGAAGCTCACAACAGCCAGTCAGCGGCTAATCCTTGCGCAAAAGGCCCATCGCGGTAAGCGACAGGCTCTATTGGGCTCAGAGGACTAGAACTTGTAGGCGAAGCCTAAGCGAACCTCGCTGGTAGTCAGATCAACAACCCCCGCCGGCAATGCTTCCTTGCCGAAGTCAGTATAGCGATACTCGGCGCGCAGCAGCAGATTGGCCGTCATGGCATAATCCAAGCCCGCGCCTATCGTCCATCCCGTGAATGTATCTCCGAAAGAACTTACGCCGGTGTTACTGCTGATGCCGATGTCTCCAAATGCAACGCCACCCGCGATGTAGGGAAGAAAGCGATCGGCGGCATATCCCAGGCGAAGTCTTGCCGCCCCACTCCAGTTGAGCTCCTCAGTCCCGACGCCGCCCGGAAATGGCAGACCAGGAGCGGCAAATATTTGGCCGCTGCCATCGACATTGGCGGACACGAAGTCCAGTTCCGCACCAATCACGACGTCGTTTGACATCTGATAGTTATAACCAGCGAAGACACCCCCAAGGAACCCGTCAGGGTCTGACTCAATAAACCCCGGTCCATTATTTTGGTGTATGTTGCCATCACTCCAAGCATATCCTGCTTGGACGCCGACATACCCGCCTGTCCAAATAAAAACGGGCGCGGCTTCTCCGACGATGGCGTCGGCAGCAAACGCCGAGGACGCCAGCAGAGACAGCGACAGACCAAGAAGCAGCTTTTTCATAGTGGCCCCCATAACCTGTCCGTTGGTAGCAGAGCTTCCCGGCGCGTGCAGTTGTATTTCCGCCACATTTGACCTGATTCGGGTGCTAGCGCGGTGCGGCTCAGAAAGGGGAGTGGGTTAGCCCAATGGAATACCATCGGTCCGGATGAGAGGGCGTCAAAGGACGGTTGTTCAAACATCACGGAGATCCGTCGGCCTCGGCCGACAAGCGAAGGATCGCACCAACTCGCCCGTGGTGCTGTCGGCGTACTTTTCCTAAATGGCCTCCATTACTGGCGCCGGTCTCGCCGCGGGAGATGACCGGTAGTGGGCGGCCGCCACCATCCCCAACCAGGCACGAGTCCCAGGAAACCCCGCCATGTTGGCCGAGAGCTACTCGCGGATGATGATCGGATAAGTCCAGGCTTGGCGCGCCGTTTTAAAGTGAGAAGCTGTTTGCCCATCTGTTCGACCTCGGCGGATGAGCGAACTTGAATCCGCATCATTGATCGGGGCGGCCATGGCACGGCGCACCGCGCGTGCTCATTCGGCGATAAGGTCGATCGGCGTTTTGCTTTCCCGGCTTGCCGATGGCGGCCTCGTCAAGCTCCGCCTCTGCTAAGGGGCGCTGCACCCGGCCCTTCTAAAGGCTGTCCGTCGAAGCCCTGTAGCCAGGCCTCGGCATGCTCGTGCCAATACTCAGGCACGGCGCGTTCCTTGCCATCCTTGCGCGCCTGCTGGCCATACATCCAGGCGTAGGCACAGGTGATGCGCTCCTGATCATTCTTTGCGACGACCATCTTACTCATTCCTCGCGAAAGTTCTGCAATGTAGCGTGATGATGCCGGGCTTGACCCATTGCGTTGCCGGCCGCTTCATGCCCTTGGGCGCCGGTCGCACATGCTCCTGGACGCGTTTCCACAGCCGTTCTCGGATTGCTCGGCTGGAATTGGTGAAGGTAGAACCGACACACTGGCCGGTCTTCCGATCGGCCATCAAAGCGAAGGCTGGCTTGCCCGGCTCACGTTCGACGCCAAGTAACTCGTATTCAGCCACCGTATGGCATTTTGCTTTCACCCAGTTCATCGATGGGCCGCTCCGGTATATACGGTCATTGCGCTTCGACACCATGCCCTCCAGCCCGGGCTGCTCGACAAGGTGGAAAATGCAGCATCGCCGGGCAAAGGCTGATAGAAGTGGATCCTGGTGTGCGGCGGGATCAAGTCGGCCAGGATGTCGCGACAGTCTTCCAGCGCCACATCCCGAAGGTCATGGCCGTTGAGGTGCAGCAGATCAAAGGCTACGAAATAGAGGTCATGCTGCCGGCTGGTGATGGCATTGCGCAGCGGGCCGAAGTCCGAGATCCGAGCCTCGTTCAGCACGATGATCTCGCCGTTTAAGGTGGCGTTTTCGACATTGAGGTCGCCGGCTGCCTTGGCGAGGTCTCGGTATCTGGCCGTGCAGTCGAGTCCGCGCCGCGTGAAAATCCGCACGCCGCCCTCATCCTTGAACTGAGATCGATAGCCGTCACACTTGACTTCGCGAATCCATTCTTCGCCCTCGGGAGGCTTCTCAACCAGGATCGGCATCAGCCGCTTACTGAACCTTCAAACCCATACACAGCACTCACGAACCGCAGTTCAATCAGTTTTGGCTAAAATGGTTGCGGAACCTTTACCAGGGCGGGATGTTACAGCCCGCATGACAAAGCTGTCCGAGCTTGGTCCGCCTATTCCCGGCAAGTTGCACAGCGCCCAGCATATTGAAGAGCATCTGCACTTCTACAACTGCACGTCCCTGTGGCCAAAGGGTTGATCAGCGCGATCTGCGCCAAGTCTTCTGGCATGAGCGGCGCGTTCATGAGCCGCTGGAGCCGGAGCCTGGAGGCGAAGGTGATCGCATTTCCAAAGCGGAAATAACAAAGCCCCACCAGCGGGTGGCCAGGCGACGAAGGCTTGTCGCACTGTTTGATGGAGACGTGAGGCAAACCCCGACATTGGCCAGTGCAGGCCCCCGACCGTGCTCTTAGGAATGGTGAATGCGTGCCTGTGGATAGCAGCGGCTCATTCACCATATGCCGGCAACCCCATTGTAGGCGCCGCTGATGGGCATAGCGTGGAGAAGCGCCGTTCCAAGCGCATCCCTCCGCGCCGGCGTGCCTCCAAGCTCAGCTGACGTTGCCTATAGACGACCGGGGCTTTACGCCGCCGCCCGCTTGCCCGGTCGTCTGCCCCTCTTTTGCGCATCTTCGTTCGCGGCTACAGCCCGCCCGCTCCATGATGAACGATGGCGTCGAGCACTGTTTCGTAAACGCTGCCGGTCTCCTCCTCAATTTCGGTGCTACTGATCCCGATCGCCTTCGCGTCGGCGAAAGGCTTTTCAATCGCCTCCGCAACCGTAATCACGTCTGAACTGGCGAGGCCTGACAGATTGCTGCTTACCCACCTGTCGAGGAAGTTGACGCCGCGAGTGCTCATCGGGGCATAAGCCGCCGAGAGATATTACGTTCCGCTCATTGATGCAGCCGCCAAAGAGCGGCCTTTGCGGAATTTCAGGCTCCAGTAACTTTCGAGCCGCCGCTATCACGGCGAACGATGTTGCGAAGGTGGTCCTTGATGGAATCCATGCTTCAGCTGCCTGTTAGCGGCGAAAGCATGATGTTCACTTCCATACGTCCGCTACCGGTAATTCTCGCCGGCGACGGACACCCACGCCTTTAACGTCAATAGCGGAGGCTATTAGCATGGACTAATCTTCTGATAGGTCGCAAGATGCCCTCCATTGAGGGGAACCGGTGAGTTGGCGTTGTGATTTTGGTCGTAGAGGATGAGCCGCTGATCCTAATGGATATCGAATCCGGGTTAGAGGACGCTGGGTTCGAGGTCGTTCGTGCGAAAAACGCGGAAATTGCGATCGAGGTGTTTGACACAGACCCGTCGAATATCCGCGCCCTGGTCACTGACGTTCGTCTCGGGAACGGAAAATCTGGATGGGAACTCGCCAGATATTTCCGCCACGCCTCACCAGCAATGCCAGTTGTCTACGTCAGCGGTGACAGTGCCCCCCATTGGGCTGAACAGGGCGTCCCAAACAGCGTCATGATTTCAAAGCCATTTGCCGTCGTGCAGATTGTAACGGCACTAGCCACACTCCTTAACCAGCAGATGCCGCGCGACCCAGGCACGCCCACCTAAGTGCAATGTCACTGGTGCAGTAAAAGGACCCGCTGGCGAGAGCTTGCGGGCTTTGAACACATTCCACTTATATCAAGGGACCGGTGGCGGCGGCGGGACTTATCGACGCCCCCGACCGGGCAGTCACGGACGACAGTCGCTCGCGTTTGATCAGCCCTGGGGGCTCCTCGCCTTATCCGCGGCGGCGAAACTGCGCCGAGCTAGCGAGCCTTGTCAGCCGCCTGCGATCAAAGGAGAGAGCGCAAACCGGCCGCGTCTATTCACGGCAGCGGCGGCGTCCGTAGACAGAATCAAGGCAATTGCCGGACCTTGGTGACCAATGCGGAGAATAGAATGCCATTCGGCGCCATGCAAATTGTGCCGAGATGAAAACAGCATCAGGAAAGCCCGCCGCTCCCGCGACGGGCCTTCCATAGGGCGTGGCACATCCCGTCGGAATCGACCACTGTATGGTTAACCTCCTCCCTCAGTTAGTGTTTCGGGCACGAAAAAGCCCGCTGGCTGGAGCCAGCGGGCAGGGTCACTTGGGAAGGCCGCAGGAGTTGGTGCGGCCCGCTCCCGAACCTTGATTTGCTGCGAACCGATATTAACCTATCTGGATTTTGAGACATGCGACAGAACGCGAAGAAGTGGACATGTTCCCCCACTAACCTTCCCTTTCCAACGATCTGCCTGAACGGCGAGTGGATCGCCTTGCTTGCTGGATCGCTCAAGTCCGCATCTTTTTCGCTTTGAGCGACGAGTTCGTTTTGCTGAAGGGTCACGTACTCTCGACGCGCGAGTGCCCTCCTTAATCGGGAGCACGTGACACTATCGGAAGGCGAAATGCAAAAGATTGTAGCTGCTGTTGGGATATCGCCTGCTGCATCC
This sequence comes from Mesorhizobium sp. B2-3-15, assembly GCF_006442875.1. Taxonomy (NCBI): domain Bacteria; kingdom Pseudomonadati; phylum Pseudomonadota; class Alphaproteobacteria; order Hyphomicrobiales; family Phyllobacteriaceae; genus Mesorhizobium; species Mesorhizobium sp. B2-3-15. The sequence goes on along the minus strand of NZ_VFVO01000004.1, from coordinate 66,916 downwards.
GCGCCGCGTGACTTGGGCTAAGGAACAATTTCCCGCCCGCGCGAGTTGCTAACGCAGTAGGTTACACATCACGATAAGGCGGCCATTCTCATGCAAAAGATGGACGACACCAAAAAGCTGGTTAACCGCTTGGATGAAACGCAACGCCGCATTAAGGAAACTCAGGAGATTATCGAGCAAAACCAGCGGCTTATAAAGCGATCTCGTAAAATCCTTTCAAGTGCAGCCCAGAATTTCGGCGATGCTCGGCAGGGCTAATCATCTCACTTCGGAAAGCACACCTGGCGATTAGTCGGGTCATTTCTGTCGGAGTTTGATTGCGCTCCCGACCTCGACAACGCTACCTCACACCAGCATCTACCGATATTGCCGCCGGTTGGCTCGATGAGCAGCGCGTCCGCGGCACGGCCCCAGCGGAAGATGCAGCACTGTCGCCACGACGCAGAACCGAGGTCATTGCGACTTGAGACCCGTGCTGCCGTGCTTCAAGACCCAGGGGGCTTCAAACGAGCAATGGCGTGGTGCTCGTCGTTGAACGATCATAGCTATGCAACGGAGCCGCCAAGATCGCGCTATCATCGCGACGCGGGGCGCGATCACGCTGCGGGGCGGGCAAACAGTCCACCCCCGTTTTTGTTGGCCTCAAAGGCTAAATTTAGCCGCCCATCTTTTTCGCCATAGCGCAGAAATCCGCATGCGCCTTGTTAAGCGTAGTATCGCCGCAGTCTTTCAGTACCGCCTTCTGTTCATCGGGCTTCATGGACATCCAAGCGGTTTTGAAATCCGCCTCCGACCTCAACGTTTTCATGCCTGCATCGGTGAAGAACGGCGACATCTTCGCCGGATCGTCGAGAGCGGATGTGTTGTTAGCGGCAAGTGCTGAACCACTCATCATGGCAAGCGTCAGCACGCCCATTGTGAGCATCTTGATGTTCATTTGATCCTCCGTGTGGTCGTTGAAGTGACCATAAGAGAAACGTGCATTTTCCAACTGGGTTCCAGCGCATAGCCGTTGAAAACCTAGGATGATAGGCTGCTCGGCGATGATAAGAAATTAGCAACTTCAAACATTGTTACGCACATCCGCGATCACCACGAAGCGTCCGCAGGCGCTATCGGCCGTGTTCAGCAGGGCCCCACCAACCTTCCCAAAACGTACTTCAGTCGCTCCGTTTCAGTGGGCCAGATCATAGCTGTCTCCGACTGGAGTGATACGCCGTCTCGTTTTCGTTGCCTCACTGCATCCATCAGCTCTCGTGTCGCTTGAGCGACCTTGGCGACTGGGGCAATGGACGCTGTAGACCGGCCGGGTTGCCGGGCTTGCACAGATCTGGCGCAACACACTGCAAGGGAACGGCGGCTAGACGATGCGGTGAAGCACCCCCAAGGCCCCGTCATTCCCGTTCGCTCCGTGGGAAGTGAGGGCGTGAGCAAAGGCGGCCGCCTAGAATACACCGCCAATGCCGATGCCCCCGGAAATGTCGGGTGGGGGAGCCGCGGGACGTCTCGGCGCGGCTGGCGAGCGTTTTGCAGTCATCCCCCTGGGGGTGTTGCGCGACGGGGCGGCATCCGACGCCACTTTAGCCGGCTTGGCCTTGACGATGACCGGTTGCTTGCAGATTCTGCCTGAGCGCAGAAAGAGATCGCCGAGCAGTCCGACGCTCGGCTCAGTCGTTGCTGCGACCTGCTTGGTGTTTTTGTAGTAGTCAGTGAGAGCACGAATTGAGCCCGTGCCCCAATCCCCATCAACCTGCATCCGGTAGCAGCCCAGGCGACGAAGTTCCGTCTGAATGTTGCGTGCAAGATCGGCCGTCTTGTCCTTGTCCCCCACGCCCGCGGACGCACCGATTATAAGGGTTTCGAGACCGGAGACGACACTTTGGCGAGCGTCTTCAACCCCTTCAGCGGGCGACAAATTGGCAACCTGAGTGCCAACAGGCTGCGCCAAACTGGATGACGGTGCGGGAATCTCGACCGACCGCAACGTCTGTCCAACGATGACCACGGCTGTTTGCAGGTCATTTGAGGCAAGTTCGACCTGCAACCTCTTCTTTGCTGTGGGGTCTGCCAGGATGCGTGAAAGGCTTGCGCTCAACTGTCCCGGATCGAGCACCTGTTGCTCGGTGAAATAGAACTGCTCGCGCAGGTTGGATTGATCCCAAGGCACTTGACGGCCGACCGTCAGCGCCTCAGTTTCGTTGCGCACACGGATCATCATGTCCGAAATGCTGAGCCCGGGGATCTCGACATTCTTCAGCAGTGCGGTGGTGAACGGGCTGTTTTCGCCGCCGCCATCTGCCGTGACATTTCCAGGCTGAGTGGCAAAGGCAACGAATGTATTTTCACCGACTTCAACTTGCGCCAGACCATTGCTCGCGCCGCTGCCAGAACCGAGCGGATTGTTGCGGCAGGCGTCCAGGAATATGAATGTCTGGCGGTCGCGTCGCGCGAACCGCGCGATCACATCATTTAGCTTGATGGCGCTGCCCGTCAGTTTTTCCAGGCTTTCAGGATCGGGCGTATCAACCGAGAGCAGGTAGTTTTCGCCATTCAGTTGGACGCCGTGACCGGCATAGAAAATCAAAACGGCACTGGCGCTCGGTAACCGCGCTTCAGCGTCTTGCAGGAGTTTGGCAAAACCTTGGGTCGAAAGATCGGTCCCAGTCAGGACTTCAAAATTCAGCCGCTTCAAGCTCCCTGAAAGCCTTATGGCATCGTTTGTTGCATTGGGGAGATGCTCAAGCCGGGTGCTTTGATAGTTCGAATTGCCAATGACGATCGCCAGCCGGTTGCGTGGTTGCGGCGACGCGGTCTGTTCGACCGCCGCGCGAGCGCCGGCCGAGCCAAGGAGCATCAGAAGCAGAAGCAGCGGGATACGAAACAAGAGTCTGAGGCGATGGGTCATGTCAGCATGCTCGGTCCGGCCTGCGTCAATGTTGATCTCGCAGCCTTCCAAACAGCGCACCACGACGCAAAACGCAATCCTGCCCGAGCGTCTGGACCTGCGCCCCCAAAGGCCAGCAGATTTTTATACCAAGAATCGTATCAAAGATAGGTGAAAGGGATTTGTATGCGCTCAGTCGCTGGATTGTGGAGGACAAAATGCCAACCAAGATCAACCTTGCGCTGCCGGTTTATGGAGCCGCTTACAAAAGCGTGTTCGTCCGCAGCCTGTTCGCAGCCCTGACCCACAAGAGCCTGTCCAGCTACGCCTTCACGCTGTCCGAAATCGAGTACACGGATATCCCATTTTCCCGGAACTATTTGCTGACCAATTTCTACTACAACAAACCGGATTGCAACCACATCCTGATGATCGACAGCGATATGGGCTTTTCGCCTGATCTTATCGCCGCGATGCTGGCGCTTGAGAAGCCGGTGGTCGGCACTTTGTATCCTCGGCGCCTGATCGATCTCCGCAGACTTCACTCGCTGTCGAAACTGCCCTTCGAAAAGGCCTTTGCACGGAGTCTGGAGTTCGTCGGAACCATCATCGAACCCCGCCAGGAGATGAGCGGCTTCGTCCGGGTGTCGCTATGCGGCACGGGCGTCTTTTTGGTGTCCCGCGACTGCGTCACCGAGATAATCGAGAAACTTCCGGAAACGGTGAACCGGTCTCGCTACAAAAACAACAAATACACCGCTCAGTTCGACAGCTTTCTGACGCCGTTTTCAAAGATCGTGACGCCCGATGTGGATTTGCCGACCGATTTTTCTTTCTGCCACCGCTGGGCGCAGCAATGTGGCGGCGAAATATGGGCGAGCTTTGACCGCAAGGTCGCCCATGCAGGAGATATGACCGTTTCGGCAGCCTATTCTGAGCTGTAACAGTCTCCTCTGACGTTGATGTACTGCCATGTCAGCAGTTCGATCGGAGTTTTCGATAGTGACCTTGTCGCCACATATGGCGTTACAATGGTCTGAGGGCGAACGCCTTTCCATTGCCATCGGGCAGCGCGCCGCGTACACTTCCGGTCAGCAAGGCATCGAACCCACCAGATGGGTCGCCGAGCGATTTTAATAGCCTAATTTGTGACGGTATCGATTTCTCGTAAGTGAGGTCGAATGAGAGTGCCGCGCAGGGTTTATCAACTGGGGGGTGTCCCGTTGCTTGCGTTAGCGGCAGCGTCCACGTTCCAAATGTCTGGCGCGGCAGCCTGCACCGCCACCGCCGAGGGCGCCTCGACAACAGTCGGGTCTGGCGTCTCCGCCGTAACGACCTTCCAAACGACGTCGGTCACGGCCTCGTGCAACACAGCCGGAACTGTCCAGGACTTCGGCGGCGTATTCACGACGGGGTTCGAGGGTTACCAAGGGCAAGACAACAGTTCGTCGACTGTCATCGTCAACGACTATGACGGCAATGGCGACGACGTTGTGAACATCGTTGGCGGCATCCTGAACAACAGTACGGCGACACCCAGCGTAAGTGGCCTGCCGCCGATAAGCTCGGAGGTAACGACCTCCTTGCAGCCGGGCACGGGGACCATTCAACTCCTTGGCGGCAACGACCGGTTCGACATGTCCGATGGGGTTTTCAACAGTGAGCCGTTTGCGCCGCAAGTCGATGCCGATCTCGACACTGGTGCGGGCGATGACACGGTCACCATCCACAGCGGCACCATTCTGAGCGTCTCCCTTGGCGAAGGCAACAATTCGCTGGAGTTGACCGGCGGTGAAATTGGCGGCTCAGTCATCGGTGGCGATGGCGCCGACACCATCATCATAGGACACGATACAAGCTTGGCCGATGGCGACGGCGGCATTGTCGCGGGTTCTGTTTTGACAAATGGCGGCGCCGACAGCGTCACCATCAAGAAGGGCGCCATTATTCACGGCGATTCGGAGGGAGGAGGTGCCATCGGGCTTGGCGACGGCGACGACCACTTCACCATGACCGGGAGCGTCCTCGACGCTAGTCTGAGCGGTGACGATGGCAACGACACGCTGGCTATCAGCGGTGGCACGGTCCACAGCGCCGTGACCGGAGACGCAGGCAATGATACGATCACGGTATCTGGTGGCACCGTCGACGGCAATGTCAGCGGCGGAGCCGGGTTCGACCAAGTTTCGGTTTCCGGCGGCACCATCAAGGGTGGCATCGACGCAGACCACGTCCAGCTCTCCGGCGGAACCATCGGCGGTGACATCACTGGCCTTGGACCCGACACGCTGATCATCAACGGATCCGGCGCGGTCGATCCGCTCAATCTGAGCGATCACGTTCTTTTCAGTGGAACCAATGCCAATGGCACCGTCACCGATACCGACCTTGCTGCCGGCGGCAAAAGCCAGAATTTCGCAGGGTTCGATAGTTTCTCCGCCGACCATTCCACGCTCCGTTTCAGCGGTGGCACGCAAGGCATCAACCAACTAAATCTCGGCAATGGCTCGACGCTGTTCATCAACGGCAACGTCACTATGCCAGGTTCGATCATCGCGACGAATTCGCTGATCAACCTGACGGACGGTGCCGCCGATGACGTGTTGACGCTGGGCGGCCTCACCCTCAATGGAGCAAGCATCGGCCTCGACATCAATCAACAGACGCTGCAGTCGGATCAACTCGTCGCCAACGCATTTTCGGCCACCGGGGTCAACACCATCATCGTCAACCTGCTGGGCACGCCCCAATTCACGCAGGCGACCGATATTCCGATCATCGTCTCGACCGGCGGGCCGATCGCCGGGATTTTCAACATCCAAGGCACTCCAGGCACCCTGGGCTCACTTTTCACCTATGCGATCGTCACTGGCCCGAATGGGGGCTTGTTCCTGCGCGCAACGCCGGCCAATTTCGGTATTGCGGCGGCGCCGATCAGCGCCACCAACGCCGGGGCGGTCACGGTGGCAATCGATGCTCTCTACGGCATAAACCGCGACGCGATCGATGCTGACCTCCCCCTTTCGCCCGCATCGGGATCCGGAATGGTGCCGGTTTCGTCCAGCTTCGGCGTCTTTGCCTCCGGCCAATTCGCTCATAGCGAGCATGACGGCTACACTATCAGTGGCGGCGGTTTGAATGGCCCCGGTCCGAGCTTCGATGCCAATGATTTTTCGGCCGCGATCAGCCTGGATTTCAATGCCGCCAAGCATTTCCAGTTCGACAATGAGTATGGTCTCAACATCGGTATTTTCGCCGGCTATGCCTCGACAGACGTCAACCTTGGCGCGTTCCGTGGATTTGACGCCATAGGCGAGGGCACCAACAAGGCCGGCATGTTCGGCGGCTACGCGCTGTTGCGCAAGGACGCCAATTACGCCCTGGTCTCCGCCTCCGGTTTCTTCGGCGGAAGCGACGTGACCAACGGCGTGCTCGGCACCACAGGCAGCTATGACACCGAGGGCTATGCGGTTACGGGATCGGTCGGCCACATCTTCACCTTGGGCGAGCGCACCCGTTTCGACCTGCGTGGTGGCCTGCTTGGCGTGTCATTCCGCGGCGATTCCTTTACCGACAGCGGCGGCAACCAGTTCGGCAAGAGCCGGCTTTCCTTTGGCGCGTTTAAGATCGAGCCTGGGATCTATGGCGACTACAAGCTAAGCAACGGGATGGTGTTCAGCCCCTATGCACGGGCCGAATTGCAGCAGCGTTTCGGTTACAAGAACACGACCGAAATCGACACCAGGACGATCTCCTTTGACGATGCCGATTTTTCCGCGGCGCTGTCGGCCGGCTTCAACCTGAAGGTCTCGGAGTTGACGACCGTCAACGGCGAAGTCCGTGGTAAGGTGTCGTCCGACAGTTCCACTATGGGCGCCAAGCTCGGACTGAAGGTCGCCTTCTAGTCGCGTGACTCTGCGATCCGAATGAGTTGGCGCGGCGCGCGCATTCGCGCCAGCATTTCGCCACTGCTACCAGATCGCCACCTCCCACTGCTCATTGAGCCGCGCGAACCGATTGCTCGGCCTGCGGTGTCGCACCCGGGTGAAGGCGCAGGGATCAGCCGGGCGCTTACGCGTTGGAGGGAGAGGACGGCCCCCCATGGTTCGAGCGCGTCCATCGAGAGTGAACGCTGGTCCAGCACTGCTCAAGGGTGAGCGTATTTGTCTAGCGTCGATCCAGAGAACGAACATCATACGATACGAGTTACGGATGGCGCTCCTTTGTTCGTTGATTCTGTGACAGTGCGGAGAGGAATTGGGCTGAGGCTCGCCTGACGAATGAGACGCCGTTTCGGCCGGGATGCGAGCCGACAGTCCAAGCCGCAAAGGTGGCGGGCACATTGAACTGGGATGATTTCAGATTTGTGCTCGCGGTCGCCAAGCACGGCACGCTCTCTGCGGCTGCGCGTCATTTGCGGACCACGCAGAGCTCCGATTGGCGGCGAAGGTGCGTTGATTAACGGCGTCCGTCCATGCATTGTGCTTCAAGATCTTAGATTGCGCGAATGCGTGACCGCGAATCCCATCTCGGGCTCTATTCGAACAAGTAGGTAAATCCTTGCGCCGAGGCGCCGACGATGACTTTTGTCATCTTCTTGCCCTCGAGCGTGCGATTGAGCACGCTGCGGCTGAGTTCCGGCAGCAGCGTGTTGGTGAGAATGGCGTCGATCATGCGCCCACCAGATTCGATCTCGGTGCAGCGCGCCTTGACCATGTCCATGACACCCTCGCCGATCACCAACTCTGCTTGGTTGCTGGCTTTGAGACGCCGCGCGATCTTGCCGAACTGGTGTGTGGTGATCGCCTCGATCATCGTGTCCGAAAGCGGGTAGTAAGGGATTGTCACCACGCGGCCGAGGAAAGCGGCCGGAAACACTTTCAGCAGCGGACCGCGCAAAGCAGTGTCCAGATCGTCGATGCCGGTGCGCAGGGTGCCGTTCCTCGTGCGGTCCATGATGACCTCGGAACCGACATTCGAGGTGAGCAGGATCAGCGTGTTCTTGAAGTCGATCCTGCGCCCTTCGCTATCGTCCATCATTCCCTTGTCAAAGACCTGGAAGAAGATCTCGTGCACGTCGGGATGCGCCTTCTCGACCTCATCGAGCAGAATCACCGAATAGGGCTTGCGCCGCACGGCCTCGGTCAGGATGCCGCCCTTGCCATAGCCGACATAACCGGGCGGCGCGCCCTTCAGCGTCGAGACCGTATGCGCCTCCTGGAACTCCGACATGTTGATTGAAATCAGGTTCTGCTCTCCGCCATAGAGCGTCTCGGCCAGCGCCAGGGCTGTCTCGGTCTTGCCGACGCCCGAGGGGCCGCAAAGCAGGAACACGCCGACCGGCTTTTCCGGTGCGCCGAGACCGGCGCGGCTGGTCTGCACGCGCCGCGCGATCATCTCCATCGCATGGTCCTGACCGACCACGCGCTCGGACAAGGTAGCCGCGAGCTTGAGCGCTTTCTCGGTCTGGCTGGACAGCATCCTTCCGGTCGGAATGCCGGTCCAGTCCTGGACAACCGCCGCCACCGCGTTACGGTCCACCGAGGGCAGGATCAACGGCGTCTCGCCCTGCGCTGCGGCGAGTTCCGCCATCAATTCGCGAAGCCGCGCCAGATCAGCGGCGGTATCGGGCGCAGGAGCAGGCTCGTGGGCAGCCTGTGTCCTAGGCGCCTCGCCCGCTGGCGCGTCGACAGCTTGCCCCGGAGCTTCCCCGCTTTCCTGCGCCTCAAGGGGCATGCCCTCGCCACGGAGTTTCGCGCGCAGATCGAGAATCGCGCTCACAAGCGCCTTCTCTCGGTCCCAGCGCTCTTGCGCTGCCGCAAGCGCGGTCTCGGCTTCCGCCAACCCGGCCTTTACGCGCGCCTGTCTGTCGGTCACGTCGATGCCGATCGCCGCCTCGCGGGAGATGATCCCTTCCTCGACCTCGAGCGCCTGGCGACGGCGCAGAATGTCCTCGACCTCGGCAGGCGTCGCGTGCTGCGAGATGGCAACGCGCGCGCAGGCGGTGTCAAGTAGGCTGACCGCCTTGTCGGGCAACTGCCTGGCCGCGATATAACGGTGCGAAAGCGAAACCGAGGCCTCGATCGCCTCGTCGAGGATCTGCACCTGGTGGTGCTGCTCGAGAACGCCGGCGACACCGCGCAACATCAATACGGCGACCGTTTCGGAAGGCTCGTCGATCTTGACGACCTGGAACCGACGGGTCAGCGCCGGGTCCTTCTCGATGTGCTGCTTGTATTCGGCCCAGGTCGTGGCGGCGATGGTGCGAAGCTCGCCGCGCGCCAGAGCGGGTTTGAGGAGATTGGCGGCGTCGCCGGTTCCCGCCGCGCCACCGGCGCCGATCAGCGTGTGGGCTTCGTCGATGAACAGGATGAGCGGGATCTCTGACTGCTGGACCTCGTCGATGACGGCCTTCAGCCGCTTTTCGAACTCGCCCTTGACGCTGGCGCCCGCCTGCATCAGCCCCACATCGAGCATGCGTACGCTGACGTTCTGAAGCGCCGGCGGCACGTCGCCTTGGGCAATGCGCAAGGCAAAGCCCTCGACGACCGCCGTTTTGCCGACACCCGCCTCGCCGGTCAAGATCGGGTTGTTTTGCCGGCGCCGCATCAGGATGTCGATGATCTGGCGGATCTCCGCATCGCGTCCGACGACCGGATCGATCTTGCCGTCGCGGGCGCGCTGGGTGAGGTCGGTGGCGTATTTGGCGAGTGCCGAGTCGCCCCCCCGGCCCCGATTCATCGACGTTTCGGCGGCAACTGCGGCAGGCGGTGAGCCGGCTTCGAGAGAGCCTTCGACCACATCCGAAAAGCGGGCGATAACCCCATCCGCGTCGATCTTGTCGAATTCAGCGCTGATCTTCGAAACTAGACCTTCCAGCACCGGTGTCTTCAGGCATGCCAGAAGAATATGCGCGCTGCGCACCTCCTCGACCCCAAATTCTAGTGTGGCCAGGTTCCAGCCTTCCTGGATGGCGTGGAAGATGTGATCGGAGAATTCCTCCAGCGAGGTCGCGCCATAGGGCAGCTTGTCGACGGCACGGGTCATATCTGCCGTCAGCCGGCTGACATCCAGCCCGGCATTAGCGACGATCATCTGCACGTCCGAGCGCTCAGATAGCACCAGTTGCTGGACGAAGTGGACCAGTTCGACATAAGGGTTGCCGCGCAACTTGGCCGTGTCGGCGGCGGCCTTGAAGGCGCGCACCCCCGTGGGATTGAGCTTCGCAACGAGTTCCTTGCGCTTGAAACTCTGCGACGACCGGCGCTGTTCCATTCGAACCTGCCCCCGAAATCTGCTGACCCTACCCTGCCACAGAAGCGGCTGCTTGACAAAGCCATGTGACGAGCGGGCCCTTTTGGCCCGTTCGGGCGGCACCTTGTCGTTACACAAGACTAGCAAACTCCCGCTAGGAACCAGCACTGCGATGCCAACGACGTTGCGCATACCGGGTCCTCCGATCGCCCATGGGTTTCGTTGAAAGATAACTGAGCATTCAGCTTCTGTTAGTTTTCGAGCATCTGCTCAATTGTCGTGGCAGGGGACCGATGATAACGTTACGTCATATGGGGGGCACGGGGCGGCTTGCGGGGGGTAAGTGTGGTTGATCTCGCACTCTGGCTGAATCCTCTGGACGGTGACAACCCGTCGGGAGTGGATTTGCGCAACGACCCGGCTTTTCACGAGCTGGAGCGGCTGACGGAAGCACAGATCAAGGTCGTTCACGAGGGCGGCAACAAGGCTTCGCAGTCAACCATTTCGGTCGACTGGGCGACCGTCCTGCAAAAAGCCGAAGAATTACAATCGCGCGGCCGGGATTTGCGCCTTCTCGTGATCGTCACGCGCGCGCTGGCCAACGAAGAGAGGCTCGCGGGCCTCGCCCAGGGGTTGAACCTGATCGCAAGGACGTTCGACCAGTATTGGGATACGATGCACCCGGCTTTGCGCACGGCCGCCACGGGCCGCGACGCGGCGCTGCGACGCATCAATGCGCTGCTTGAGCTCCAAAACGGCCAGGACGGCCTGCTGGCCAACCTGAGGCAGACCGTGTTCTTCTCACCGCGTGCGATCGGGCCGATCGGCGGGCGAGACCTCGAACAGGCCGCGCTCGACGAGCGCGTCATGCTCCAGGAAGCTGCGTCCGGCCTGGGGGCGGCCGAAAGGGCGGCGCTGACTTCGGCCCACAACCAGATGCTGAACCGGGTACGCACGGGATGCGCGGCGCAGGCCGATCAGGACGCCGACGCCATCATGACGCTTTTGCGCGATGCGCGCGCCGCCATTTCGGCGTTGCAGGCGGTAGATGCTGCGCTCAATGCCCGCATCGACGGCAATGGTGCAGCCGTTCCGGATTTGAAGAAGTTCCTGCAGCGACTGCTGACGACGCTGGAGTGGAATACCAGTGCCAGCGCGGTCGCCAACGGTGCCGCAAAGCCTGCAGCGCAGCCGTCTCAACCGGCATCGACACCCACCCGAAATGGCCATGGAGCCGAGACGATGGCAAGTGTGGCAAACTTGGCGGAAACCAGCATCGGCCTGCCTGAGCGCCTCAATTCGCGCGACGAAGTCGTCAAATGCCTCGACCTCGTGGTCGCATTCTACGATCGCACCGAGCCGTCCAGCCCGATCCCGCATCTCGCCCGGCGCGTCCGCCGCATGGTGCATATGGATTTCGTGGAACTGATGGAAGATCTCGCCCCGTCGGGGCTGAAGGAATTCCGGCTGCTTGCCGGTGTTCCCGATCCCAAGAAGCCGGCCCAGAAGGATGAAAGGTAACAATCATGCCAGCAGAGAGCAAAGCGAAGGTCATCGAAAGAAACCGCGCCCCGCGCGTGCAGATCGCCTATGACGTCGAAACCTACGGCAGCCCGACGACTATCGAGTTGCCGTTCGTCATGGCTGTCATTGCCGACCTTTCCGGCGCCTCGCAGACCAAGGAAGCTTCAAAGTCGGTTCTGGATCGCAATTTCGTCGAAACCGACGCCAACCGCTTTCCCAAATTCATGGAAGCGATGGGACCGCGCGTGAAGGCGCGCGTGAAGAACACGTTGCCGCAAGCCGAAGGTGCCGAGCGGGACGAGGAAATGGCGATCGATCTCACCTTCTCCAAAATGGGTGATTTCGCGCCCGACAAGATCGCCGAGCAGGTGCCGCAACTGGCCGAGATCCTCAAGATGCGGCGGCAACTCGAGGAACTGCTGGGCTTCATGGATGGCCGCGTCGATGCTGAAAAGCGCATTGCGCAGCTTCTCAACAACGAGCCTTTGCTGAGCAAGATCGCCAGCCAGGCGATGTCCGACGGCAAGGGCGAGGAGTAAGTCATGGCTGAACAGCAAAAGACCGCAGTCGCAACCGCCGAGGCGGAGGCCATAGATCTGGGTGAATTCAGCGGCCTGCTTGAAAAGGATTTCAAGGTCAGGAAGGACGACACCGAGAAGCTGCAGCAACTGGTGCGCAACCTGGCGCTGGCCGCTCAGTCCCGATCCGAGACGACGACCATCTCGTCCAACGCGATCAAGTCGATCAAGTCGCTGATCGCGGGCATCGACAAGATGCTGACGACGCAGGTCAACGAAATCCTGCATGCCCCCGAAGTGCGTGAGATGGAGGGCACTTGGCGGGGTCTCTGGTACCTCATCAACAACACCGAGACGGATACCAAGCTGAAGATCCGGGTGATGAACATCTCCAAGGAGCAGTTGGCCGACACGCTGGAAGACTATGAAGGCCAGATGTGGGACCAGAGCCCAATCTTCAAGAAAGTCTACACCGACGAGTACTCGATGCTGGGCGGCGAGCCGATCGGCTGCATCATCGGCGCCTACGAGTTCTCCAACCACCCGCGCGACGTCGGCCTGCTGCGCAACATCTCGGGTGTCTGTGCCTCGGCGCACACCCCCTTCATCGCGGCCGCCTCGCCGCGGCTGTTTCGGATGGACAGCTGGCAGGAACTGCCGAACCCGCAAGACCTGCAAATGATCGTGAACAACCCGGCCTATGCCTCATGGCAGTCGCTGCGCGAGAGCGAGGACGCCCGCTATATCGGCCTAACCATGCCGCGCGTATTGGCACGCCTGCCCTACGGCTCGGAGACCGTTCCGGTGAAGGGCTTCACCTTCGAGGAAGAGGTAAGCGGCGACCACAACAAATATGTCTGGATGAACGCCGCTTTCCCGATGGGCGTGAACATCAACCGCAGCCACAAGCTCTATGGCTGGGGAACGCAGATCCGCGGCGTCGAGAATGGCGGCACGGTGCTCAACCTGCCGGTGCACGCTTTCCCGACGGACGACGGTTCGATTGCGATGAAATGCCCGACCGAAGTTGCCATCGACGACCGGCGTGAGGCGGAACTGGCGAAGCTCGGCCTGATGCCGATCTTGCACCGCAAGAACACCGATCTCGCAGCCTTCATCGGGGCGCACTCGCTTCAGGACGACGAGACGCGTGCCGGGCGTCTGGTCGACCCCGACGCCCAGTCGAACGAAAGGCTGAGCGCCAACCTGCCCTATCTCTTCCCGGTCTCGCGTTTTGCGCATTACCTCAAGGCGATCGCGCGCGACAAGATCGGCTCGTTCAAGGAACGCACCGACATGGAGACATGGTTGACCGAATGGATCAACCGCTACGTGCTGGCCAATCCCGCCTTTGCCGACGACAAGGCGCGAGCCAAGCGACCGCTTGCCGCGGCCGAGGTTCAGGTCGACAGCGTCGAAGGCAGACCCGGTTACTACAACGCCCGTTTCTATCTGCGTCCGCATTACCAGTTGGAGGGCATCAACGCCTCGCTGCGGTTGGTGTCGGAACTGCCGTCCGTGAAGGGCTGAAGCGCAGCGAAGTCATCATCCTGTTTCATTTGAAAGCGGTGGAGAAAGACAATGCCGACCACAGACAGAAGCGATGCTCCTTCAATGAAGATTGATGGTTTTTTGAAAGTTCCCGACATCAAGGGGCCCAGCAAGCGCGACGGGCATGAAGACGAGATCGAAGTGCATGGCGTCGATTACAAGATGATGGCGCCTTATGATCCGAATTCGCTTTCGCGACGCGGCCGTGTGTCGATGGGAATGATCAAGTTCTTCAAGCACTACGACAAGTCGTCGCCATATCTGAAGAAGGCGTTGTTCGAGAACAAGGCGCTCGACGAGGTGGTGTTTTCGGCACGGCGCACCATTGACGGCGAGACCAGCGACTATCTGGTTGTGACGCTCACCGACGCGTCGATCATGGAATACGACATGCGGCAGGCTCCCGACGAGGCGGACCTGATCGAGGAAGAAGTCAGCTTCGCCTACAAGAAGATCAAGTTCGTCTACGACAAGGACGACGAGATCGAAATGGACGTTTATGTCGGCAAGTGAGACCAGGCGGCCTGGCGCGAGAGCGCAGCCTGGCGGCAGTTCGCGGGCAAGGCGCGAGGCGGTCCAGCCTTCCCTTTGGGATCGCCTCGTCAACGACTTGCCTGGGCTGACGTCGGAGATCGAGGGGCTGCGCCGTCTCTTGGATGAAGAACTCGGCGCCGAGCGCGTCGAGGGTCTTCTTGCCGGCAGCGCACGCGCTATCGACGCCGACGCCGAACTCACATCCGAGCAAAAACGGCGCCTGCACCGGCTGGTCTTCCAGAGCCAGCATCGCGCCGAGATCGAAGGCCGCGGCGTGGTCGTTTCGGCACGCGTGTTGAGAGAGGCCGTGCGCCGCGACATCGAGGCCCTGTTCAACACCGAGCGCTTCGAATCCGTACCGATGCTCTCCGACGCCGAACACGAACAGCCCCTGGACGAACTGCCCTCGCTCACTGACTTTCCGCAGGTGCGCCGAAGCGTGGTCAATTTCGGGGTGCCCTCTTTTTCCGGCCGTTCGTCGCGGGATTTCGACCGCGATTCGCTGGCACGAGAGATCCGCGCGGTGCTGGCCACCTTCGAGCCGCGCCTGAAGGAGAGTGCCACGATCGTCAACGTCACGCTCGGCGACAAAAACATCGGCCTGAAGATCGAGATCGACGCGGTGCTGATCATGGCCCCCACACCGGAGCGTATGCGGCTGCGCACCACGATCAATCTCGACAACGGGCTGGCACGAACCGAATTCAGGGAGACCTGAGATGGATCGGATCTTTGTGGAGTATTACGAAGAGGAACTGACCCATATCCGCGCCCTGGCGGCGGAATTCGCAGACATGCATCCGGCGGTCGCCCGCAATCTTTCCCTCGACACGGTCCCATGTCCCGACCCTTATGTCGAACGGCTGCTCGACGGCGTCGCCTTCCTGGCGGCGCGGACCCGTCTGAAGGTCGACGCGGAGCGCTCGCGCTTCTCGCGCGCAGTGCTCGATGTGCTTTATCCCGATCTGGTCGCGCCGGCGCCGGCGACGGCGATGGCGGTCCTAAAACCCGGCCAGCAAGTGCAGTCGATGCTCGCAGGTCACGCCATCGCGCGCGGCACACGGCTGGTCTCTGCCCTGCATCCAGGGCTTTCGACACGCTCCACCTTTACCACCGCGCAGGAGGTGACGCTGTGGCCGATCGCCGTCACCTCGGTCAGCTATCTCCAGGATCGCAGCGCGCTCGCCGCCGCCGCAATCGCGCCGATCGGCGGCGTGCGCGCCGAGGCGGCGTTCCGGGTAACGCTCGCCCGGACAGGAAAAGGAAAGCTCAGCGACTTGTCGCTCGACCGTCTCGACCTTTATTTCGCCGGGCGCGCCAAGGCGCCGGTGCTTTTCGATGCAATCTTCGGCGCCTGCTCGGCGCTCGGCGCGCGCGCCCAGGGCAAGGCCAATCCGCTATCAGCGCTGCCCGAGCCCGAAATGATAGGCATTCGCGACGACGAAGCGTTGATGCCACGAACTCGTACGACCTTCGAGGGCTACCGGCTGCTGCGCGAATATTTTATGATCCCGGAGCGCTTCCATTACGTACGGGTTGCTGGCCTCCAGCCGGTGGTGCGCACATGCGAGGCGGCGATCGAGATCATCTTCCTGTTCCGGCGTGCGGTGCCAGAACTCGCCGATGTGACGGCTGCCGATTTCGAGTTGTTCGTGACGCCGGTCATCAATCTCTTCGAACGCGAATGCAACGACATCGAAATCGATCCGCGCAAAACGCGTCAGGTGCTGCATGCCGACCGCACCCGGGCGCGGGATTTCGAGATCTTTCGGGTCACACAAGTCGAGGATGCCGACGCCGAAAGCAGCGAGGCGACGATTCCCGAATTGTTCAGCCTGGGGCAGAACCGCGGCAGCGGCTGGGTCTATTCGACCGAGCGGCGTCCGCGCCGGGCCACCGAGGACGAGCGGCGCGACGGCCTGACCCGCACCTCCTACACCGGCGACGACGTCTTTATCGCCGTCTCGCGGCCGGCAGGAAGCGTGCCAAACCGGCTGCTCAAGCGTCTCGGCATCGTGGCGCTTTGCACCAATCGCGACCTGCCGATCCTGGACGACACGCCGACGCTGACGCTGGAGACGGCAGATCCAGTCGAAGCGGTTCGCTTGCTTGGAGCGCTGCGGCCGCCGCAGCCGGCGATCCCGGCATCCCTGCCGGGCGGCGCTGAAGGCGAATCGCGCGCCGACAATCTCGCCTGGCGTCTGGTGGCCCAGCTCTCGCTCAACTTCCTCAGCCTTGCCAAGGAAGGCCGGGGAGTCGATCCGCTGCATGCCTTGCTCGACCTCTATGCCGATCGGGGCGATCCGGCCCTTGCCCGCAACGTGCATTCGATCGTGCGCATTGATTCGCGCCCGGTGATTGAGAGGCTGCAAATTGACGGGCCAATGTGTTTTGGACGCGGCACCGAGGTAACGCTGCATGTCGACCAGTCCGTGCTGGCGGGGCAAAGCTCACTGCTGCTTTCGGCCCTGCTTTCGCGGCTGTTCGCCCGCCATGCGGGGATAAACGGTTTTGTGCGGACCCGTACGCGGTTGCTGCAGAAGCAGGAGGATGTGCCATGGCCGATGACGCCCGGCAATCGCTACCTGATCTAGCGCAGCCCGCAACGGTCGCGGCCGAAATGTTGTCGGAGGACTTCGACTTTTTCGAGTTGCTGCGACGGCTGGAGCAGCGCCGCGGGTTGTTCGGCCATTCCGGAACGGCCGAGCGCGAGCCGGCGAGGCTGGGCCAGCATGTGCATCTGAGCTTCTCGGCGCGCGACGTCGTCAAGTTCCAGGAGGGCGGGGACAAGGCCCTGGCAAGGGTGGCCGTCGCCAATCTGGGGCTGCTTGGACCGGAAGGACCGATGCCGCTGCATCTGACGCGCTGGGTGCTCGACCGGCTTTCGCAGCGCTGGTTCACCGGAGCCGATGCCGAGCAGACCAGCGACACGACTTTCGTCGATTTCGTCAACATCCTGCAGCACCGCATGATGGCGCTCTACTACCGCGCCTGGGCCGACGCGCATCCAGCGGTGCAGGTCGAGCGTTCCGTCGGCGGGCGCGTTCGCGCCATGCTGGAGGCCATGTCCGGCATCGGCCTGCCCGGCACGCAGGATCCCGAACTCGACGCTGTGCGACTGCGACAGGCTGGGTCGCTGGCCAGTCAGGTCGACGGCGTGGAGCGGCTTACTTTGTTCCTTGCGACCGCCTTCAAGGTTCCGGTGCGGATCAAGGAGTTCGTTGCCGCCTGGATCACCATTCCAATGGCATTGCAGACGCGTCTCGGCAAGGCCTATGCCGGACTTGGACGCGGCGCGACGATCGGGCCGCGGGTGTTCAGCCGCCAGAGCAGGATCGAATTGCGCGTCGGTCCGTTGAGCCTCGACGAGTTCAAGTCGTTCTTGCCTGGCGAGCGGCGTCTCGGCCTGTTCAAGAAGGCGGTGCGCGATATGATCGGCGAGGCGCTCGATGTCGATTTGCGCATCGTGCTGGCGCGCGATGCTGTACCGCCGCCCCGGGTCGGGACCGTCCAGCTTGGCCGCACGGCCTGGCTGGATCGGCCCGCAAGTATGGGCGACGCCGACGATCTGAGATTGCACACTATCGTCGGCTGGCGGCCGGAAATGCCGGAGGCGGCCGCATGAGCCTGCTGCTGACCCTGGAACAGGGCCCCCGCTCGCAAGTCGTCCGGCAGAGCCGGCTGGAGGAGGGCGAGTTGGTGATCGGGCGCAGCGCCGATGCGGGCTGGCAGATCGACGACCCGGACATGTTCGTCTCGCGCGCGCATTGCACGATCAAGGGCGACCGGGACGGCTATTTCGTGACCGACACATCGAGCAGCGGATTGTTCGTCGATGAAGCCGACAGCCCTCTTGGACCTGGCAGGTCGATGCGGCTGAAGAACGGCATGCGGCTGCGCATGGGCGACTACGTGTTTCACGTCGAGGTTCAGTCCAAAATGAGCCAGACCGCAGTCGGCCTGGCCCCGGCCGCCAGCCATCCCATACCGGCGTGGTCGCCTCCGGGAGCACGAACGCCGGCCAGCATCGGCGGCGATGACTTCTTCTCGGTCAAGATCGAGGAAGAACCGCGCAAGCCCCGCCCGGCGGATCTGCCAAACCCGTTCGAGCAGCCTGTCCCTGCGGCTTACGATCGCGCATCGAACCAGCGCAGTTCGCCTGCCTTCGATGACCCGTTCAGCCTCGATCCTGTGGCCACGCCGCAGGCCGGTGACGGCCCGGCTGCGGGTCAGCCGGATCCGTTTGGGCTGGGTGACATGTCTTCGCGCAACGATGCGTCCTGGCAGCCGGTGAAGCCGGCCAGCTTCGATGACGACTTCAGTTTCGGGCCCCCCGCAACGCCGCCTGTCACCAACGGCGCTGATCCGCTAGGACGCGCCCAGCACCAGGTTGAAAAGCCGCGCGCCGACAATCCTTGGGACATGCCGGTGCAGGCAGCCGCATCGCCGGCGCCGCGCCGCGCCGCGCCAGCGTCGAAGCCGGCGCCCGCTGCGCAGCCAGCGCCAAGCGATATGGCGCTTCGTGCCGCGTTCTTGCGCGGCATAGGCGTCGAGGAGGCTGATTTTCCCGGGCGCGATGCGATCGCCGAAATGGAAAAATTCGGGCGTGAATACCGGCTGATGCTGGATGGCCTGATGCAGCTGCTGCGCAAACGCGCCGAGGAGAAGGGAAGCGCGCGCGTCGCCCAGACTGTGGTCGGCGCCTCCGAGGTCAATCCGCTTAAATTCCTGCCCACGGTCGAGGATGTCGTCGTCACCATCATCTCCGAACGCAGCCCGGGCTTTCTCTCAGGCGAGGCGGCGATCAGCGACGCGGTGAAGGACCTTGCACAGCATCACGTACGCGCCTGGCGGGGCGTTCAGGCGGCACTTCGGCGCATGATCGACCGTTTTGATCCAGCCGCCATCGAAGAAGAGCTCAAATCCAATTCCGCCATCAGCAATCTGCTCTCGGGCGGGCGCAACGCCAAGCTGTGGGAGCTCTATCAAAGACGCCATCGCGACATCGCCCAGAGTGCCGAATCGAGTTTCCTGGGCGAGATCGGCGCAGACTTCAGGGACGCATATGAGGAGGAGTAGAATATGATCGACAGACGCGAATTCGTCGTTGCCCTCGGCGCTACGGGGCTGCTTGCGGCTTGCCAGAGCGGCCCGCCGAAACCATCGGTTATCTCCGTCAATGTGACCGGCGGTGCGGGGATGAATCCAGGGCCGGGCGGCGGGGACCGGCCGGTAACGGTGCTGGTGATGCGGCTTGCCAGCACCGGCAAGTTCAACTCGGCCGACTATTTCGCGCTGCAGGGCGACGCGGGCTCGGCCCTCGGTGCCGACCTCATCGGCTCCGACGCGATCTCGGTTGCGCCTGGCAAAACGGTGGCCAAGACCATCACGGTCGAGCCGAATGCGACGGCGCTCGGCTTCGTGGCGCTGATCCGCGAGCCAGGCGGACGCAACTGGCGCACCACCAAGTCGGTGTCGCCAGGGTCGAAATTCACCGTCAACGTCAGCCTGGGCAAGGGCGGCATTTCCGCCTAGCGGTAAGGCAGCATATAGTTGCATGCAGAAAGTAGCGGCATGAGCGATGCAAACAGGGTGCTGTGGTCGGAGGGCCTGTTTCTCAGGACCCAACACTTCCAGCAGCAGGATCGGTTCTTCGAAGGCATGGTGCGCGGCGCATTGCGGGCCGGCCAGCTCCATACTTTCGGGTTCCAGCAACTGGCCCTCGACCAGTCGCTGCTCGACGCCGGTCAGGTTTCGATCGTGTCCGCCCGGGGCATTTTCCCGGACGGCACGCCTTTTTCCATTCCCGACCTGATGGATGCGCCGAAGCCGCTACCGGTCACGCCCGACACGGGCGCCGGGCCGGTGCTGGTCGCACTGCCGCTCGAGCCCCCCGGAGGCGTGGGATTCGACCCGGCGCATGCGGCCTCGACGGGCGCGCGTTACCACGGCAAGATCGTATCGGTGCGCGATGCCGTCCAAATTGGCGGCGATCCCGAGGAGATCGAGATCGCAAGGCCGCAAGCGGCGCTGCTTGCGCCCGGCAAATCGGTCGGCGGCTATACCGCCTTGCCGATCGCCGATATAAAAGGTGTACGCGCCGACGGCGGCATCTCGCTCGACGAGACGTTCCTGCCGCCGACGCTGATCACCGGCGCCGTCCACTGGTACAGGCAATTGCTGCAGGAGGTCGTCACCGGCCTCGAGCAGATCGGCGAAGCGCATGGCAAGATGGTGATGGGCGGCGCCGGCCGTAGCGTCGAAGACCTCTTGATGCTGCACCTGGCCAATGCCGCTCGCCCGCGCCTTGCCCATATGCTGGCGCAGGATGTCTTTCATCCCGCCGAACTCTATCTCGAACTTGCCGGACTCGCCGGCGAGATGGCAACCTACGGCTCGAGCTCGCGCCGGCTCGGCGACCTGCCGGCCTACGACCACATGGCCCCCGGCCCCGCCTATATGGCACTGGCCGACGCCTTGCGTTCGCTCATCCTCAGCCTGCGCTACATCGAACCGAAATCGCGCGCGCTGCCGGTGATGCGGCACGCAACCAATGTCTGGAAAGTACGCATCGACAACCCCAAGCTTTTGCTCGCCAGCCGGATCGTCATCCGCGTCGGATCGGAGCTTTCGGAAGACGCGCTGCGCAAGATCTTCGTCAACCAGGCGACAGTCGGCGCCGCGGACCAGTTCGAAGGGCTTTGGAAGTCGCGCCTGCCGGGCATCCCGCTCAAACCGCTCCATTCGCAGCCACGCGAGATTCCCTATGATGGCGACCGGCTGTGCCTGGAGCTCGATCAGAAGAGCGAGCATTGGGCCTCCTTGCTGGACGCGCCCGGATTCGTCATTGGGGTGTCGGGTGTCCTGGACAGCGAGCCCCAGGTCGACTGCTATTCGGTGAACAGGTGATGAGCCGGGATGATCCTTTCGGTCTGTCGGAGGATCGCGAGCGCACGCGCATCAGGCTGGCGGGCGTTGCGCCGCGACCGCTCGCGCCGCTGACGCCAGGCGCTCCAGTCAAGAGGGCGCGCTTCCATCCCAACCCGCTCATCAACATCTTCGCGCCACTGCTCGAATTCGCCCCCGAGCTCGAAAGCGCTCTGGCGCCGGAAAACCCCGAAGCAATGCGCACACGCCTGCTCGACGAGTTGGTTCAGGCGCGCGACGCCGTTATGGCAGCGGGCTCCTCGCTGGAGCGCGCCGATCAGGCGGCATGGGCCGTGGCGGCATTGCTCGACGACCTTGCGCTCAACACGCCATGGGGCGGCGCCAGCGCCTGGCCGCGCCAGCCGCTGGTGGTCATGCTGCGTGGGGACGTCGATGCCGGCACCCAGTTTTTCACCCGCCTTGACGAGCTGGAGCGCCATCCCAACCGCGACCGCGAGATGCTGGAGCTTCAGTATTACTGCCTGGCGCTCGGCTTCCGCGGCAAGTATCGGGTGCCCGGCCGAGCCGGCGACCGCTCGCTCAATGGCGTGCGTGTGGCAGCCGCGCGCGTCCTGCGCAATGCGGACGCGGACGGCGCGCCGCTATCGCCGAACTGGAAAGGCGTAATCGCTTCCGACGAGCCACAGCGCTTCATCGTCCCGATATGGGTGATGGCCCTTGCTGCAATTGCCATCGCCGCCGCCGCTTATATCGGCCTATCGATGAGCTTGAGCAGCCTGGCGGTTGAATTGTCCGCACTGGTGCGCACCCTGCCGCCGGCATCTCGCGCGGACGTTACCCGCGCCGCACCAAAGCAGGATGCGCCCGAACCTGAGCCGCCACAGGCGGTCGATTTCGCGCTTTTGCCCGCATTCAAGGCTGAAGCGCCGGCAAGCCTCAAGGGCGCGCTCAGCGGCACCGAAAGCGTCTCGCTGGCCAAGCTGATCATCCAGTCCTCCAACCCAGAGCTCTTCCAGTCCTCGCGGCCGACACTGTCCCAAGGCTATGAGCCGCTGATCGCCTCGATCGCCAAGGTGATCCTCGCCAACCAGGAGCTGATTGGAAAGATCACCATCATCGGCCATACCGACAATGTTCGCCTGCAGCGGTCCAACCCGCTGGCGAGCAACCAGCGGCTCTCGGAGGCACGCGCGCAGACCATAGGGGACCTCCTGGTGCAGGCTGGCGTGCCACAGGCGCGCATCCATTCCGAAGGCCGCGCCGACACCGATCCGGTGGCCGACAACTCGACGCGCGAGGGCCGCGCGCTCAACCGGCGCGTTGAGGTCCTGGTCGAGAAGAGGCTCTGAGATGTTCATCCTGCGCTTCCTGTGGGCGGTCATCACCTCGCGATTTCTGTGGACCCTGATCGGCATTGCACTGCTTTCGCTGTTGATCTGGGTGTTCGGCCCGATCGTAAGGGTCGGTCCTTACGCGCCATTCGAATCCGACAATGTGCGCATCGCCATTGTCGCCGGACTGATCATCTTATGGCTGATCTGGCTGATCATCGCGCAACGGCGCGCCATCCGCGCCAATCGCATGTTTGTCGCCGAGATCGCAGCTCCCGTAGCCGAAAAACAGCTCACCCCTGGCGAGGAGAGCGTTGCAGCCGTCGGCGCCAAATTCGGCGAGGTGATGGCCGAGCTCAAGCGGCGCAAGCTCGGCGGACGCAAGTTCCTGCGCGAGATGCCGTGGTATGTGATCGTCGGACCTCCGGCCACCGGCAAGACCACGGCGTTGCGCCAATCGGGTCTCAATTTTCCAATCGACCTCACCGATGATTTGCAAGGCGTTGGCGGCACGCGCAATTGTGACTGGTTCTTCTCCGAAAACGCGGTGCTGATCGACACCGCGGGCCGCTACGTCCAGCAGGAGAGCCAGCCGGACGTCGATGCCGCGGAATGGCTGGGCTTCCTTGACCTCTTGAAAAAGCACCGCGGCCGCCGAGCGCTCAACGGCGTCATTGTCGCCCTGTCGATCGACGCGCTCTCGGAGGGCGAGGAAGCGATCAAGGCGCACGGCCGCAAGATCCGCCGCCGACTGGCCGAGCTGAATGATCGGCTGGAGATCCGCCTGCCCGTCTACCTGATGCTGACCAAGGCAGATCTGATCAAAGGCTTCGAAGCCTTCTTCGGTGGCTTGTCGACAAGCGCGCGCGAGCAGGTATGGGGAACAACCTTTCCGCTCGAGGCCCAAGTCAACGCCGGCACGATCCAGGCGGAGCTATCCAGGCTCGCCACCGAGCTGGAGCGGAGGTTGGTGCCACGCCTGGAAGACGAAGACAAGCTCGCCTCGCGCGCCGAGATCTTCCGCTTTCCAGCCCAGCTGGCGAGCCTCGGCGAGCCGATCAAGACATTGATCGAGGCAATATTCGGCGAAAGCCGCTATGAGGAAGCCGCCTGGTTGCGCGGCCTTTATCTAACATCGGCGACCCAGGAAGGCGCTCCCATCGACCGGCTGACCGCGGCGTTGTCGTCCTCCTTCGGCCTGCCGCCGCGCCGCGCCATGCCGGCGGCGCGGGTCGAGAGGCGCAGCTTCTTCCTCAGGAACCTTCTGACCGAGGTTATCTTCAAGGAGGCCGGCCTTGGTACGTTCGATCCGCTGGCGCAGCGTCGCCGCGCCTGGATCTGGCGCGGGGCTGCCGCCGCCTGTGCGCTCGCGGCTCTGCTGGCCGGCGGCCTGTTCACCTGGTCCTACCTCGACAACCGCAATGCGATCGCCGAACAGGCTGGCCAGTTCGAAGCCCTACAGCGGCCGCTCACCGAGGTGGCCGCCATGCCGGCTGCGGTCGAGCAGCCGACCTTGGATGGCGCGCTGGCGGCGATGGGCGCAGTCGCGACGGCACGAACGCCGCCGCCAGACGGCGTCCATAACCTGCTCGGGCCGACCGCGTCGGCGGAGTTGATGCGCGCACAGACGGATACCTACGACCATGCCCTGCGCAACGTGCTCGAGCCGCATATGGTCGCCCTGCTCGAGGCTACGATGTGGCGGCAAATCCGCGATCCGGATTTCATGCTTGGCGCGCTGAAGACGTACCGGATGATGACTGGCCTGTCGCAAATGGACACCGATTTCGTCCAGAACTGGTGGGTGAACAGTCTGCCGCAATTCGCGCCGGCGCCGCCCTTCCCCACGGCCGACGCCGAAGAGCACCAGCTTGCCGCTATCGGCCGCATGGCAGTCGATGACAGCTACATCGCCCCCGACAAGCAACTGGTCGCAGAGGCGCTGAAGACTGTGTGCACGATCTCGCTGCCCGAGCGCGCCTACAGGCAACTCCTGGCCGACCCGGAAGTAGCAGCCGTCAAGGAATGGGTGCCGGCCAATTTCGCCGGGCCGAACGGAGGCAAGGTGTTCGCGCGCCGTTCCGACAAAACACTGCGTGTTGGCGTTCCAGGCCCCTATACCTATGCCGGTTTCCATGACGCGGTCCTCGACCGAGTCGAGGATGTCGCCGGCCAGGCCGCGTTGGACCGGGCGGTGTTTGCCGGCGGCTGCGCGGAGAATTCGGAGACGTCGGTCTCGGCGCTCTCCCAGGACATCCTGAAGCTCTACTACGACGACTATATCGCGCAGTGGGACTCTTTCCTGCGGGACATGCGGCTTTCACCGCTGACCGATCTCAACATTGCCAGTGAGAACCTCAAGGATCTGTCAAGCGCCGACTCCGCGCTTAAGCGCCTGTTGACGGCAGTGGTGCAGGAGACCGACCTCACCCGCTCCGACGAGGCGCCGGCCGAGGGCCAAAGCGGCGCTGCCGCCAAGACCGGTTCGAAGCTGCTGAGCAAGCTTGGCAAGCTCGGCAAGGTGGTGACCTCAGGCGCCAAGCTCCTGCCTCGCGCCGGCTCCGCCAAACAGGTGGACATGACCGGCAGCCTGGTGGCTGACCATTTCAAGCCGCTCAAAGGCACCATCGCACAGGTCGACGGCCAGCCGCCGGCGCTCGACGCGGCGATCGTCGCGCTTACGGCGCTGTCGAACGTTCTGCAGACGGTCACCGCCAATCCCAACCCGCAGGATGCGATCAAGAAGCAGGGAGGCCTTGCCGAACTGACAGGCGCGGTTGCGAGACAAGCACAGATCCTGCCCTCGCCCGTCAACGACTGGCTGGGCGGTATTGCCGGCGACACCAGTGGCCTGTCGCAGAAGGCTGTAACCAACGAGCTCAATGCCATCTGGAGGGCCGACATACTCCCCTTCTGCCAGGCGGCGCTCAACAACCGCTATCCATTCAGCGCCGACAGCGCGGTCGACGTTAATGTGCGCGACTTTCAGCGCCTGTTCGGGCCGACGGGCCTGATCGATGCTTTCATCAACGACCATCTGATCAACTACGTCGACACCGCCAGCGAGCCGTGGAAATGGCGGGCCGATTTCGGTCTCGACCCGGCGGCGCTCGCAGCCTTCGAGCAGGCCAGGCATATCCGCGACGACCTGTTTCCAGGCGGCACCGGCCCGGTGATGAATTTCACCCTCGAACCCAAGGACCTCGCACCCGGCGCGGCGCGGGTTACGCTCAACCTCGATGGCCAGAACCTCGTCTACTACAACAATGCCACCCGGCCGCAGCCGATGACGTGGCCCGGCAAGGACGGCACCGGGGTGATCTCGCTTGCCTTCCAGCCGGTCGACGGCTCGCCTGAAGTGATGCTCAACGAAACCGGCAGCTGGGCCTGGCTCAGAATGCTGCGCGGCGGCCGCTTCGCCGCGACCAAGCTCACCGACGTCTACAGCCTGCGGCTCGGCACGAAGGGGATGTGGGCCGACTTCGAGCTCAAGGCGGCCAGCGTCGAAAACCCCTACACGCTCGAAATGTTCAAGAAATTCACATGTCCGCCGCAGATCTGATCGTGCCCGGCTTTTACGGCAAGATGCCCGCCACCGGCGATTTCGTGACCCGGCGGCTGCCGGCGGATTTCGTGCGTGGATGGGACCGCTGGCTGGCGCAGCATATCGTGCCGCTGTTCGGACTTGAAACCTGGCCGCAGCACATTGCGCTGCGTTTCCTCAGCGGGCCTGGTTCCTTCGGCGCCGCGGCCGGCATTGTACTGCAAAGCACCGACAAGGTCGGCCGGCAATTTCCACTGAGCGTTGTCGCACGTCTTGATGAAGCACCGCTGAAGCTTGCTTATACCGATGCCTGGTTCGAAAATATCGAAAAAGCTGCCTTCGCCGCGCAACGGGGCGAGATGACGCCGGACGAGCTCGACGCGGTGCTGGCCAGCCTACCCGCGCCGGTCGTCGATGGCGAGGGCGATGTCATCGACGATCTCGTAGCGTGGACGGCGCGTACGGATATTTTCGATGTCGACCAGCTGGCGCCGCAGCCGGTGCTGGAGCAGATCGCCGCCAGCCATATGGAGGCGAGCTGATGCAGATATGGAACCAGATGGGCTATCCGCATCAGTTCACCATGGGCATGGACAAGGCCGGCCACGAATGGATCGTGGTCGTGGTCAAGGGCACTTTCGATTTTCCGACGAAGCCTGGCGGGTTGGTGCAGAAATCGGCCGAACAGGTTCCGCTGGTCATGGCCGACACGCAAACCGGCGTGCCCGGCTATTCGGCAACGTTGTGGGAGACAGACTTCGCCTTCCGCAAGCCGCGCTGCGATGTGATCGCCAATGGCTGTGCCTACGCGCCGGGCGGGCGTCCAGCCGAGCGCGTGCCGGTCGGCATCAAGGTCGGCAACTGGTCGAAGCTGTTCGAGGTCGTCGGGCACCGCGAGTGGCGCGCCATCGGGCCTTTGTTTACCGCTACGGCTCCGCAGCCCTTTCTGAAACTGCCGATTTCCTACGACGTAGCCTGGGGCGGCGTCGACCGACTGGACCCAGAGGACAAGCTTCCCGCCAGCTACAAATACAACCCGGTCGGAACCGGCTGGTCGCGCACCAAGAACCAGCGTCTAGTCCCGGGCCTGCGGCTGCCCAACACGCAGGCGGTCGGCGAGGAAGTGCGCTCACCCTTTGGGGACTACAGGCCGATGAGTTTCGGGCCGATGGGGCGCGGCTGGCCCGGCCGCATCGAATATGGCGGCACATATGACCAGAACTGGATCGACAATATTTTTCCGTTCCTGCCGCCGGATTTCGATGAACGCTATTTCCAGATGGCGCCACCTGACCAACAGATCGACTCTCCGAGAGGCGGTGAGGACGTGCAGCTGATCAATCTGACGCCGATGGGCAAGGAGGTTTTCCGCCTGCCGGCGCCGGCGTTGCAGATGACCTTGTTCAAGGAGCAGGACAAGGTGTTCG
This sequence comes from Mesorhizobium sp. B2-3-15, assembly GCF_006442875.1. NCBI lineage: Bacteria > Pseudomonadati > Pseudomonadota > Alphaproteobacteria > Hyphomicrobiales > Phyllobacteriaceae > Mesorhizobium > Mesorhizobium sp. B2-3-15. Next base: position 39,461 of record NZ_VFVO01000004.1, on the reverse strand, counting down.
ACGGTGAACTGTCTCCGGACACCATCCTGTTCGATCTAGAAAATCGACGATTCTCGCTGGTTTGGCGGTTGCAGCAGCGGCTCAAGCGCACGATCCTCGATTTTTCGGAATGCTGGATCGGGCCGCCGACGCAATCCATGCTGCGCGCACGAGGGACCGGGCGAACTTATGTCCGTGCAAACGGTGCTGACGCGGAAGAAGAAATCGAGGAGGCATGACACTCGAGCTCGACATCATTTCGATCGGCATGGTGACCGCGGTCGGTCTCGACGCCCCCTCGGCGTGCGCCGCGATGCGTGCCAAACTCGACGGCTTCCAGGAAACCCGCTTTGTCGGCCCGGGCGGCGGCTGGCTGGTCGGCGCCCCGGTGCCGCTGCCGCGCAAGTTCACAGGGGAGAAACGGCTGGCCCACATGGCTGCGGCCGCCATCATCGAGGCCTTCGAGCTCGTTCCCGAGGCACGTGGCACCGCAGCGCTCATCCTCTGCCTCGCCGAAGAAGACCGGCCCGGCCGGCTCGCCCCGGAAGCCGCACGCCTCGCTGCGCGCATCGCCGAGATCACCGGCATCGCCTCGCCGTATCGAACGCGAATCGTCGCCCACGGCCGGCCCTCCGGCCACGTCGCACTCGACCAGGCCCGTCGGCTGCTGGCCGACCGCAGCGTACCTTACGTGATGATCTGCGGCGTCGACAGCTACCTGGCGGGACTAACGATCGACCACTATCTGGCCGAACGGCGCCTGCTCACCCCAGACAACCCTAATGGCTTCATCCCCGGCGAAGCTGCCAGTGCTATCCTCTGCACCCGCCCAGGCAGCGGCACCATGCGCCTCCTCGGCCTCGGCCTGGCCCGCGAGCCGGCCTATATCTACAACCGTACCGATCTTCCTCTCCGCGGTAACGGCATGACCGCAGCCTACCGCATGGCTCTGGACGCCTCGGGGATGGAAATGCGCGATGTCGGTTACCGGATTTCGGATCTTATCGGCGAGAGCTATTTCTTCAAGCAGGCAGCGATTGCCTCGTTGCGGCTCGTCCGAGGCCATCATGGTTTCCAAGACTTCTGGAGCCCAGCTGAAAGTCTCGGCAATGTCGGAGCCGCTGTCGTGCCGATGACGGTTGGCATGGCCATAACCGCTGCCATGAAAGGCTACGACCGAGGCGATCCGGTGCTGATCGAGTCTTCGGGCGACGACGGCGCCTGCGGTGCGATGCTGTTGACCGCGGGACGAATGCCGCGGAGGCGGGTCGCCGCATGACCGTGTTCGCGAATGGGCTCGAGATCGCTTGCAAGGCGCAGACCAATCAGGTGATCGCGGCCTTTCCAGATGTCTGCTTCACGCCGCCGCAGACGCCGGCTACGCCGCCCGGCGTGCCGATTCCCTACCCAAGCTTCGGCACGGATTCCGACACGGACAAAGGGACGAGCACAGTCAAGATCGGCGGCAAGACCGTCACGCAGAAGAACCAGTCCTACTACACCAAGACCACGGGGACCGAAGCGGGGTGTGCGCCGAAAAAGGGCGTCGTCAGCTCGCAAAACACCGGCAAGGAGTACGCCGAAGCTTGGTCCGGCAACGTCAAGATGGATGGAGAGCCGATCAGCCGGTTTACGGACATCTCAACGAATAACCATGCCTCGCCGGTCGGCAATGCGCCGCCCTGGCCGAAGGTCGCGGCCGCCGACCTGAAACCCGGCCAGGACGCGGACTGCCTCGTCGGTTCCTATGATGACATCGCCGCTGCCTGCGCGAACGCGAAGCCTCCCGGCGAGGCGCATCATGTCGTTCCGGACAAGACCTGCCGCACGGGCACGCGGGACCAGGCGATTGCCGCTGAGGCGGCCGGCGCCTCGACTATCACGCGGACCTTCGGCAGGCAGAAGCGGAACATCGGCGAGCGCGTGAAGAACGCGCCGTCGATCGGTGAAGGCGTCTGCATCTGTGTCAGCAAGTCGGCGCACAAAAAGATCCACAAGAAGGAGCGGGCAGCGCTCAAGAAGCTCGGGCAGAAGGTACCGGCCAATCTGAAAGGCGCGGCCAAGAAGGCGCATATTGAGACCATGAAAAGCAACGGCACCTGGAACACCGCGAAGCTCGGTGACATTATCGCTGAGTCGAAGAAGTCGATAAGCGACATCAAGCAGGATAAGAACGGCAATCCAACGGCCGCGTGCATCGCGAAGGCGAAGGCCGCGGTAACCAGGCAGACCGCAAACATCGGGCCGAACCAGGTCGGCCGCACGTCAGGGACGCTTCCTAACAAGGCGGCGGCGAGCAAAATGCTGAACACGACAATATCATGAGCGACTACAATATCTGGGCGGCCTGTGCGCTGTCTGCCGACGGCTTCGCAATTTCGACCGGCCTGCTCGAGGACGGGCCGCAGTTCAGCAGGCTTACGCTCCACCGAGCGCCGGGCATGCCTGAATGGAACTATTTGCATTTCGAATCGACGCTCGTGTGGCTGACGAGACTCGACGGCTGGCGTCACGGGGCGTTGCTCGCGGCCCTCGGCATCGACGGCGATGTCAGCTTCGTCGGCCAGCAATTTGCCAGTGAGCAGATTCCGGATGCGGGCGCCGGCGACGACGAAGAGGGCCGTGGCTCGATGAGCCAAATTCGGCAATTGGGCGACGAACTGATTGCCTGCGGATACGGTTCGCAAGTCTATGTGCGCGACACACGGGACGCGTGGACAAGAATAGCCGGCTCGGATGACGAGGCTTTGGGCGACAACGCCTTCGAGGCCGTGGCGCGAAACGCGAATGGGGAGTGGGCGGCTTGCGGCAACACCGCCGCAGCCTTCCGTGAGCCGACCGTCGCCGAGCAAGCCGAACTCGACCGGATCGCAGAGACAGGCACGATGCCCCAATACCTTGCCGCGAAGGAGCGCTTCGAGACCCAGTTGGCAGGCGAAATCGGCTGCCTGTACGTGCGGAATAAACGCCGCTGGACGGGCGTGGACCTACCAGGCAACACCTATCTTGAGGATGTTGTCGTGCTAGAGGACGGTCGCCTTCTAGCGGCGGGCGGCGGTGGTCTGATCGTCGCAGGTCGGGATCCCCATGGCTTCGAGGATTTCTCGCAGCCGGGCTTCGCCGAGAACTACCATTCCATCTGCCTAGTCGGTGGCCGGCCCCACCTTCTTGGCGATACGGTGATCCATGTCCTCGGCAAGGATTTGCAGTTGGAAGAGGAGATTGGCCTGCCGGACGAACTGCAGAGCCCGTTGCTCATTGATGTCGCGGATGGCGTGCTCTGGTATTTCGATCACAAGGGGGTCGCCAAACGGCGGCAAAACGCCTGGGTCATCACGGATCTGCCGGACGACGTATGGGAAGAAGTGCGTCACGATGGATAATCGGGCGCGGCAGCTTGGTTAGGATCTACACCCCGTTCGCCCCGAGATATTCTCTGACCTTTTTGAGGTCCAGCTCTGTGACCGGGATCGGGCGCTTCGCCTCCAGCATGCGCACGACGAACAGCTCGCCCGCTTCGGGATATTCGGCGAACCGTTCCTGAGCGATCCGCTTGCCGTCCGGTCCCGCCACCCACAGCCCGTCCAAATGCGCCTCCAGCCGCTCGACCAGCCGCGCGAGCCGCTCAGCGTCCATGTCAGGATTCTCATCCGGGTGAAGCAGGTGCCGGTCGTAGACTGTCCACAGGAACGCCGCCATCTCCGCGTGCTGGCGCACGATTTTCGGAAGGACGGGTGCGCGCGGCATCAGTTGAGGTTGACCGAGCCACCGCGGATACGATTTGCCGCACTGGCATGGCTGGTGACATATGTGCCGCGAATGGTGATATGACCGTCTTTTTCCAGGATGATGGACGCTTTGCCGCAGCGGAGTTCGACGCGTTCCTCACCATGGATCCGCACCTGGCGCCCGTCACTGAACGCCCGCGGCCGCGAGTCGCGGGTCGGATCGACAATGCGTCCGACGATCAGCGGAAGTAGTGGATCCCCCTCCTCGAACAACAGTGCCACTTCGGAGGCGATCGCGTCCGGACCCAGCGCGACGAGGCTCTTCGCCTTGAGTGCGGTCTCCTTTGGATTGCCTGCAAATACGACCAGCGGCGCGGCTTCCTCGAAGCCCAACAGAACGCCGATAACGACACCCTCGATCCGCGATTTCAACGCAACCATTTCGAACCTCAATTCTGCAGGATGTTGCTGCCCTTCATGACGATATCGCTCGAAGCGTCGACATTGATCTTTCCCGAACCTTTGACCGTAATGTCCTTTCCCTTGATGGTGATCGTTCCATCCTTCTTCATAAGGATCTCGGCACCACCGGTCTTGATCGTTATCGAGTCCTTTGCTTCGATGGTCAGGTTCTTGCCGACCACCAACCCCGCATCCTCGCCGACTTGGGTGAGGCTCTTCTTGCCGATCTTGAGTTCGTGCGCCCCGTCGATCTGGGTCGAGGCATCCTGGCTGACCTTGACGGTCCATGTCTTGCCAATCTCGGTGTTCTGCGCGCCGCCGATTTTGAGGCCCTGATCGGCGCCGATCTCGATACTTTGGCTGGCCGCTACATTCCAGCTATCATCCGCCCCAATATCGTGGCTCTGCTCCGCCCCCACCGTAACCGAACGTGAAGCCCCGATCGTGTTCGACTGCGCTGCGCCGACGCTCCGTGTCTCGGCCGCCCCTACCGAATCCATACGCGCCGCGCCCACAGTCACCGTCTGCACCAGCCCCACCGTCTGCGAGTGATTAGCGTCGATGTTCTCCGTCGAATTGGCGACGACGTGGATCGTCTCGTTCGCCATTACCGTCAGCGATCGGTTCTTACCCACCGTCTCGGAATCGTTCGACCCGATATTCGTCGTCTGGTCGACGCCGATCTTGACCGTCTTGTTGTTGCCGACGTCCTCGTCAAGGTTATGGCCGACGGAGTGCTTGGCGTCATGGTCGATGCGGTCGGACTGGTCGTGCTGTACGGTCTTGTTGCGATCGTGCTTGATCAGCAGATGGTGGTCCTTCTGCGCCTGGAAATTGACCAGCTCGGAACCAGCCTTGTCCTCGAACATCAGCTCGTTGTAGCCGCCGCCGCCTTTCGAGGAATTGGACTTCCAGCCTGATTGCGTGGCGTTGCCCGGCAGCGCGTAAGGCGGCATCTCCGATGCATTGTAGACACGTCCGGTGATGATCGGCAGGTCGGGGTCGCCCTCGATGAAATCGACTATGACCTCCTGGCCGAGGCGAGGGATTTGGATGAAGCCCCAGCCGCTGCCGGCCCACGTCTGCGACACACGCACGAAGCAGGACGAGTTCTGGTCCTTCTTGCCGAGGCGGTCCCAATGGAATTGCACCTTCACCCTCGCGTATTTGTCGGTGAAGATCTCCTCGCCTGACGGGCCGACGACGGTCGCGGTCTGCGGCCCGCGCATGATCGGTCGCGGCGTGATCCGCAGCGGCCGGTAGGGCAATTTGGTGGGCGCAACGCCCAGCACGACCCTGAAGTTCTCGCTGTGGGCTTCGTTCTGGGTCCGGTAGCCCGGATCGAACAGCCGGTATTCGGCGCTGATCACCAGATAGTCCTGGTTCTGGTCGTCGCGCGGAAAACTTTCCAGCGTGAACTTGCAGCCTGAAAAAAGGCCCCGGACGGTTCCCACCGCCGTGCTGTGCTGGTGCACAGCCTGGAGTTCCTCGCGCCGGATACCGGCAATCTTATCGCCACGCCCGACATCGAGATGCGCGCCGGGCTGACGGTAGTTTTCGCCCGAAGCCTCCTGATGGGCGAAGGGCTGAGCGGATTTCGCCATCAGGTCAGCGCCGGGCTTCTCGAAATCATAGTCTGTATGAACGTAGGCGCCTGGACGCACGGCGCTGCCCGGAATCCATTCGGTAATGTATTCAACATCACGGCGCGAGCCGTGGCCTTCGAAATTGTAAAGCACCTTGTCGTAGCCTGGCGCCGGCTTCAGCTTGCTCATGGCATCGCACAGCACCAGCGTGTGCTTGCCCTCGTTGTGCTCGAAGAAATAGAAGATCCCTTCGTGCTCGAGCAGCCGCTGCACAAAATCGAGATCGCTCTCATCGTACTGCACGCAATATTCGCGCGAGGGATAAGACCCCTGCAGCCGCTTCTCGAACTTGGCGATGCCGTATTTCGAGAAGATCTTTTCAACGATCTCGACAGCGGTCATGTTCTGGAAGATGCGGCAGTCGGTGGTGTTGCCGAGAAACCAGAGCCATGGCCTGACACTGGCCTCGTAATAGGTCAACCGATCCTCTATGCGGGTAAGTTTGAAATCCGACACCAGACCGCTGAACCAGCGCTTTGGATCGGATTCGCCTTCGACGGAAACGACGCCGCCCAGCATCTTCAGCGGATCGATCTCACGGCTCTTGCTGACGAACCCCACGGTATAGGCGAAACATCGGCTGATCTCATCACGGCCAACGAGATGGGTAAATGTCAGCACATCGGCCCCAACCGGCGTCTGTAGAACCGTGGCACGTTCATTCGGCATGGGTCGTGCCCCTCCTCGACGCGGCAGCCGGGATGATGGATTGAAGCCCCGCTCCGTGAACGGCATCACGTTCACAGCATCTGACCGCCGCAAGCTAGCATACCTTCGACGGAGACCAAATAAAAGCAACGCATGAACCTGGCGAGCATTGTTCGTGAAACCCGCCTCTCCCACTGCGCCGGCAAGCTGCTAGAATGCCTTGGGATTTCAGCGGACAGTGGCTTCGAATGTTCATCTCGCTTCAGATCAGCAATGTCGACCGGCTACCGCCAGGGGTCGCCGCGAGCTATGCCGCCCGCGACCGTGGCTTCGAAATCGGGCGCGAAAACTGCGACTGGACGCTGTCCGACCCTGCCAAATTCATCTCGGGGCGGCATTGCGAAATCCGTTATCAGACGGGCTCGTTCTGGCTATACGACCTCTCGCGCAACGGCACTTTCGTCAACGGCTCCAGCCAGCGCCTGAATGCGCCGCATCGATTAATCCGAGGCGACCGGCTGCTGATTGGCCATTATGTCATCACCGTTTCGATCGACGAAGAGCCCGTTGGCGCCGGTCATCCGCAAGCCAGGACCGGTTCGACGCAACGCGAGTTGCCGGCCTCGACGGGACGGTCGCTTGAGCCCGGCAGCGCACCGTTGCCCACTCCGGCAGAACACAGCCCTGGCCAGGCAGCGAAAATGTCGATGTCGTCGGCGCCGAGCCCCGGCCCTGACGTCCCAGTCAAGCAGCCGGCGGAAGCCGACCGGATACTTGGCGATATCGCCAGGGCGGCCGGCTTGTCGCCGGAGCTGTTGGCGTCGCGCGACCCGCATGACGTCGCTGCCGAGATCGGCGCGGTCTTGCGAACCACAGTCGAGCAGTTGTCGTTGCTGCTCAAGGCGCGCGCGGCGGCCAAGGTCCTCGCCAAGAGCGCGCATCGCACGATGATCGGCGCCGCGGACAACAACCCGCTGAAATTCGTGCCGGGCACCGACGATATGCTGGAGATCATGTTTGCCAAGCGGCGGGCAGGTTATCTGGATGCCAGACGCAGCATCGAGGATGCGTTCGACGATCTGAAGACCCACGAGATCGCAACCTACGCAGCCATGCAGGCCGCGCTCTCAAGGCTGCTCGACGACTTGTCGCCGGAGGCAATCGCCAGAAGAATCCCGCCCGCCTCCTTTTCATCCAGGAAGAGCCACGCCTGGGATGCGGTCGTCGCGACGTGGCGGACGATGGAAGACAAGCACGAAAACGGCATGCTGGATGTCTTTCTTGCCTATTTCGCCGAAGCCTACGCCAAGGCTGGCAAGCAGAAATAGCCTTGCACCAGATGGCGTTGCTAGCACTCGCTATGCAACATCATGGAAAAGCCGCTTCCTTGACATCCTGCTTTCCGATTTCAATCGGCTTCCTGTGCGACTAGAATGGCATAGGAGCGCTTGCCAGGCTGGCAAGCGGCGCGGCTTGGGGCGTGTGCAGGAATGTCATGTTTCGGCAAGATCAGACCTTCGATCCGGCTCGCTGCTGATACTGAGCCTCGTATGCCGCTTTCCTCCTGTCTGAAAGACCCCCGTTGGACTTCGGCGGTGGTGCGCCGATGAGCTCGAAGGACGATTCCTCCGAGCCTCCGGATAAAACCGTCATCCGCGTGCCACGGCCGAGGCAAAGGCCGCTCGTGGCTCCCGCTGGTTCCGGTGTGCAAAGCGTGCCCCCTGTCCCCTCACCGGCCAGGGAATCGACCGTGTTCGACCCCGGCGCCGGCCGCCAGTTGCCCCCCGGCTGGTCGTCGGGAACTGTTGTTGTTCAAGACAACGAAGCGGTGGCTGCAAAAGGACTGTTGCAGCAGGATGCCTTGCTCCACGCCACCGCTGGCGTGAAGTATGCCGCGGCCAATCCCATCCTTGCCGCCGCAGCCCCCTTGCTCATGCTGTTCGGCCAGTTGCGGCTGATGCCGGTCGAACGCCAAGCGGCCGCGTTGGCCGAGCATATCGCGGACAACATCGATAGCTTCGACCGTGCCACGGCCAAAGCCGGAATTGCCGAACAAGACGCGCGGATCGCCAAGTTTGCGCTTTGTGAAACCGCTGACGACCTCATCGGCAATCTGCCCTGGCCGGACAAGCATACCTGGCTGCGGCACAGCATGGTGATGAAGTTCTTCCACACGCAGCCGACAGGGACCGGCTTTTACGAGGCGCTGAACAATATCCTCGCCAAGCCTGAAAGCCATTGCGACCTGCTCGAATTGATGCATGCCTGCCTTTCGCTGGGCTTCCAAGGCCAGTATCGGGCATTGTCGGGTGAGCGCAACACACTCGAGCGCGTCCGGCGCGACGTCTACGACACACTGCGCTATTTCAGGCCACGTGCCGCAGACGAGATTTCGCCCAGGTGGCAAGGCATGGCGGCGGCGATGCCCAGGCCAGCAGGGCGGCTGCCGCTGTGGGCGATCGCAGCGGCAGGCGCGACCCTGGTGACGGTAGCCTTTTTCTGGCTGAGGATATTGATCACTGACGAAGGCGATGTCACTGCCAGCGAGTTGCTGGCGCTCAATCCATCCAGCCCGGTTATGATTGAACGGGCCAGCGTAGAGGCGCCCGCCGAGCCGGCGCGAGCCGACCCGCCACCACCTACGCCTGCGAACACCACGCAGATCGACCGCATCCGCACCGCACTCGCCAAGGAGGTCGCGGGCGGTGGACTGAGCGTCGGCACCAAGGGCGAGTTCATCGTCGTAGAGATCAGCAGCCAGCTCTTGTTCGTGCCCGGCCAGGCCGGGGTAACGGTACAGTTCCAGCCCATCGCGACAGACATCGCCTCGGCGCTCGATGCCGAACCCGGACCGATCAAAATCGTCGGCCATACCGACAACGTGAAGCCGAAGAAGTCGAGCCCATTCAAGTCGAATTTCGATCTTTCTGTTGCACGTGCAAAAGCGGTGCAGGCCATGATGGCCAAGCAATTGAAGGACCCGTCGCGCCTGAGCGTCGAAGGCAAGGGCGAAGACGAACCCATTGCCGGCAATGCGACCGCCGACGGCCGGGCCAAGAACCGCCGCGTCGACGTGATACTCCCAAAGCAGGACGCGTTATGAGCCGGCGCGGCGAGGAGCTGATCGGCTGGGTGCTGCGGATCTTCAGCGCGCTTGCCCTGGTCGGCTTCTCGGCCGCCGTCTGGTATGCCGGACCCCTGATCCGCTTCGCCGACACCCGCCCGCTTGGGTCGGTGTGGCTCAGGGCTCTCATCATCGGCACGACCGCCATCGTGCTTGCGTCTTTCTACGGCATTCGCTTCTGGCAAAGAGGCAAGGCGCAACAGGCGCTCGAAACGGCCATTGTGCGCGGCGACGAGCGCAACGACGATTCACTGGTGCTCGAAGCGCGCATGAGCGAAGCCATCGCGACGCTCAGGCGGACGAGCCGCAAGCGCAACTTCCTTTATGATGTCCCCTGGTACATCGTCATCGGTCCGCCAGGCGCCGGCAAGACGACGGCGCTGGTCAACTCCGGCCTCAACTTTCCGCTTGCGGGCTCCGGCAACGCCCAGCCGGTGACTGGCGTCGGCGGCACGCGGTCATGCGACTGGTGGTTTACCGATGAAGCCGTGCTGATCGATACGGCCGGCCGCTACACGACGCACGAATCGGACCGCGAACGCGACCAGGCGAGCTGGCTTGCATTCCTGGGATTGCTGAAGAAAACCCGCCCCAGGCAACCAATCAACGGGGTGATCCTCGCCATCAGCCTCGCCGATCTCATCAGCCTCGACGACCAGCATATCGATGCGCATGTCACCGAGATAAGGAGCCGTCTGCGCGAATTGCACGAGACGCTCAAGATCCAGTTTCCCGTCTATCTGCTTTTCACCAAGGCCGACCTCTTGTCGGGCTTCATGGATTATTTCGGCGGCTTTGATGACGTGCGCAGGCGCCAGGTATGGGGCGCGACCTTCCAGACCGCCGATCGCACAAGGAACATGGCCGGCGAGGCAGCGGCTGAGTTCGACGGCCTGGCGCAGCGCTTGGCAGAAGAACTCGTCGAGCGCTTGCAGGAAGAGGCCGACCCGGTGGCGCGCATCGCCATCTTCGACTTCCCGGCGCAGTTCGGCGCCCTCAGGAACCGGACCGCGCATTTCATCGGCAGTTTGTTCGATGCCTCCCGATCGCGGGTGAATGTCAGCTTGCGGGGCCTCTATTTCTCCTCGGGTACTCAGGAAGGAACACCGTTCGACCAGGTACTGGGCACAATCGGGCGCAGCTTCGGCACCGCCTCGCAGGCGCATCTTTCGGGCACCGGCAAGAGCTTCTTCCTGCACGATCTCTTGACCAAGGTGATCTTCCCGGAATCAGGTTGGGTATCTTTCGACCGGGTGGCCGAGCGGCGCGCCAGACTTGCGAGATTTGGTGGCCTCGCCACGATTGCGCTGGCGACGTTGACGGCGCTCGGCGTGCTTGGGCTGAGCTTCTTCGCCAACCAGTCCCTGATCACGTCCACCAGGCAGTCCATGGCCCACTATCGCGACAGCGCCGATGCGCTGCTCAAGAGCACTATGGTGAGCGACGTCGACCTCGAAAATGTCATCGGCGCGCTCGACCAGTTGCGCAACCTGCCAGCGGGATTCGAGACCGGCGACCAGGGAAAGCCGATCGAGGAGACGTTCGGGCTTGGCCAGCGCGACAGGCTGCTGTCGGCCTCCAAGGATGCCTATCGGCAAGCGCTCGAGCGGACATTCCGCTCGCGGCTCCTGGTGCAGGCGGAGCGGACCATCCAGGCCAAGATTGCCGATCCAATCGCGCTCTACGAGCCGCTGAAGATCTACCTGATGCTCGGCGGAAAGGCTCCGAAGGTCGATAACGAGTTGATTGTTTCCTGGATGAAGCAGGATTGGGAAGTGAACCGCTATCCGGGCGAGAACAACCGCGAGGGCCGCGCGCAGCTCGAAAAGCATCTGCGCGCGATGCTTGCCCTGGACGACGCCTACGATCCCGTCTTCGAGCTCAACCAGCCATTGATCGAAGCCGCGCAGCGCTCGCTTGGCCGCATGAGCCTTGCTGACCGCGCTTCGGCGCTGATCAAGTCGGCGGTCTACGCGGCAAGGCTGGAGAGCTTCCCAGTCGCAGCAAAAGCCGGCCCAGAGGCACAGCTCGTGTTCGAACGCGCGGATGGCGGCGATCTCGCGGATCTCGACATTCCCGGGCTTTACACGCGCGACGGCTTCAACCGTTTCTTCCTGCCACAGCTCTCGCGCATCGCGCAAATCCTCGTCAACGACCAATGGGTGCTTGGCGGCGGCGGGGAACAGGGCGGCATCGACCAGGACCTGCCCAAGCTCGGTCCAGAACTAATCGATCGCTACGGCAAGGAATTCTCCGCCGCATGGAACGGCGTCCTTGACCAGCTGATGTTCAAGGCATTGCTCGAGGACAAGCCGCGATATCTAGCGCTTTCCGCTCTCGCCGCGCCAGACTCGCCTCTTGCTCAGCTCTCCACGGCGATCGCCGACGAGACCGCGTTGACAAAGGATAAGATGATCGAGGGCGAAGGCGGCACGGCGCAAGAGGATCTCGCCAGCATGGCCAAAGGCCTGGCTCGCATCGGCCTGCAGATCGCCGGCAAGTCGCAGAGCCGTGCCGGCTCTGGCTCGGCTGTCGCACACAGTGCCGGGGCGAACGTCGAGGCGCAGTTTCGATCGTTCCAGTCCCTGGTCAGCGGCGCAAACGGAGGGCGGCCAATCGATGCGTTGACGCGGAATTTCCGCGATATCTTTCAAAGCCTGAGGCTTTCGGCCGATGATCCTTCACAGACCGAACGCGTCAACGCCAACCTGCAGCTGCAGATCTCCACGCTGCGCGCCAATGTCTCGCGTCTTCCGAAGCCGCTTGCGCGCATGGTCAACGCGGCAGCGGACGAGTTTGCGGGCAATGTCGCCGAAGCCTCGCTGGCCAACCTCAACCAGAACCTCGACCAGACGGTCACACGAGCCTGCGAGGAGGCGGTAGGCGGTCGCTATCCCTTCGCAAGGGACGCCACCCAAGAGATTTCGATACCGGATTTCGCCAAGCTTTTCGCACCGGGCGGGCTGATTGACCGTTTCTTTGCGCAGAACCTTGCGTCGCTGATCGACATGAGCGGTCAGGAATGGACCTGGAGACAGGATGCCCGCGCCGGCCACGACTTGGCGAAATCGACCCTGAAATCCTTTCAGTCGGCCGCAGAGATCCGCAGCGCCTTCTTTCCGTCCGGCGGCTCTGTGCCCTCGGTTTCGATGACCATCACGCCGTCTACGCTCAATGGAGACGCAGACAACGCCGTTCTCAACATTGACGGCCAGACCGTCCAGAGCAGCCAGACGGGCAACGCGCCCAGCACGGTGACGTGGCCAAACAGCACTGCCTCGGCTTCCGCCAGCCTCACCTTGATGCCGCAAATGCCCGGCCGCGACTCGGCTATCAAATTCGAGGGACCTTGGGCGTTCAAGCGTCTGCTGGACAAGGCGACCATCACCGCCGGCGGCGAAGCCCGCTTCGTGATCGGCGGACGCGACGTCGCTTACATGATCCAGACCGGACCGGCGGCAAATCCCTTCCTGTTGCCAGCCCTGGTCGACTTCAGCTGTCCGAAGGCGTTCTGACATGGCCTTGTTCAAGCGCAGCGGTGGCTGCGGCACTCATTTTGGTACTCTAATGGATGCGCTTATGGCAAAGTGGCCTGGGCACGCTGCCCGGGGTTGGTCACAGGGGACGCTCGCGAAGCGCTAGGTGGCAAATTGAGCACTGTCGCCCTTTCCATCGAAAGCTTCGGCGTGACCCATAGAGGCTGCGTTCGCGACCACAACGAGGACAACTACCTGATAGAGCCGCAGACCGGTCTCTGGGTGGTGGCGGATGGCATGGGCGGGCACGAAGCCGGCGAGGTCGCGTCGGCCAGCATCGTCGACCATCTGGCAACGATCGGCATCGCGAGCTCGGCACCCGACCTTCGTGCGCGCTTCGAGGACCGGCTGAGCCGCGCCAATTCCGAGATCCGCGAGATCTCGCGATCCCGCGGCATCACCATCGGCTCGACCTTCGCCGCCTTGCTTGCCATGGATGGACGGTTCGCCGGCCTGTGGGCCGGCGACAGCCGCATCTATCTGATCCGTGACGGGATAATCTTTCAGGTCTCGAAGGATCACACCGAGGTCCAGGAACTGGTGGATCGCGGCATGATCAGCGCGCAAGAGGCGCTTACCTGGCCGCGCCGCCACGTCATCACCCATGCAGTCGGGGTGAGCGACGAGCTCGAGATCGATTTCCAGCAGGGCGAGCTGATGGCGGGGGATGTTTTCGTCCTGAGCACCGACGGACTGACGGCTCATGTCAGCGACGCCGAGATCGAAGCCGCAGTCAGATCGGCAACGCCACAGGCGGCGTGCCGGAGCCTGCTCGAGACGGTGCTGGCGCGCGGCGGCACCGACAATGTAACCATCGTACTCGTGAAGATCGGCGGCGGGCGCAACGGTGCGCCCCATCTGGATCGGTCCGGACCGGAGAGCCTGGCGAGATGAGCGACGACGATAAGACCCGGATATCGACCAACGTCACCTATGCCGGCGCCGGCACGCAGCTCAGCGGCATCTACGAACTCGACGAGAGGATCGCGTCCGGCGGCATGGGAGAAGTCTATCGCGGCCACAACATCCAAACCGGCGATCACGTGGCGATTAAGATCGTCCTGCCCGAATTCGCCCGTGACCAGACGATCCTGTCGCTGTTCCGCAAGGAAGCATCGATCCTCAACCATCTGTCGCATGACGCGGTGGTTCGCTATCACGTCTTCACCATCGATCCGAAGATCGGCCGCCCCTACCTGGCAATGGAGTTCGTGGACGGCCAATCACTGTTTGACGTGATGCGTCACGGAGCGATGCAGGGGGAAGACGTGCGGCGCCTTTGCCATCGCTTGACCTCGGGGCTGGCGGCTGTTCATCAGGCGGGCGCGATTCACCGCGACCTTTCGCCGGACAACATCATCCTGCCTGGCGGGCGGGTGGAGCACGCCAAAATCATTGATTTCGGTATCGCTCGCTCGGCGACCGCAGGCGGTGAAACGCTGATCGGTGGGAAGTTCGCCGGCAAATACAATTACGTATCGCCCGAACAGCTCGGCCTCTATGGCGGCGAGGTCAGTGAACAGTCCGATATCTATAGCCTCGGCTTGGTACTCGCCGCCGCACTGCGCGGAAAGCCACTCGACATGAGCGGCTCGCAGTACGAGGTCATCGAAAAACGCCGGACCGTCCCAGACCTGTCTGACATCGATCCCGAGTTCCACGATCTCCTGGGCGCCATGCTGCAGCCCGACCCGCGCGATCGGCCCGCCAGCATGGCCGAGATCGCCAGGGCGACGCGTGGCGAGGATGTCGAGCTCACATTGCCGCCCGTATCGTATGGTTCGCGGGAACGCTCCGGCTTGCCGCGCGCCGGCTGGACGGCACTGCCCACCTCCAGGCTCGAGCCTTTGGCATCTCCGGGCGAACAACGCTTTGTCGAGCATGTCCGGCCGGCGCATTTGTCGCAACCAGAGTCGGCGCCGACGCCCGGCACGACCGTTCCGGCTAAGCCGCGAACGCCGGGGCGGATGCCGGCCATCGCTGGCGCCCTGGTGACGCTGGCGGTCCTGTTGGGGGGCGGCCTTTATGTCAGTGGCATCCTGGCGCGGCCCCCGGCCGAAGAGACCCTCAAGCCTCTGACATCAAAACCGGTGGTGCAGAAGCCGCAACCGGAAGCATCGCAATCGCTGCCATCATCACCGCTGCAGCCGGAGCCGTCAAAACAAGACAACGCTGCCACCGACCAAACGGCAATGCCACCTGCGCTGCCGGATGCTCAGGTGAAGACCACAATACCGGCCGCGGACCAGGCGGACGCAGCAGGCAAGCAGAAACCGCAGCAGGCCAAGCCCCTCGAAATGCCGGTGCCGACCCCGCGCCCCGAGCTGCCATCGGCAACAAAATCACAGCAGGTCGCCGGCCAGGAGCCGACGGGCCAGCCGGTGACCGCCGACAGGCAGGCGCCTATGGTGCCGCCCATCGGCGAGACCGCACCATCCATGGCTCAACCCGAAGCAACGGCTACTCCGCCGGTCGAGATCAAGCCTGCCGAGACGCCAACCGCGACCCGGTCAAACGCGGTGTCGGTGCCAAAGCCCGAGGCGAAGGCGAACCCGCCGCAGCCAGTCGGCGAGCCGCCGGGGACGTCGGCGCCAAGCCCGACGCAGGCAGAGGGCAAGCCGGCGCGGGAAGCAAACCCGCCGGCGACGAAACCAAGCGCAACCGAGCTGGTCGATAAGCTTTCCAAAATGGCAAAGCCGGAGGCTTCCTCGCCGACGATTGCGCAGAGCCCAGTGCCGGCGCTGCCGGCCAGCCCGCCGGCTCAGCCGGTGCCGCCGACTGCGATCGCCAGCAAGCCGCTGCCAGCTGCGCCGTCCGAAGCGGCGAACACGCCGCAGCCGTCCCAGCAACCGCGGCCGCCGTTGACCACGCAGCCCGAAAACACCGACGTCGCCATCAACATGCCCAAGCCGGCGGTGCCGCCAGCCGCGGCAGTCGACGAGACGGCGCAACGTGCGTCGTGGGTGCGCGACTTCAGTGGCGGCGACTGTTTCTACGCGTCGCTGACTTCCCAAAGCGCCAGCGCCGCCGCAATCGAAGGCTTCGCAACAGCCGTGCAGCCCTTCGAGCAGATGCTCAATGACTTTCAGTCGAGGTTCCATCTCGAGCCCGACATCAGCGTCCGTGTCATCGACCAGCCCCAGTGTGAAGTGACCAGGTTCCTGCGCTTGCTCGACCGCAACCAGGTGGAAAGGCCGCAACTGGTTCTCGACCGGACGGCGGTGCCGGACGGCGCGCCGATCATGGGCACGCTGGCAACCCATGGCGGGCTCGTTTCCAACGTCATGCTGATCGACCACAGAGGCATCGCCTTCAACCTTGATGACCGCATGGTGGCGCAAGCCGACAAGGCGACTTTCAGCATACCGATTGGTTTGGGCGCCGCCGACAAGGCGGCCGGCAAAGCCCTGCCGCAGATCATGCTGGTGATCACCGGACCGCACGACATTCGGGCCGCGAGCTTCTCCAGGCCGACACCAGCGTCCGACCTTTTGCCAAAGATTCTCGAGGAGATCGAGGCCGACGGCTCGCAATTCTCCGCCGCCGCGAAGTATTTCAGGCTCGGCGGATAGATATGAACGCCGATGGACCTTCGCGCCTTGCATTTATTTTGCCCGCCTTCCGCACGCAAAAAGCGTAGCTGGTCTGGACGCTTGCTGGCCAACCGCGCCGCGTTTTCCGCGCTGTTGGGCGCAGCACTGCTCCTTGCCGTCTCGACCGACCGCGCGCATGCGGAATTCACCGTCTGCAACCAGACCCTCGACGTCGTCAATCTCGCCGTCGGACAAAAGATCGACGATGCCGACCAGACCGACGGCTGGTGGACCATTGGCGCCAACCAATGCGTGAACGTCATCCGCGAGGAACTGACCAACCGGTACGTATACCTCTACGCGACCGACGTGTTCGGCCATGCGATCCTCAGCGGATCGACCGAAATGTGTGTTGATCGACACCGCTTCTCTATCCGTGGCATCGACGAGTGCTGGCAGCGCGGTCATATCGCGGCCCCTTTCGTCGAAGTCGATACGCTCGAGCAGGTGCGCTGGACCTATTTCCTGACCGGAAACGGCCCGTGACGCACGGTATCGACACGAGCTTCAAACAAAAGAAGCTGGCGCGCCAGAGCGAGCGCAGGCGCAAACTTTGGCACCGCTTTCTTGCAGGCCTTGCCGCGCTCACCGTCATCGCGATCGCCACCGGGTTTTATCTCACCCGGGATGACTGGTCGTTCGGCGACGAGAATGAAGAGCTGCATCCCGTCGAAGGTATGGATGACATACCCCCCGACGCCTCTGTCTATGTGCCGGCCATCATCGATCTTGCCGGCGACCCGATGTGGATCACGCTGGCACCCGATGACGAGACCGCCACGAAGGGCCGCACGATTGCGCGCCCGGCCGAACTCGACAGTTCCGGGGCTTCGCCGCAGATCGAGATCCTGTCCGACGTGATGTTGAGCGCCAGCGAGAAGTTCATGACGACGATCCCCTCCACGCAGGAGGATTTTGCCTTCTTCCAGGCGCAGCGGCAGGCTGCTCCGAAGCCCTCCGCCGCGGCACCCGAGGGCCACCAGCCGACCGCGCCCGAACCTGCCGTCGCGTCCCAGGATCAAAGCGATGATCTGGCGAACGACCTGCAGGCGGCGCCTGAAGGGGGGGAGATGTCCCCGGGTTCGGCGCTCAAAGCTGACGCGGACGACCCCGAGGCCGGCTGGGGCGAGACCATTGACCAGGGCGAGAAAGCGCTGCCCGCCTTTGAGAAGACCGCCATTGAGAACAACACCACGGTCGCGACCGTCATCAGCGATTATCAGCGCTACGAGGCCACAGAGGACACTTTCGTGAAAGTCCTCAACGAGCGCAGTCTGGACAGCGTCGCGCTCGACGCGCATTTCTCCGCGGACGATTCCAGGCTTGCGGGCGAGGCGCTGAAAGCGGTGTTCAACCGCGATCGGCTGGAGCCTGGTTTTGTGGTCGCCCTGCGCGGTTTCCGGCCGAACCGTGAGACGACGACCATGTTGCTGATGCAGGTCTCCGTCTACGCAAGGAACCTTTACGTCGGCACACTGACCCGCAACGCCGGGGGCGCCTTTGTTGCAGGTGTCGACCCCTGGGTGCGCGAGGACCTCTTCAACTATTCCGGTGGTTCGGATCAGGGTGGGCCGAAGCGGCAGTACCGTCTGCTCGACGCAATCTACTCGACGGCGGCGCGCAACAAGGTGCCGACCAGCGTGATCGGCGAAGCCATCATGTATCTGTCGAGAGGACAGGATCTGGACGCCTTCGCCGGCGAGGACCAACGCCTGGTGCTGATCTACTCGCAGACCCCGCGCGGCCAAGGCGAGATTTCCGGACGGGTGCTTTACGTCGGCGTCCTGGGTAAGGACAAAAACCTCGACTGCTTCGTCTACCAGCAAGCCGACGGGCAGTATGCCTGCGTCACCGGCGATGATCAGGTTCGTTCGCAGACGGTCACCAACGGCATGATCACGCCAGTGAGCGGGGTGATGACGTCGACCTTCGGCCCGCGTAGGCATCCAATCCTCGGAACGGTTCGAATCCACAAAGGCGTCGACTGGGCAGCCCCGGTGGGCACGCCCATCATGGCCGCCTATGACGGCGAGATCAGCTTCCAAGGCGACGGCGGCAGCTATGGCAATCTGGTCAAGATCACCCATTCAAACGGGCGCGAGACGCGCTACGCCCATATGCAGAAATTCGCCATTGCCAGCGGCGTCGGCACCAAAGTGAAGGCAGGCGACGTCATCGGCTATATTGGCACGACCGGGCTCTCGACCGGACCGCATCTGCATTTCGAACTTTATCAAAACGGCGAGGCGATCGATCCGCTCGGGACGGTCACCACGGTTGCCAGCGCTGAGTCCCCCAGCTCTGGCCGATCCGCAGGCTCTGGCGATGCCGCGGTCGAAACGCTAACCGACCGGATCGTACATGTTGAAAGCGGCGGCAGCGCCCGCGCCAAGAATCCCAACTCGTCGGCAACCGGGGCTGGCCAGTTCATCACCAAGACCTGGATCCGGATGATGAACACCTATCGTCCCGATCTAGCCCGTTCGCTCTCGACCGCCGACCTGCTCGCGCTTCGCTATGACGTGACGTTGTCGCGTGAAATGGTGCGCAATCTGGCGCGCGAAGGCGAAGCCTATCTGCGCGCCCGCGGCCACCAGATAACCGCGGGTCGCCTTTACCTGTGCCACTTCCTTGGCATGGAAGGAGCGCACCAGGTGCTGGCCGCGTCCGGCACGTCGCAATTGAGCGCCGTTTTGGGTTCAGCGGTGATCGAGGCCAATCCCTTCCTCATCGGCAAGACCGCTGGCTATGTCATCGACTGGGCCGAGCGAAAGATGGGTCAAAAAGTGCCGCGCGTGGTGACGGATGCGGGCCAGCCGGCGACGACCACCGAAGTTCGGCAGACGTCACCGGAGTTCGAAAAATACAAGCAGGCGATAACAGCGCTGCTCAATTCTGTCCAAGGTGTGCTTGAGCCAGGCTAATGCATATCGTTGTCAAGGATCGTCGGCGAGCCTACTCGGTCCTGACACGCATCTCCACCCGGCGGTTGACCGGATCGTAAGGGTTGGCGACCCGCGGATGCGATTTGCCAACGCCGATTGCTTCCAGTCTGGCAGGTTCTACCCCGTTGGCTGTCAAGAATGCCGCCACCGATTGAGCCCTTCTCTGCGAAAGGTCCTGGTTGTACCGATCCGAGCCGGTCGCATCGGTATGCCCCTCGACGACAAAGCTGAACGTGCTCAGCCGATTGTCCTTGAGGGCCTTTGCGAACTCATCGAGTTCAGTGCGCGCGATCTGGTCGAGTTGAGCCGAATCAAGGGCGAAATTGATCATCATGTCGAGACCAGCTTTTTGTGGGGCTGAGACGGTCTTCTCCGCCTTGCTCTTGCACTCTTCCTCCGTACCGACGCAGATGCCGCGCGAGGCACCGAGTTTGCCGGGCTGATTGGCGAAGAACTTCACGATGTCTTCCGACTTTTGAAGCGGATCGGCACAGACGTGCGTTGCAAGAAGCATGGCCGCCAATGCCAAGGCTGAACTGACCCATCGCATGACCGTCACTCCAGTGTGAGTGGATTTGCTGGCGCCTACCATAGCAAATCAGGAAGCGATTGTCTGTGAACAAACGCATGCTGCTTGTGGCGACCACCTGTTGAGGTCTGACGCTTGACCGGCGCTCGCTCACAGGGTTGAGTGCTTGTCTGCTGGCTCGTGGGGATGTGGCAGCCATGGCTAATGAACTCGGGTACAGAACGGCACGGGATCTGTTCATTGCTTGTCCCGCCATCGCCAGGGATATGAAATCGCTGGCCACGGGTCAGCCGCCCCTAGATTTTTGCCGTAGCCTGCTTGCCGGGCGCGTACCGGAAGAAGCAGTCACGTTCTGTGCCTACCTGCTACCCGAGCGAGCCGCCGTCTGGTGGGGACATGAATGCTTGAGCAATGTCGCCGAGCTGCTCGCTGGCCAGGACCTCGAATTGCTGGCGCTTGTCCATGCCCGCGTCGGCGAGCCTGACAATCTTCAACATCAAGCAGCCTTGAGCAATTCCTTGCAGCTGCCGCCGGCAACGCCGGCCGCCTGGATCGCACTGGCAGCGGTATGGCGTCACCCGACCCTCAAAATGGAGTCCAGCGGGTTCCCCGCCGCCCATGCCGTCAATGCCGCAATCCTGGCGGGACTGGCCCGCGCGGCGCTGGCGGACCGATTTACCTTGCTTTCCGCCTTTGTCGAAATGGGCATCGAGATGGCTCAGCTTGAGGCGTAACGGGTTCGCCGTTCGCCTCCCCTGCTTGCCCTCCCTGGTTGCTGGCACCAGCCCAGCACTTCTACTGGCAGCCGCCTTGCGCCCATCTGGCCAGCGCGACCTTGAATCGGGTACCCAGCGGGTGCTGCAGGCGAAGGACCGAGACGTCGTTGGCAGCGAAATTCTTCGCCTGCTCGCAAAGCCGGGCTTCGTTCCACTCATGGCAGCTGTCGCAGTGCTTGCCTTCCCACACCGACTTGTCGAGACCTTCGACCGGACTGAAAAGCGGTTCGCCCTTGATCAATTGGGCGATGCTCTTGCCGTCGATCACCGGATCCCCGAACGTGACCGGGCGATCGAAAAAGATTGGCCCGTCAATAGCAAGCTTCGGGATCTTCGCTCGAAGAACATCGAGCGCAAGCTGGTCGTCAGTCTGGGCTGACGAGCCGCCGGTGTTGCGCGTCCCGGAGCTGGCTTCATCAGGCGGGGTGTTCGCTTCACCCACGATCAGCGGCGCGTTGAGATCGACCTTGTGCAGGACAACCTCGGTGGTCAGGGAGACCTTGGTCCAGGGGCGCTGCTTACCGCCTGTCGCCCTGAAGACGTCGCTGGTTACCCTGTTCATCGCTTCGGTAATGGAGACATTCGATTCCCCAATGTGCTGAAGCAACGCCGTCGTGAAGGGCGAGTGGTCGCCGGACCCATCATAGGCGAGCTGGTCGGGACTGGCAGCGAACGCAATGAGCGTTCCCGCACCGCCATTGTCAATCCCAATTTCCGCAAGCCCGCTGCTTGCACCTTTGGTGCCCGCGATCTTGGCCAACACATCAACCAAAGGATTGTCCCGGCCTGCGTCCAGAAACACCAGCCTGATGCTGGTCTCGCGAGACATCTGGCGCAAAATGAAATCGACCGACACGGCCTCAAAGTCGAGCGAGGTTTTGTCCTCGAGTGCGGCATCCACCGGAAGCAGGTAGTTCTTGCCGGAGACCTGCAAGCTATGCCCGGCATAGAAGAAAAGCGCGATATCGGCGCCGCGCACCTGCATGGCGAACTGGGCGACGGTCGCTTGCGTCTGCTGCTTGGTAAGGTCGAAACCCGAGACCACCTCGAAACCAAGGTTCTGCAGGCGCTCGACCATGGCCTGCGCGTCGCGCGCGGGATCGGCGAGCGGCGCGGCGTGCTGATATTGCGAGTTGCCCAGCACCAGCGCGACACGGCGCTCGGCAGTGGCGGCGGTCAAGGTCAAAAGCAAGACCATCGCGACAAGGCCAGTGCCGCGAAACAAGCTTGCGCAAAACGCCAATGGACGGGAGCCCACCCTGCCCTCAGTTCGCGAGCTTCGTGGCGGAGAATTCGATGCGCCGATTGAGCGCCTTGTTCTTTGCCGTATCGTTGGCGGCAACCGGCCGCTCCTCGCCGTAGCCGGTGGCGCTGATCTGGCGGCGCTGCACGCCATCGGCGACCAACGCGTCAGCAACCGCCCGGGCGCGCCTTTCCGAGAGCGCCTTGTTCGCCTCTGGCGAACCGTCCGAGTCCGTATAGCCGGCGACCTCAACATTCAGGGTCGGGCATTTGCCAACCACCCCCTCCACCTCGGCGAGCAACGGGCGGCTCTTGGCATCGAGCCTGGCGCTGGCTGCACGGAAGTAGATGGCGCCGGTGCGCGACAAAACAGCAAACCGGTTGAGGCACTCCTCGTCGCTGAAATTGGCTTTCGCAGCATCGGTGGCCACGGGACCGACTTCGGCGGCGCCGGCCGCGGCTGTCTGCACAGCACCCGGCTTGCTGCCCTCGGCAACAAAGACGAAGTCGAAGGACACCGAGGCAGTGGGCACTATATTCGTCACATTGGCGGCCTGCTGCAGCTTGTCGACGTTCGGCAGAAGGCCGAAGTCCTCCACGTGCACCGCAACGGGAGCTTCGGAAGCAACCGAGACCTGAGTGTCACTGATCATGGTGACGACGACGCTCGCCTCCAGATCCTTGTCGACGCCATGCAGGCTGAGCCGGAACGGCAGGCTTGCCTTGATGCGGCGTTTCGTCGGCAAGTCGGCAAAGGCCGCCGGGTCCACCTTTGCCGTCAGCTCGGCCGTCGGGTACTTGAATGTTTCGAAGAACAGGAAGCGCATACGCACATTGCGAAGGTCGACGCCGGTGTCGACGGAATTGAGATCGAAGCTGACCTTGGCATCACCGGCGGAAGTCAGCGTGCCGGTGATATTCCTGATCTTGTTGGTTTCGACGATCGTGTTCTTCTTGACCGACTGATAGGTAAGCACCGAAGCGTCCGGATCGAGCGTCCAGTTCGGCGCCGCACTCGCCGTCTGCGGTGCGAGGAATAGCAGTCCCAATATCGCTATGACGACAAGGCCAGGACGCTGCGCTTTTGCTCGCGCTCGCCAGAATGCAACGACTTCGAACATGGAACGCCCCCGCCAGGCAACCCGATCCCACTAACGGCACGGACCAACCATAGAGCACTTGTTCCTGCTTGGCGAGCGGTTCCAGCGCTTGCGAAACCTACGATTGCCCTGCACTTGTGGTGCGGTGTGGTGGCGCTATCCCCCCCAGCCGCCACCGCCACCGCCACTACTGCCACCGCCGCTACCGCCGGCGCCACCGCCGCCCAAGGGCGCAATGACAGGGGCGGTTTCCCTCTTGACCGGTGTGAGCAGTTTCTTGGCGGTCACATTTTTGTGCTTCACCACCTTTGGCGCGGTCGTCGTGCGAACCGACTTCGCACGATGTGTCGTCGTCGTAGGCTCGACCGGGGGTGCAATGGTGGTGCACCCTACTACCGTAAGGGACAGAACCGTTGCGACGATTACCTGCTTCAATGACCAGCCCACCTGTTGCCTCCATGTTGTCAGAACAAGTCCCGGCGCGGGTTGGCTTGATCCCAGACCGCCCTGGCCGTCTTGATCAGTTGATCGTCCAACGAACCGTTGGCCGAAAGCCTCGACTTCAGGTCCCCACGCATCTGCTTTAAGGCTGCCGACTTCGCCTTGGCGCCAAACTTCGCCAGCGTATTCCTGGCATCGGGAATCTCATTGCGAAGATCGAGCGCGGCCGCGAAGGCAAGATAGCGCACCACCACGGCCTGGTCCGCTTTTTCGCCCCTTTGCATCTCCAGAGCTGCGCGATCATACGCAGCCGACTGATCGCCGCGCGCCGTCGCCAGCTCGAACAATCTTTGCGCTTCTGCAAGATCCTGCTGCACGCCGACACCGTCCCTGTACATGCGCGCCAGGCTGCCGGGAGCGTAGGGCTGGCCGAGATCCATCGATTTCTGAAAAAGCGAGAGCGCTGTCTTTGGGTCTTTCTCGACCCCCGTGCCAGCGAGATAATTGCGGCCGAGCAGGTTCATCGAGTACATGTCCTGCCGCTCGACGCCAGCCTTGAGGAAAGCCACGGCGCGAGCTGCATCGGCAGGCACACCATTACGGCCTTCGGTGAAGATGGCGGCGAGGTCGTTCATGGCATAAGTGTGCCCCATCGCCGCCGCCTTGAGCAGCAGATCCAGCCCTTTGGCGGTGTCACGTTCGATGCCATATCCGTTGAACAAGGCGCGACCCCACGAGGTCATCCCATAGGGATCGCCCTTGTCGGACGCTGCAGCATAGAAGTCATTGGCCTGCTTGCGATTGACGGGCATTCCCGTTCCCGTCGCGTTGAGATAGCCCAGCTCGAACACTGCGCGCACATGCCCCTTGTCGGCAGCATCCTGGATCGCCTTCTTGGCCTCATCGACCTTACCAACCGCAAGCAATGCCCGGCCGAGCTGGTAGTGGAAGCGAGCCACATCGGGATAGGCTTTCACCGCCGCCCGGCAGACGTCCACGGCGTTACTGCTGATCTCATTCGGCAACAAACCGGGGACGACGCCCTGCAGGTCAAGTGGCTCACCGGCCTCCCTGTCGCAGGGGTCGACGCTTGGCGAGAGCTTCATCGTCGCCGGCTTCGACGCCGTGTTGTCGGCCCTGATTTCAAAGCCGACGATCAGTGGCTGGACGGCGCCGATCTGGGGTTCATAGCGCAAGTGGTCGACTTCATCGGCCATCAGGCTCGAATCTGGCGACAGGGTCCGATCCGGCAGCGACAGTGTTCCCGTTGCCGGATAGCCCGCCAGTTTCAGGCTGACCGCCGGATCCGCGGTTGGGAAATCCAGCTGCAACGGAACCGGGCCGACGCCAACTGGAACATGGACCTCATGATTCTCGATCGCTTCGGCGGCGCCGGCAATGTGAATGCCGCGTTCCACCGCTTGCTGCTTCTGCTCGGACTCAAGCGATGCGATAAGTTGCTTGCCCTCGGCACCCTCGCCATTCTTGACCCGGAACACCAGGATGCCCTGGGATTCGCCACCCCAATTGTCGCGCGTTGAATAGGCCAGCATGTCGACTTCTTCCTGGGCACCGGCACCTTTGGGCACGTCCATTCGCAATCGCGGGAGATCCTTGCCGGCAATCGGCTCCCCCGCTGCAACCGGCTTGCCGTCCAAAATCAGACGCCCCAAAGCTGGCTGCCTGTCGATGCTGACGGTGACCGCACCGCCATCGACATCGACCGGCTCCGGCAAGTCGAGCGCGACAGGGCCGACGCCGGACGGCACGACCTTTTCCAAGACCGGCGGCAGTGCAGGCCGGTTGGCGCGACGCATGAGGACGACCTCGTCGATCAGCGATGAGTTTTCCCAAGGCACCTGCTTACCGGCCGTAGCCTGGACCACATCCCTGCGAACGGCCGCCATGACCGAGCGTATCTCCTGGTTCGGCGCCAGCGCGCGACGGGAGAAGGCGGAGGAGAAGGGACTGAGGTCGCCATTTCCGTCATAAGCGACGGCGCCGGGCTCCGTGGCGAAGGCTATAAGCGTGTTCAGCGAACTTTTCACCTGCGCAAGGCCGGTGTTGCCAGCAACGATCAGCTGGTCTCGCAACCAATAGTCCTTGCGCGGAAACGGATTGTTGCGGCAGGCGTCGAGGATGATCACCTGGATTTTCGATTTCGTCCGCAACTGCTGCAGCACATCGTCGAGCTTGACGGCCTGGACCTCAATGTCGGCGGCGTTCTTGAGCGATGCATCGACCGGGATCAGGAAATTTTCTCCGCCGATCTGAAAGCCGTGGCCAGAATAATACACGATCGCCAGATCGGCACCGTCCGCCGCCGCGAGGTAGTTGCGGAACTGCTTTTCGAATTGGATCTTGGTGAGATCCTTGGCGACGAACACATCGAACCCGGCCAGCCGAAAGGTGTTCGACACGTCCTCGGCATCCTTGTCCGGATTCTTGAGGGCCGGAATCTCGCGGTATTCGGAATTGCCGATGACAAGGGCCACCCTACGATCGGCACAAGCTTGGAATGCCGTGAAGCTCGCGAGCATCAGGGCCGCAATGAACGCAAAACATCGCAGCATGGCGCATCCTTAACTGCTCATGACCTGGAGGGCACAAGACACAGCTTGCGACAACCTGGTCTGTTAAAGACTTCACAATCTGCCGAAACGGCAAGGTCACACCCGCGATGGATGGCAGGTGCTGTTCCCACTCTGCTAAACTAACCCAGTGGCGTGGGTACCGCAATAACTTCGGGCGAGCGCGACCGAGTCTGCGGCGGTATCGGGGCCCTGCAGGGACGACAACGGACGGGGCGAAGACATTATCTCGCCTCGTCCGTTGCTTCGCGGCCAGTACCCTCCCTGCTTTGGGTCACTTAGTCCCGGGCTGTCGCGCGGTGTTCGGGTGTCCGATCTGCTGCACGAGCTTGCTCAGGCAGCTCCGCCGTGCATGGAGCCGCCAGTTACGCGATGCGCAACCGCTCGCGCACACCCACTGGCAGTCGGGGCGAGACCCGCAGTTCGGCACAGCTCGCCTCCCATAGCTTCAGATACTCATCGATCGGGACACCGGTGCGGCCGGGCCACCGATTGAGTGCACCCAGCGCCTCGACGCAATCGGGCGCGCGTTCATACTCGGCTAGGATGGATACCGACATTGCTTGAGCGAACGGATTGAGGCCGGGTATTTCGATCTCGCTGCGATGGTCGGCGAACCATGCCGCGGTGTCGCGCGCAAGCCCCTGGCTGTTGGAGAGCGCGGTATAGCCTCGGATGATATTCTGGCGATACTCGGCAATGGCATCGCCGAAAGCGTTGTCGCCGGCGAAGGGAGGGTCCTGCTTCCAGTCCTTCGCCAGGCGTCCCAAGCCGCGCAAGGAGAAGGCTTCAACCATCGCTTCCTCTATCCACTGGCAGGGTGGTGCCGGCTTGGCATCGGCTTGCCAACTGTTGGACGCGACATGGCCGAGTTCGTGCCCGAACTGGTAGACAAGCTTCGACCAGTCGCGTTCGCCTATGTCGACGATGATCCAAGCCATGCTGCTGCCGTCCGGATGTAGCCAAATGGACGGCGGGCCTGATGTATGCTCGTCGATGCGCAGCCGCGTCGGCTGGCGATCGGAGACGAGGTGGACACCATCCAAGCAGGCGTGCCTCATGCGCTCGACGACCAAATCTGCCGAGCGAGGAAGCATGTGACCCCAATCGCCGGCGAGTTCAATGGGGGCAGTGAGGAGGGACGGAGACGACTCGAGCGGAGGATTCAGCTTTGCGGCCATGGCCGGGTGCCCCATTTCATTGTTGCGCCGCCGGGTCAGCGCGGCAATCACCAAGTTTGCGGCTGCAACGCCGGCAACCATTGCAGTGAACTCGCGCCGTCTCATCCGAGTTGCTCAATTTCATGCCACCTTCGCCCCACAGAGTCTGCCGCCTTTATCCAACTCCGTCCAAAGGTTGATGGCCCTGGCGCATGCTTTCCCACATGGGTCGACCTGCCTCACAGGCCCGTTCACTTGCCTTTTGGTGATCCTCAATTGCAGACAGCGCGCGACGAACCTCATCAGCCTTGACGACGGCAAGGGTAGGGTCATGATCATCAATGCCAAAACTGACGACCAAATGATCGCCAGTCAGGTGCCAAGCTAGCCCGGCGGCGAACTCACTGGCCATTTGCCGGAAAAAGAAGCGGCGCGTCAAAAGTCCAAGGCGATTGTTCGCATCGAACCAGATAAATCGATGAAAATAATTCCGTCTCGTTCCTACGAGCTCCCATTCGTGGATCAGCATTAGCCATCCACTGTCGAATGGGATGGCCTGGGTTCCGCCGCGAAAATTCTCTACTGAAGCCTGCGCAGGTTCATTAAATACGACCTCGCCAACATCGTTTATGATGCGGGTTGGATCTACTGAATAGACGAAACGCAATTCATCGCCGACCAAGTGAGGCATCCAGTTCTTCTCCCATTGCCCTGGCATCCCCGATGGCAGCACCCTCCAGTCGGCCAAAACATACTGCCCTGTAGGTGTTTGGTCGACGCGAGCAAGCACCATTTCCGCACGCCCCTGTTCGTTCAATTGGCGCACAGATGAAAGGCACCAGAGCCTGTCGTGCCAGATCAACGGGCGTGGGTCCTCGAAGCCAAGCGAGTCAAAATGTCGTGGCGGGGGCATGTCCTCGGGTGGCAATACTTCGGCGCTAGATACGACCTGAAAGCTGTCGTCCAGGTAGACGAGCAAGGTCCTTTGCCGGAACGAGGTATCTCCATGACGGTCAAAGAAGCCGCTGTCCAGCAGGTCGTAGTTCACCGCACGGATGAAAACAACGAAACCCTGTCCGAACCTGGCGATCGAGACGTTTCCGGGTTTATAACCGTCTGGGGCTGGCACAGATAGCGGATGATAAACAATCGAGGGCATCAACGTGCTGGCTGTTTCGACGAACCACCGGTAGTTGTACCTGGCAAGGCCTCTTACGTTGTCAGGCGCGGCGCGGGTTATCGACAACCAGTTGCAGATCTGGCGTCCGCGCTCCTTTTTGGCGGAATCACGCGAATATGAGGCAGCAATCGTAAAGGCCTCCTTCAAGCCGGTTGAATACACCTGAGGCTCGACACCATATTCATCTTGCGATGGTGCGCTCAACCAAAGCCCGGCGTCGGCATAGTCCATCGAGACATCACCGCGCGATCTATCCAAATAATAGCGGGCCAATGCATGAAGTGGCTCCGCACGACTAGGGCGGTCCCGAAAGGACTCGAGTGCCACTCTTACAAATCCCGCCTCGTCACCCACCTCGTTTAGGTACTGGGCCGCCTGCCACCGGCGGTACCATGTCGCTTCAGACAAACTTCCCGTCGTCTCGACGTCTCCCGTGGCCTCACCATTCAGAAACTCGATGTACGACTTCATCTGCTTCCATTTTTCTTCCCCTCGCGCCCACACGAAATGGAGGAAGCCGCATCGACTATTCTGATCCAATCCCCAGACAGCCGCAAACCTACATTTGCCATCAAAGACGTTATATAATCCAAGCCGCGTCTTTACGAGAGCATAGTTTAGAAGTGGTTGGTCACCAAAGTATCTTATTAGGTTCTGATGCTCCGGGTGAATATACATTTTTTGTACGATATCTGAAACTACTGTAAAATCATATTGGTTACAAAATCCAATGATACCCGAATTAGCAAGGGGTAGAGTTTGATTCGAGCATTCGGAGTCTGCTAACAGTAAATCCAAACCAAACCAATTACCAATTCGTCGTGTATCGCGAATCTGTTTGATACTTGTAGAAGACAAGTCAGAATACGTCCCCACCTCGGTAGAGACGCACACCCCGCCCGATACGAATACGTCGTAAATAACGGCTTCTAAATCCGTCTCTATAACGATGTCGTTATCAAAATAAAATATAGGAGAATATTTGTCAAATCCGAATTCGTTTAATTTGTATCTCGATATGTGTGAAAGACCTCGCTCTCGCTTGAACACTATACTGTCTCGTAAATTCCTAGGAATAAAATCAATTATTTGATGAAGCGGCCTGTCCGAGATAACAGCTATTTCGCCGCGGTATTTACCGAAACGATCGAGTGACGTCAAAAAGCATCGAAGGCATTCAAAATACTCGTCAGGCCCATACACAATCGTGCATATAAGCGGTCGATAGAGCGCGCGTAGTTTTCCGCCCTCGTCTATTTCATAGGGCCGGGCTCCTGACACCCTGGCAATTTCGGGCGAGGCCGTCACGCTCTCCCCACCATCTGGTTGCGCGATATAGTGCCCGTTTAAATCAAGGGTTTCAGCCGAAGCGCGTCGCTCGCACACGAGCCAACGCTGGAGCTCGGGCCGATTTTCACAGATGAGAAGCCATTTGTCAGAGTCGGCTGATCTGTCCAGGAAAGTGAATTCGTGAGGATCGCGAGGTCCACTGCGGATGACCGATACCTTGTGGGACGAGGAAAATAGGTCGGTTAATCGTCGAAGAATATTCCGATCAGTAAATTCATGCAATTCGGTGACAACATTTGCCTTACGTAAGGCTGGGATGTTTGTTTCATCAAAGAGTAATTTTTCGCACCCTTCGCAATCGACTACAATCAGAGCATGCGGGTTTTGAAGTACAAGTTCTCCAAGGCGAGCAGGCGTGCAACTCGTCCCGACGTGAAAGCGCTCGCCGATACCGTTAAGCTCGGCGTTCGCGCGAGATGCATCCTGCGCGCGACGGTCGACGTCGAACGCAAACACACGGGCGTCGGGGAGCAACCGTGCCAGGCCAACGGAATAGTATCCTTCGGCGCAACCAACATTGATGACGAGACTCGGAGATTGCTCTGTAAAACGCAGCAGAGAAGAGTGAAGCTCCTGCTCATAAACACCAAGGAGCTGCGGACCGATGTCCTCGCCGCCACCCCAGGTTTGCACATCGTGCAAGCGCAAACCGGCGAAAGGGCCGGTTTGCACGATCATCTTAGTCTCGCGTTTTACCAGCGCGATAATATCCTCTCGACTCATATCAGCTCTCCACAGTAGACTGAGCCTTCGGATGCTACACTTCCGCTCGACTCTGTTCCCGCCGCCGGATGAAGAAATCGAGGTTATCCTTCAGCCGCTGGTTCTGCGTATCCAGTTCAAGCGCAACTCGCCCCCACTCAACCGCCCGGTCCATGACATTGAGGTGCCACGACGCGATGGCGCCAAGATCATACAGCCGGAAGCCCCAGCAGTTCGGGTCATCCAGATAACTCCCGGTAAGGCGAGTCTTCTCGAGCCCGTTGGTGCAAGCGCAAAAGAGGTTCGGCCAGTCCGCCTGGCCGTGCAACTCCTCGGCTAGGTCGAGCCAAATTTCACGCCGGTGAGGCGCTTCCATCCGGGCCTTGTCCAGCCAGGACAATCGCTGGTCCGGGAGCATGCGAGCGATGTAGCGCATGGCCTCCGACCGTTCTTCCGCCCAGTTGCTTGTCGGCAATGCGAGGTAGCATTCGAGCAGCGTAACGGCCCTGACGTGCTGGTCGGCCCACATCAAGTCCCGCCCGAGCCAGAAACAGATCTGCGCGTCGTCGGGATTTTCCTTGTGCGCCACTTCCATCAGCGGCAGGTAGTTGCTCCTCGTTGGCTTGGTGAGGTCCTGCACCTCGAACATGACGATGTCGCTGCTGCTAGCGGTGACTTCCCTCTCTCCCGTGAAGACCAGGGCCTCATGGACAGGTCGATTGAACCGATAGCCCCAGCGATGATGGAAATTCTTTGCTGGCCAGCTTCGCAGCGGCGTTGGGTCATCGACACTCGCTTTGTAAACCGTCTGGCAATACAGGGCAGTCGTCTGGGAAGTCCAGGCAGCCTCGAGCTTCGGCCGCCAGCCGGGCTCGAGAAACCGGTCCATGTCCATCGTGCAGCACACATCGACGTCGGCGGGGAGAAGTGCCATGGCGGCGTTGCGGGCATCGTCGAAACGCCATGGGCGGACCGATATCCGGTGCACAGTTACGCCTGCCGCAGTCAGCCGTTCAACCGTGTCATCAGTGCTGCCGGTGTCGGCGACAATGCGGTAGTCGGCGTCAACAGCAGAGTTGGCCCAGCGCTCAGCGTTTGCGGCTTCGTTCAACGCGATGGTGTAGACGGCGATCTTCACTGTGCTCCGCTCTCGCGCGCTGGTGCAAGACTTCGCCGGACGGATATGCCCGACGCGCCTTTGCGGATAGCCACCAGGCCACCAAGCAGCTTTGCCCGATTCAACTCATAGTGGCTGTCGAAGAACAGGATCTCCGAGAACTGATCGGCAAGCGCGCTCACACCTAGCGGATCGACCGAGCGGGCCGTGCCGTGCTGTTGGATCTCCCGCAACAAGGTTTTGCTCAGCGTGATCTTGCCGAGGTCCTCGCCGGGCGGCTGCCAGTCGAGGTCTTCCAGGAAATACCATCCACCCTCGGCGAGCAGCGGGAAGAACTCGCACAGGGTCAACTGTTCGTCGAACGAGGCGTGGCTGCCGTCGTCGATTATCACATCGAACGACTGCGGCTCGAGCTTTGCAGCGACTCCACGCAAATCGCCTAACTTGGATTGGTCACCGACAAACGACTTGAACCGGTCATTGTTGAGCTGTGAAAAATCGGTCAGGTCGACGCCGACCACCTGGCAAAACGGAAAGTAGCTCTGCCACAGCGCGACCGAAGGCGTTTCGCTCTGGTCATCCGCCAACCTCCGACAAAGCCCGATTTCCATAAGCCGTCGCATCGACAGCCGGCGGCCCGATAGCAGGCGATCGTAGATCCGGGCATAGGCGTGTCGGTTCCCGGTGTGCCGGTTCTTGTCGGTGTTGAAGCGGTCGGCGAGATTTGTGAGTGTGGGAAAGCTGTCGAGCGTGCTGAGAAGGAGCGAGATCAATGAGACCTCTTCGCCGCCCGGCCGCGCCTCGTTGCGGGCCGTCCACAGATGGATGCCGAACACACGCTCATCGTTCAGATAGTCGGCCAATTCTGTCATCGGCTTCTCGAACCGGTCGATCTCATTCCAATCGATTGTGTTGAAGAACATCGGGCTGAACACCCATTCTTGCAGTTCAGCTCCCGCGTCGGAGGCAATGTAATCGGACAGCAGCTTGGGGCCGATGTCTCCGAACTCGTTGCCGCTCGCGTCATGGAAGCGCGAGATCGACATCTCATACAACGCCCGGAGATGACGGCTGTGGGGTTTGGCATAGATGACGTTGCCGCAAACAAAATGACCTTTGTGCGATCCGCGCCATTGCAGATTAAAGAAATGATCGCCCCGAAACGGGAACGGCCGCAGCAGGATGACGTCGGAATCCATCCATAGCCCGCCATGCTCGTACAGCAGGGCGTAGCGGAATATATCGCTGAAATACCGGATCTCGGAACCGGCGACGATCCGCTCGAACAAGGCTCGCGGCATGACATCGTCGGCATTGCGGACTTCAACTCCATGGGGGACGAGGAACGCGAGCTTCTCCGGCGCGTAGCTCCACACGCGCACCGGATGGCCCGCTGCCCGCATCGAGGCCGTGGCGGCAATGAGGGTACGATGCTCGGCCTGGTCGGACATCACCTGGTAAAAGCAGTTGATCTGCGGAAGTGCCGTGTCGTCGCGGCCAAGGAAGCGGGAAATCCGTGCGTCGAACTGCAGCGATCGTTCCCGCCGTTGCAGCGGAGAATCGACCTCGCGCAGAAACGGCGCGAGGTCATGAAAGATTTCGTCTGTCGACTTCATGCAGCCGGCTCGAAGGTCCTTGCCGTCCAACGGCGCCGGGCTTGTGTCAGCCATGGCTGCTTGGTCAGAGCGGTCAGGCTTGATCCCCGCTTCCGCTAAGTTAGCGCCATGCCCAGAGGCTAGCGTCAACCGGGACGCCGTACCGGCCGCGCCCGATGGCAGGCTGTCTACATCCTCCAGTAACGATCTCACCTCCGCCTCGTCGACGGTCGCGATCCAGGACTCGCTGTCGGTCACGCTGTAGGAAATCAGCAGGCGCCGCTCGTCCGGGTGCCATGCCAGCCCGGCAGCGAATTCAACGCCTCTTTTGTTGAAGAAGAATGGTCGGCTCACCTTTCGCACAAAGTTCGCTTCGTCGAACCAGACAAACCGATGCAGGTAGTAGCGCCGCTGCTCCGCAGCCCGCCATTGTACTTCATGTATCACTGCG
The DNA here is from genome assembly GCF_006442875.1 of Mesorhizobium sp. B2-3-15. NCBI lineage: Bacteria > Pseudomonadati > Pseudomonadota > Alphaproteobacteria > Hyphomicrobiales > Phyllobacteriaceae > Mesorhizobium > Mesorhizobium sp. B2-3-15. Next base: position 5,566 of record NZ_VFVO01000004.1, on the reverse strand, counting down.
AGCCACCCGCCGGAGAATGCGACCAGCTGGGTACCACCTCTGAATCGTTGAGCGGCAATCGTAGGATGTGTCTCACTGACAATCGCGCCCCACTCGTCCACGGTCTTGGTAGGATCGCTGAGGTAGATGAACTGCAGCGTCTCAGCGCCTGTCTCCGGCGTGGCGGGCTTGACCTGTGGCATCCAGTTCTTCTCGTGTACCCGCGGTCCAGTTGCATGCAGCACGCGCCAATCAGTCAGTCGGCAAGACCTGCTCTCGTCGATCCGCGCGAGCACCTGCTCGCACCACGCTTCCGTGGTAAACTCACGGACACACGCTGAGCCCCACAGTTTGCCATTCCACGCAAAAACGCGCAGATCCTCGAAGCCAAGTACGCCCTTGTAAACTGGATCCGGCATGTCGAGCGGCGGCAAAATCTCGACTGCAGACTGGATGGCAAGTTCATCACTCAATCGAAGCAGGAAATTCCGGGTACGGATTGCATCACCGTCCTTCGTTTCATACTGAAGCCCATTCTCGGTCATCGCGTAATTCACGGCTCGTTGTGCGAGCACGATTTGCCTCCCTGATCGCGTTACCGATGGATTCATGGGCCGATAGCCATCGGGCGCCATGAAATCAACCGGACGCGCGCTGAAGGACGGCATCATCGTCTTGGCGGGCTGCACATAAAAGTACAGGTTGGACCACGCCAGCTCCCTCGGACCGTCGCCAATCGTCCGGTTCAGCGCCAGCCAGTTGCAAGCCGCGAAGCCGCGGTCCTTGCGCACAGGATCGCGCGAATAGTTTGCGGCGATCGCAAACTCTTCCAGCAGGCCTGTCGTGTAGACGTAGTCCTCAAGAAACAGGATGTCCTGCTCGGGTCGCCCGATCGCCAGCCCCGCTTCGGAAAACAGCACACTGGCATCGTTCATTCCCTTGTCGCGGTAGAACCTGGCCAGGTCATAGAGCGGCTCAGCACGTTGCGGCCGTTGATTGAAGGCGGCAAGCGCCTGCTCAACGAAGCCAGGCTCGTCGCCGAGCTTGCGCAAGCAGCGGGCCCCCTGCAGCCGTGCGTTCCACGATTCCTCGTCCCAGCCGCCCATCGCGGCGCGCTTGGCGTAGGCCACCGCAGCCTCTGCCGTCCGCCCGGCGTCGCGATAGGATTGCGCCAGGTAAAACCAATAGCGCTGATTTTCCGGATCCTTCTCAAGAGCTTCGAGCAAAAGCTTCGCGTCACGCTCGAACTTGTCGACGCGGTTCGATCCGCTGGCGTGGTCCTTGTACCAGGCGCCACGCAGTTCTTGAACGCCTTCGGGCACGTCAAGATATTCATGGGTCACGCCGTGGTAGCGCGCGCCGGCGTCGCGCCTGACCAGGCGGGTGTTCCAATAGGTCAGGCCGGAATCCGATCGCTGCAGCAGCCGGTAGCCCGGACTGACGAGTTGTTCTCGAAAGCCTGCATTCTCGACCACCAGTTCCATGTCGGCGTCGTCAAATAGCAGATAGTCGTAAGCGAGTGCCGAGGCGTAGGCGTGATCAAGTGCGGAGTTACGCGCCTGCTCGAAATTCAGGAAGGGAAACTCATGCAGTTCGCCCGGCAGGTTGCGGGCAGCGAAGAACGATTTAATGAAATCCTGGGTCCCGTCGGTCGAGCCGGTATCGCCGATGACCCAGCAGTCGATGTGGTCGGCCACCGCTCCAAGGCAGCGCTGGAGGTTCGCCATCTCGTTCTTGACGATCATGTTGAGGCAGAGGCGCTTGCGGCTTGTCATCTGAATTGTCGGCTCCGTGCGGCGGTCCGTCACGCCGCCCCTCGATTAGTTCACCGCCATTTGCCAGGTGTCGTCAAGATCGAGAAACGTCGAACCGAGGTTCTAAGTGGCGTCCCGCCAGAGGAGTGCCACGCTTGACGTTGACCATATTTGCGAGATGGCAAGGGCTGGAGAGGAGACGTTAAGGGCAGGGTTCTGAAGAACAATTTTCAGCAACTGCGTTAAAGAATGGCCCGCGCCCGCTCCCTGATCAATTATCCGTTCGGATATAGTTTACAAATCCCTAATTTTCTGTTTACTAATGTACCGCTTTGAGGGCACTCGCGGAGTTCGCGGGTGGGCTGGCGTTCTTGAGAGGGTTTTAGGAGTTCTGGAGTAGCTAGGCCACTTCGCGGCTGAAGTAGGTGCGTTCGCAAAGCGTGCGCTGCCGCGTATACGTTTGTCCTTCTGCTGGAGGCGGACGGGTTCCCGTTCCGGAGATCCCTCTCAAGTTTCGCCGAGACATCGGCGTGAACATGACGGGAGTGAAGTCGTGAGTCGGGTAAAATCGCGTGCGCATCGCAGGAAATGTGATGCCTTAGCTTCGCCACCCCTCGACCATTCGCATTCGCGGCTGGACATCGGAACCGATTTAGAGATCGGTTGTCGGGCTGCCGCTTGCCAGACGAACAATCGAAAAACCAGCGCGGGGCGCCGCTGGAACACGTGGCGCACAAAGGCGCCCGGCGTCTGCCCACCCACCCACTACATTCCCACCCACCCGCAAGACCGCGCGCGTCACGCTCGGTAGGGCGCTTGTAAAAGGCCGAACACGAAAAGGGGCGGCGCAGTCGCCGCTACCGAGGAGGATAGTATGAGTTACGCAGCAGGGCTTGCGGTTATGGAAGTCACCGTTAGGGGCGTTTTGCCGATCGGAGACGCGACGGAAAATGTGCCTTATTTTATCCTGGACACCGCCAGGAGCGCTATCGTCGGCCAGGTCGTCCTCCCCAAAGCCGTCAAGCGGAGCCTTGCCGTAGCGCTGACCGTAAAGGTGCCAAGCACTGCCGGCTCATTTGCGATTGGGACGTTTGATGATGGTGGGAGTTTCAAGGTCGCCAGCTTCCTGCGGGTAGAAAGTCCCTCAGTCGATGGCGCAGGGGCCGCCGTCGGGCTGTCTGGAAGATGACCGCCTAGCCTTCATGTCGTTATCCTCCGGTCAAGCCGGAGGGCGCTTTCCGTTGATTGAATTCAAGCCAACAGGAGCCAGTCATGGCCCGTGCCTCTGAAATTCTCTTTGTCGATCCTTCGATCTCTGACCTCGAGACTGTTATCAATAATCTTAGGCCTGAAGTCCGGGCTGTCGTGCTCGATGGCCGCCGGCCGGCGGAGCGGCAGATCGCTGCCGCCCTTGCATCGCACGAAGGGCTCGACGCGATCCACATCATGGCCCATGGCGCTCCGGGCTACGTCAACTTCGCCGCGGGAGCATGGTCGCTGGGGACGCTGGAGGCAGCGGCTGACGATTTTGCTGCAATCGGCAGCGCGCTTGCCGCAAACGGCGAGCTCCGGCTGTGGAGCTGCGAGACGGCATCAGGGCGCGCGGGCGAAGCCTTCGTAGCGGCGCTGGAAGAGGCCGTCGGCGCGGACGTCCGCGCATCGAGATCGCTGGTTGGCTCGGCCGACCTCGGCGGCGCCTGGGAACTTTCAGCAAGCGAGAGCCCTTCCACCCCCATGGCGCCCCTGACGGGGAACGGAGTGGCATACTACCGCGGTGTGCTAGCATCCGGCGATCTGACGCTTACCGGCACTGTGGACACAGGGTCGAGCAATAATATTAACACGTACTATTTGATCGACACCAACGGTACGGCGCTAACTACCGATGACACGGTCGTAGGAAGTTTTCAGCTTCCATCGGCAGCCAACGCTGCGGCTCCTAAATTTTCTATAACTGTGACAGTTCCAGATCCTACGCATACTTATCTCATTTACGATTCTGGCTTCCACTTATACGGCACGCTTTCGCCAGTTGTTCCAGCAACTGTTCCTCCGAGCTACAATTTCGCCACCACCGCCATCAACAGTCCCAGCGGTTCGGGCAATGACGGCGACCACTTTACCGGGGGCTTGGTAACTGTCACGACAACGGGCGCCCAAGGTCCTACGGGCCCCACGGGCCCGACCGGTGCCACTGGTGCGACCGGCGCGGGTGCGACCGGAGCGACGGGCTCCACAGGGGCGACCGGTGCCACTGGTGCGACCGGCGCGACCGGCTCCTCGGGCGCAAGTGGCTCGACCGGCGCCACGGGTGCGACAGGGGCGACGGGCGCGACTGGCGCAAGCGGCTCGACTGGAGCTACGGGCTCGACCGGTGCGAGTGGTTCAACGGGTGCGAGCGGTTCGACGGGACCAACCGGTGCCACGGGTGATACCGGCGCAGCAGGTTCCACTGGCGCGACGGGTTCTACAGGTGCGACAGGCGACACTGGCGCTACAGGTGCGACCGGAGCAACAGGCTCGACCGGTGCCACAGGCGCGACTGGCTCAACTGGTGATACCGGAGCGACCGGGTCGACTGGTGCTACTGGCTCGACCGGTGCCACTGGTTCGACCGGCTCGACTGGCTCGATAGGCGCAACGGGTTCGACTGGAGCAACTGGCGATACGGGTGCCACCGGCTCAACCGGAGCGACTGGCTCGACCGGAGCAACGGGGGCCACCGGAGCAACGGGTTCGACGGGTGCCACAGGCTCGACCGGTGCGACTGGTGCCACCGGCTCGACGGGTGCAACCGGAGCGACTGGCTCGACCGGAGCGACCGGGTCGACTGGTGCTACTGGCTCGACCGGTGCCACCGGAGCCACAGGTGCGACTGGCGATACTGGTGCTACGGGTTCGACTGGCGCCACCGGCTCGACCGGAGCAACCGGCTCGACTGGTGCAACTGGAGCCACAGGCGCTACGGGTGACACGGGTGCCACAGGTTCGACTGGAGCAACTGGCTCGACCGGAGCCACGGGCTCGACTGGGGCCACCGGAGCAACCGGCTCGACTGGGGCCACTGGCTCGACGGGCGCGACTGGCTCGACAGGTGCCACAGGTGCGACGGGTTCGACTGGAGCCACTGGTTCTACCGGAGCAACCGGCGATAAGGGTGCGACCGGTTCGACCGGGGCAACCGGAGCAACGGGTTCGACGGGTGCCACGGGTGAGACCGGAGCGACTGGCTCGACCGGTGCGACTGGGTCGACTGGAGCAACTGGTGCCACGGGGTCTACCGGTGCAACCGGCTCCACAGGAGCAACTGGCTCGACCGGCTCGACTGGCGCCACCGGCTCGACGGGTGCCACAGGCTCGACCGGAGCGACTGGCTCGACCGGAGCAACAGGCTCGACCGGGGCGACAGGTGCCACCGGCTCGACTGGTGCCACAGGCTCGACCGGGGCAACCGGTGCGACCGGCTCGACAGGAGCAACCGGCTCGACCGGAGCGACTGGTGCAACCGGAGCGACTGGCTCGACCGGCGCCACTGGCTCGACTGGCGCAACTGGCTCGACTGGAGCTACTGGCTCGACCGGTGCCACTGGTTCGACCGGAGCAACCGGCTCGACAGGAGCAACGGGTTCGACCGGCGCAACAGGCTCGACAGGTGCAACCGGCTCGACTGGTGCCACGGGCTCTACCGGTGCCACTGGTGCAACCGGATCGACTGGAGCGACTGGCTCGACCGGTGCCACGGGTAACACCGGAGCTACCGGAGCGACTGGCTCGACCGGAGCAACAGGCTCGACCGGGGCGACAGGTGCCACCGGCTCGACTGGTGCCACAGG